>JBJMNJ010000260.1:0-26494 GCA_045804325.1 Gemmatimonadaceae bacterium
GACTGCTGCATGACGTTCTTCTGATTGATGGCCTGGATCACGGCGTCGGGGGCGCGCAGCTCGTTGATCGTGAACTGCTTGACGTCGATGCCGTAGGGCGCGAGCCGCTGCGTGAGCAGCGCCTGCGCCTTCCCCACCGTCTCGGCCTTCTTGGGGCCGATGATGTTGGCGATCTCCTCCTGCCCCACGACCTCCTGCAGCGCCTGCCGGATGGACTGCTTCACGTAGCCGTGCTGGATGGTCTCGATGTCCGTGCGGAACGTCTGGTAGAGCGTCGGCACGCGCGCCGGGTCGAGCTCGAAGCTCATCGACACGTCGAGCGAGAGCGGCTGCCCCTCGCGGCTGTTGACGTTGATCTCGTCGTTGCCGCGCGAGCCCTCGTCGCTCGAGCGGGTGAGCACCAGCGTCTGCATGTACGCCGGGTACTCCTCGATGCCGGTGAGCAGCGGGTTGCGCACGTGCAGCCCCGGGCCGAGCGGCTTGGGGTCCACGCCGCCGCCGACGCGGTGGATGACGATGCCGACGTGGCCGGGGTTGATGTAGGTCGTGGTGTTCGGCAGCAGGACGAGCGCGAGCGCGAGCACCAGGATGATCTTCCCGAGCGTGAGCGCGCGGCGGCCCGTGCGGCCGCCGGGACCGCCGACGTCCGGGGTGAACTTCATCGAGCCGAACCGCTCGCCGATGGTGCTAGCCATGGAGTGTCTCCTCGTAGCACTCTGGACAGATCCGCTCGCCGCTCGGGAGGCGTACCATGGCCTCCTCGGCGTGCGGGCCGTGCACGGGGCACCGGAGCTCCGCCGCCTTCTCCATGCGGATCCGGTTCCCGTCCTGAACTTGGCGCATCCCGAGCGGCGTGAAGTGCTCCAGCGCCAAATGCACGAGAGCGCCGACCGCCGCCAGCAGGGCGACGAAGAGGGCGCTCTCCACGATGATCGTATACATATGTGTATGAGTGTATGACGAGTGTAAGGCGCGGGAAGTTTCGCTGATCCGGCGAACGGCAGCGGCCGCCTGCCGCCTGTCGCCGACGGATGGATGCCCGGTGGCCCGGGTCACGCGCGACGTGCTTCTGCGGGGTCGCGATCCGTGGTGGGCGGCTGAATAGGTTTCTGCCGTGAGCGCCCACGACTTCCTCCGCAACCTCGCCCTCGTCCTCTGCGTCGCCGCCGGGACGACGGTCGTGTTCCAGCGGCTCCGGCAGCCGGTCATCTTCGGGTACCTGCTCGCCGGGATGCTCGTGGGGCCGCACATCCCGCTGCCGCTCGTCGCCGACGAGGCGATGGTGCGCGCGCTCGCCGAGCTCGGCGTCATCCTCCTCATGTTCACGCTCGGGCTCGAGTTCCGCCTGCGCCGGCTCGCGGAGGTGGCCGGGACGGGGGGGCTCGTCGCGATCGTGGAGACGAGCGCCGTCGGGTCGCTCGGGTTCGCGGCGGCGCGGCTGCTCGGGTGGAGCACCGTCGCCAGCGTCTTCGCCGCGGCCGCCGTGGCGATCTCCAGCACCACCGTCATCGCGAAGGCCTTCGAGGAGCAGCGGGTCGGCGGGCGCTTCACCGCGACCGTCTTCGGCATCCTCATCGCCGAGGACCTGATCGCGATCTTCCTGCTCGCGGTGCTGACCGCGCTCGCGGGCGCCGGCGCGGGCGGTGGCATCTCCGTGGCGACGTTGGGCCAGACGGCGGTGCGGCTCGCCACGTTCCTCACGGGGCTCATCGGGCTCGGCCTCCTCGTCGTGCCGCGCTTCGTGCGCCAGGTCGTCCGCCTCGGCCGTCCGGAGACGACGCTGGTCGCGAGCGTCGGGGTGTGCTTCGCGTTCGCGCTGCTCGCGCTGCAGTTCGGCTACTCGGTGGCGCTCGGCGCGTTCGTCGCGGGGTCGCTGGTGGCGGAGTCAGGGGAGTCTCGTGTCATCGAGCCCCTGGTCCATCCCGTTCGCGACATGTTCGCGGCGCTCTTCTTCGTCTCGGTCGGGATGCTCATCGACCCCGGCCTCATCCTGCGCCACTGGCCCGCGGTGGTGACGTTCACACTCGTGGTCGTGATCGGCAAGGCGCTGTTCGTGTCGATCGGGGCGTTTCTCACGGGGCGCGGCGTGCGCGGCTCGATCCAGACGGGGATGAGCCTCGCGCAGATCGGGGAGTTCTCCTTCATCATCGCGGGGCTCGGCGTGACCTCGGGCGCGGCGCCCCAGGCGCTCTACGCCATCGCCGTGGCCGTCTCGGCCATCACGACCTTCGCGACGCCATGGCTCATCCGCCTCTCGGGCCCCACCGCGAGCCTCGTGGACGCGAGGCTCCCGCGCTCACTCCAGACGTTCGCCGCGCTGTACGGCTCGTGGCTCGAGCGGATGCGCGCCTCGCCCGCGCACGAGCGGGAGCGGCCGCGCGCACGGCGGCTCGTGCGCGTCCTGCTGCTCGACGCGCTGCTGCTCGCGGTCGTGATCGTCGGCGCGTCGTCGGAGCGGACGCGGATCGCGGGCGCGCTGCGCACGGCACTCGGCGTGTCGGGCGAGGTCGCGTCGGTGCTCGTGCTCGCGGGCGCAGCGGCGCTCGCCGTCCCGCTCGTCGCGGGGCTCGTGGGGACCGCCCGCCGGCTCGGCCTCCAGCTCGCGCTCGACGCGCTCCCCGCGCCGAGCGCCGGCAAGGTCGACAACGCGCTCGCGCCGCGCCGCGCGCTGGTGGTGACGCTCCAGCTCCTCGCGCTGGCGGCGGTGGGGCTGCCGCTCGTCGCCCTGCTCCAGCCGCTCGTCCCCGAGCTCCGCCTCGGGATCGTGCTCATCGTGCTGCTCGCGGCCGTGGCCGTGGCGTTCTGGCGCACCGCGGCGAACCTCCAGGGCCACGCGCGCGCGGGCGCGGAGGTGATCGCGATGGCGCTCGCGCGGCAGGGCGGGCGCGACGCCTCGCCGCAGGCGCGCCGCAAGATGATGGAGATGGTGCACCAGGTGCTCCCCGGGCTCGGCGAGCCGGTGCTGCTGCGCGTGGAGAGCGACAGCCCCGCCGCCGGCCGCACGCTCGCCGAGATCGACCTCCGCGCGCAGACCGGCGCCACGGTGCTCACGATCACGCGCGCCGACGGCCAGGCGCTCGTCCCGGCGGGCCACGACGTCCTCCGCGCCGGCGACGAGCTCGCGGTGGCGGGAACGCACGAGGCGGTCGAGCTCGCGGCGGAGGTGTTGAAGGGTCGTGCGTCGTCGGTCGTGAGCTAGAGACCAACGTCTACGGACCACCGACTACGCGCCACAGGACCGGGCCGGGTCGGTCCTGTGGCTCGTGGTCGGTGGACTCTGGTCGTTGGTCGGTGGCCCACGACCCACGCCTACTCCCCTCCGCCCTCCTCCGGCGCTACCCTAGTCTGTCCACGCGCAACGCCGCGCGCCCCACACGAGGACCTTCGCAGGACCGCCATGAGCGAGAACACCACGTACGACCGCCGCTCCTTCATGAGCTACTTCTCGAGCATCGGGCTCGGGAGCACCCTGCTGCCCGGCGTGCTCTGGGCGAAGGTCGCCGGCGGGGCGGACATCACGAAGGAGACCATCGCCTGCGCCGAGGAGCTCGCCGGGCTCTCCTTCGACGAGAAGGAGCGCGAGATGATGGTCGAGGGGCTCCGGCAGCACCGGCAGAACGTCGACGCGCTGCACGCCGTGAAGCTCGACAACGCCGTCGCGCCCGCCATCGTGTTCACGCCGCTGCCGCCCGGGCGCACGTACGTCGGGATGCGGCACGTGGAGGGGAAGCCCACGATGGTGCGCACGCCGGTGCCGCGGCGCGGGCGCCCGGCAGACCTCGAGCTCCTCGCGTTCCACAGCGTCAACGAGCTCGCGGACCTCGTCCGACGGCGCGTCGTGTCGAGCACCGAGCTCACGGAGATGTACCTCGCGCGCCTGAAGAAGTACGACCCGGTGCTCAAGGCGGTCGTGACGCTCACCGAGGAGCGCGCGCTGGCGCAGGCGAAGGCGATGGACGCCGAGCTGGCGAAGGGCAAGTACCGGGGGCCGCTGCACGGCATCCCGTGGGGCGCGAAGGACCTCATCGCCGCGAAGGGCTATCGCACCACCTGGGGCGCGGGCCCGTTCCGCGAGCAGGTCATCGACGAGGACGCGGAGGTCGTGAAGCGCCTCGACGCCGCGGGGGCGGTGCTCGTCGCGAAGCTCTCCAGCGGTGAGCTCGCGCAGGGTGACCGCTGGTTCGGCGGCATGACCCGCAACCCGTGGAAGCCGGAGCAGGGATCGAGCGGGTCGTCCGCGGGGCCCGCATCCGCCGTGGCCGCGGGGCTCGTCGGCTTCGCGATCGGCTCCGAGACGCTCGGCTCCATCTCCTCCCCCGCCACCCGCAACGGCGCGACGGGGCTGCGGCCGACGTTCGGGCGCGTGCCGCGCACGGGCGCCATGGCGCTCTCGTGGACGATGGACAAGCTCGGCCCGCTCTGCCGGAGCGTCGAGGACTGCGCGCTCGTGCTCGACGCCATCCATGGACCGGACGGCCGCGACCTGGCGGCCGTCCCCGGGCGGCCGTTCGTGTGGAACGCCTCGGCGCCGCTCTCGGCCATCCGCGTGGGCTACTTCAAGGCCGCCTTCGACGTCCCCGAGGTCGACCCGAAGGACGAGAAGCGGCGCCTGCACGCGACGAAGAAGTTCGACGACGAGGCGCTCCGGGCGCTCCAGCAGCTCGGCGTCCGCCCCGTGCCCGTCGAGATCCCGGACCTCCCGTACGCCGCGATGCGCATGATCCTCACCGCCGAGGCGGCGGCGGCGTTCGACGAGCTGACGCGCAGCGGGCGCGACGCGGAGCTCGTGAACCAGGAGCGCTTCGACTGGCCGAACACGTTCCGCACGGCGCGCTTCATCACCGCGGTGGACTACATCAACGCCAACCGCGTCCGCACGCTCGCCATCCAGGACTGGGACCGGCTCTTCCGCGAGGTGGACGTCGTCGTGACGCCGACGAACTACGGCGGCGCGCCGAGCCAGCTCGTGGCGACGAACCTCACGGGGCACCCGGCGGTGATCGTCCCGGCCGGCTTCAACGACGACGGCACGCCGGTCTCGCTGACGTTCCTCGGCGGGCTGTTCGAGGAGGCGAGGCTGCTCGCGGTGGCGAACGCGTGGCAGCGGGCGACGGGGCATCACACGAGGCACCCGGTGGTGCCCGTCTGAGCCCTCGGTCTACAGCCCTCGGCCCTCGGCCTGCTTTCGGAGCTCCGTGCGGCGCGAGCGGGGTACACGGCCGCCGCGCCGCGTACCCGTTCGGCGGCCGGGGGCCGAGGGCCGAGGGCCTTACCTCCTCGCCTGGCCCAGCTCGAACCGCAGCGCCTCCTCCAGCACCGGGTGGTGGAACTGGAAGCCCGCGTCGAGGAGCTGCTTCGGCGCGACGCGCTGGCCGGCGAGGAGGACCTCCTCGGCCATCTCGCCGAAGGCGAGGCGCAGGGCGAACGCGGGGACGAACGCGAACGACGGGCGGCCGAGCACGCGCGCGAGCGTGCGGGCGAGCTCCTCGTTCGTCACCGGGTAGGGCGACGTGACGTTCACCGGGCCGGCGAGCGCCTCGACGTCGATGATGAAGCGGATGGCGCGCACCGTGTCGTGCAGCGCGACCCAGCTCTGCCACTGCCGCCCGCTCCCCACCCGGCCGCCGACGCCGAGCCTGAAGGGGAGCATGAGCCGCGCGATCATGCCGCCGCGCGGCGAGAGCACGATCCCGAAGCGCGGGTGCGCCACGCGGATGCCGGCCGCGCGCGCCGGGTCGGCGGCGCCCTCCCACGCGCGCGCGACGTCGGCGAGGAAGCCCGTGCCGGTGGCCGTCGACTCGTCGAGCACGCGGTCGCCGCCGTCGCCGTAGATCCCGACGGCGGACGCGCTCACGAGCACGCGCGGCGGGCGGGCGAGCCCCGCGAGGGTGCGCGCGAGGAGCGACGTGCCGCGCACGCGGCTGTCGACGATGCGGCGCCGGTGCTCGTCCGTCCATCGCTCGGCGATGCTCTCCCCGGCGAGGTGCACGACGGCGTCGACGCCGTCGAGCGCGTCGGGGTGGAGGGCGTCGCGCATCGGGTCCCACACGACGTCGTCGGACCCTGCGGGCACGCTGCCGCGGACCAACCGCACGACTCCGTGGCCGTCAGCGCGGAGGGATTCCACGAGCGCGGTGCCGATGAGGCCTGTGCTGCCGGAGACGGCGACTCGCATGAAGCCGGGCTGAGGTGCGGAAGCGGCGGGGGGGCCCCCCACCGGGAACCTACGTGATCGGGTGGCCGGGCGCGTCACCGCCGCACGGCGTGTGTGATCAACGCTGCGCGAGGCCCTCCGTTCCCTCGATCGCCTCCAGCCACAGCCGCCGCACCTCGCTCGCGCCGCGCAGCCCCGGCTCCACGATGAGGCCACTCCAGTACCAGCGCTCGCGCTCGGGCGCGGAGAGGCCGTGGCCGAGGAAGTGGCGGTGGATGTCGGCGAGACGCACGTGCTCGCGCGCGGCGGCCATCTCGCGGATGCGCGCGTTGAGGTCGCGCAGCCATCCGGCCTCCTCCTCCAGCGGGCCGTATCCCAGGTCGTTCGTGCCGTCCGACGGGTCGTAGATCGTGCCGAGGAGGACGAGCGAGTCGGGGAGGACGTCGGCGAGGCGGTCGAGGATCTCGAGCAGCCGGCCCGCCGCGCTCTCGACGAGCCCCTTCGGCCGGCGCGGCGCGCTCAGCATGCTGAGGAGGTCGTTCCCGCCGGCGGTGAGCGTCACCAGCGTGCGCTCGCGGCTGGGCTCGAGGCGCGGGAGCTGGTAGCGCAGCACGTGGCCGGTCGTGGCGCCGTCGGTGGTGAGGTTGTCGCTCGGGTAGCGCGCGGGACTCGCGAGCGCGTGCTCGTTGCGGAACGCGATGCCCGGGACCATCGTGGCGAGGTCGCGCCCGCGGAACTCCGGCCACCGTGCGTCGTCGTTCCGGTGGAAGAGCGACGCGGCGCCGAGGCCGGGGACCGCCGGCCCGCCCCGGGCGGCGTCCTGCCCCGGGTAGAGGTCGATCGAGATGCTGTCGCCGAGGGCGACGTAGCGAGCGAAGGGCGCGGGCATCGGGTCTCGAACGGGGCGCGCCCTCATTGCAACAGTGGCGCCGGGCGGGCGGCGGCGCGGAGGGCGCGTGGCGGCGAGCAAGACGGCGAGGCGGGACGGCGCGGCACCGCGCGGCGCACCGGCGAGGGAGCGGGCGGGCGCCGGCCTGCACGCGCGCATCCACGCCGTCGTGCGGCGCGTCCCGCGCGGGCGCGTGACGACGTACGGCCGGGTGGCGCGGCTCGCGGGGATCCCCGGGAGCGCGCGGCTCGTCGGCTACGCGATGGCGGCGCTGCCGTCCGAGAGCGCCGTGCCGTGGCACCGCGTCGTGAACGCGCGCGGCATGGTCAGCGCGCGGAGCGCCGGGCCCGGCGCCGGCACCACGCAGCGCGTGCGGCTGGAGCGCGAGGGCGTGCGCTTCGACCCGCGCGGCGTCGTGTCGCTCGCGCGCTACGGGTGGCCCGCGGAAAGAGACTGACGCCGCGGCGCCCGGACCCTCACTGCGTGACCTCCACCGGGAACTGCGCCGGCTCCACGCCCGCGTCGGAGCGCACGGTGACGCCCGCGAAGCCGGCGGACACGCCCACGACGTAGCCGCTCGGGCGGACGGCCGCGATGTTCGCGTTGGTGGTCTCGAAGCTCACCGCGTTCCCCAGCGGGTCGCCGAACTCGGCCTCGCAGACCGTGACGTTGGTGATCATCACGGCGCGGGCCGACTCGATGCGGCGGACGCTCGCTCCCACCTGGACGCTGTCGCCCGCGGCGAGGCGGAACCCCGTGGCGTAGGCCGAGTCCACCACGACCCGGACGTCGCCGACGAGCCGCTGGCACGGCTGGTCTACCGCGTTCGGGTCGGCGCAGGCGGCGCCCGCGGCGGCAGCCGCGCAGGCGAGGAGAGCGAGGGTCGTGGTGCGTCTCATCGGGCTCGCATCGGTGAGCGTGTGCGGCGGGCGCCGATCATCGTCTCTCGGCCCGCGGTACGTCAGGCGGCGTCGACGGCGTCCGCCGGCGCGCTCGACTCCGCGCCCTGCGCCGCCGCTTCCGCCGTCCCCTTCCCGCGCTCGGCGCGGGCGGCGCGGAGCGCGGCCTGGCGCGCCGCGGCGTCGGCCTTGGCGGCAGCGAGCTCCTCGAGCGTGGGGATGCTGACGCCGGCCTTCGCGGCGCGCTGCTCGAGCGTCTCGCGGTCGCGCAGGCTGCGGAGCATCGCGTCCACCGTCGGGTTCTGGAGGTAGCGCCCCTTCTCCCACCCCTCGACGATCCCGCGCGGGGTGCCGTAGAGCAGGTCGCCGAGCTGGGCGTGCGTGAGCCCGAGGTCCTCGCGGAGCTGCCGCACGTCCTTCGGCGTCATGAGGCCGTGCCGCTCGCGCAGCTGCGCGACCGCCGCCTGCTCGGCGGCCTCGCGCTGCTCGACGGTGCGCTGTACGTCATTGCACTTGGCGCAGCGGTAGAAGCCGCGCTCCACGGAGGCGGCCATCCCGCTGACCTTCAGGGTCACGGTCTCGACGGCGCCGGCGTAGCGCCCGCCGCAGCCGCGGTGGAGGTGGCCTTCGAGCGAGGTGTCGGACATGGGTTGGAATCTAAGCGGCGTGCCCGGTAGGGCGGAGCGCTCGTCGGCTGCGGTCTCGCTTCCGGGCCAGGCCCACGAGTTGCCTTCCCCGGGCGCATGGGATTCGACGGACGAGGTATCGCCATTGCCCTCCCCGGCCTGCTCGCCTGCGGCTGCACGCGCGCCGCGCGCGAGGACGCGGCGGCGGCGGACGGGTCGCGCGAGGCGGTGGCGGTGGTGCGCGCCTGCCCGCCGCGGGACGTGCCGGCGAGCGCCGCGCTCGAGGTCCGGCGCAACCTCGCGTACCGCACCGTCGGCGGCGACGCGCTGCGGCTCGACATCGCGCGGCTGCCCGGCGCGGGGGCGCGGCCGCTCGTGGTCCTGCTGCACGGCGGCGGATGGGAAGGTGGCGGGCGCGGCTCGATGGACGACGAGATGCTCCTGCTCGCCGCCCAGGGGTACGCCGCCGCGACCGTGAGCTACCGCCTGACGAGCGCCGGACGCAACGTCTTCCCCGCGGCCGTGCAGGACGTCCGCTGCGCGGTGCGCTGGCTCCGCGCCAACGCCGCCCGCTACGGCATCGACCCCCGGCGCGTCGGCGTGCTCGGCTTCTCGGCGGGCGGCCACCTCGCGTCCATCCTCGGCGTCGGCGCCGACCTGGGCGCGCTCGACGAGGGCGGGCCCGCGTGCGCGGAGGCGGCCGAGTCGCCGGCGGTGCAGGCGGTGGTGAGCGTCGCGGGGCCGCACGACCTGCGCGTGAATGGCCCCTACACCCGCGAGCAGGCGCGCCTGGTGACGAACTTCCTCGGCGTCTTCCCCGGGGACGACCCGCAGCGCGCCGCGCTCGCGTCGCCCGTGACGCACGTGCGTCCCGGCGTGCCCCCGTTCCTGCTCGTGCAGGGCGCCCGCGACGACCTCGTGCCCCCCGCGCAGGCCCGCGCGATGCGCGACGCCCTCCAGGCCGCCGGCGCCCGCGCGACGCTCCTCGAGCTCGCCCGCGTCGGCCACGCGTTCGTCCCACTCGACTCGCGTGCGGAGCCGAGGGTGGGGTGTACGGTGATGGCGTTCCTACGGCAGGAGCTAGGGGAGGACTAGATACGGAGCAGGGCGACCCAGGCAGCGGCTACCCCCTGATTCCCTACTCCCCACTCGGCATAGGTTCAGGACCATTTTCCGTTTTCCGGCGTACGCGCTAGGTTCCCCAACCTATGACGATCCAGCTTCCCGAGACCCCCGCGGCGTTCGCCGACGCCGGCTGGGACGACGTGGCGCCGTACTACCGCGCGCTGCAGGACGCGCCGCTCGACGCCGCGGGCGTCGAGGCGTGGCTCGCCGACTGGTCCCGGCTCGAGGAGCTGCTCGGCGAGGCGGCCGCGCTCGCGATGGTCGCGTACACCGGCGACACGGCCGACCCGGCCAAGGAGGCCGCGTACCTCCGCTTCTCGAGCGACATCTACCCGAAGGCGGACGAGGCGTCCGTCGCCCTCGCGCGGCGGCTGCTCGAGCTCGACTGGACGCGCGAGGACGTCGCGGTGCTGCTCGCCGAGTTCCGCACGGACGCCGAGATCTTCCGCGCCGCGAACGTGCCGCGCTTCGCCGAGCTCGAGGAGCTCTCGGCGCGCTACCAGAAGATCACCGGCGGGCTGAGCGTCGAGTGGGAGGGCGAGCGCCGGACCATCCCGCAGCTCCAGCCCCTGCTCAAGTCGCAGGACCGCCTGGTGCGCGAGCGCGCCTACCGCCTCGGCGCGGAAGCGTACATCGGCGTGCGCGACGAGCTCGCCGCGCTCTTCGACCGCATGTTCGTGCTGCGCGTCGAGTCGGCGCGCGAGGCGGGCTTCGACAGCTTCGAGGAGTACGTCTACCGCGCGAAGCACCGCTTCGACTACACGCCGGCGGACGTGCGCCGCTTCCACGAGGCCGTGGAGCGCACCGTGGTGCCCGTCGCCGAGCGGCTGCTGGAGGACCGGAAGCGCCGCCTCGGCGTGCCGACGCTGCGGCCGTGGGACCTCTCGGTGGACCCCGACAACCGGCCGGCGCTCGTGCCGTTCCGCGACACGACGGAATTCGTGAGCCGCGCGCGCGCCATCTTCGACCGCGTGGACCCCGAGCTCGGCGACTGCTTCGCGACGATGGCGCAGGAGGGGCTGCTCGACCTCGAGAGCCGCCCCGGGAAGGCGCCGGGGGGCTACTGCACGAAGCTCCCGTTCCGCCGCCGGCCGTTCGTCTTCATGAACGCCGTGGGCGTGCCGGACGACGTGAACACGCTCGTGCACGAGGCCGGGCACTGCTTCCACGCCTTCCTCGCGGCGCCGCAGCCCTTCATCTGGCAGCGGGGCACGGGCTCGGAGGCGGCGGAGCTCGCGAGCATGGCGATGGAGCTGCTCGCGGCACCGCACCTCGCGCGGCCCACGGGCTACTACGATCCGGACGACGCGCGCCGCGCGCAGCTCGAGCACCTCGAGGACGTGGTGCTCGGCCTGCCGCACATCGCGAGCGTGGACGCGTTCCAGAGCTGGATCTACCGGAGCGGCGAGGGGCAGGACGCGGCGGCGCGCGACCGCGCGTGGCTCGACATCCGCGCGCGATTCGAGCGCGGCGTGGACTGGTCGGGGCTCGAGCGGGAGCGCGTCGCGCGCTGGTACCGCCAGCTCCACATCTTCGAGCTCCCCTTCTATTACATCGAGTACGGCATCGCGCAGCTCGGCGCGCTCCAGCTCTGGCGCGACAGCCTCGGCGACCCGGCGGGCACCATCGCCCGCTACAAGCGCGCGCTCGCCCTCGGCGGTACGCGGCCGCTGCCGGAGATCTACCAGGCCGCGGGCGCCGAGCTGCTCTTCGACGCGGACGGCATGGCCGAGCTCATGACGCTCGTCGAGCGCCGCGTGGAGGAGCTGCGCGGGGAGATGGCGGAGGCGTAGACGAGAGAGGAGAAAGGAGAAAGGAGCGACACCCCACCGGGATGCCGCTCCTTTCTCCTTTCTCCTCTCTCGTGTCTACGGATGCGGCCGCTCGCCCGCCGCGCGCTGGTACGACGCTCGCATTACGGGTCGCACGAATTTTCCCGGAGGACGACGTGCGGAACGTGATGGCGGACGTGATGGAGTCGAAGGCGATGCGGCGCCGGCCGAAGCCGATCTCGCCGACGATGCACGGCGCGATCGACTACTCGACCGTGGCGATGACGGCGGCGGCGCCGAAGCTGCTCGGCATGCCGGAGCGCGCGGGGATGCTCGCGTACGGGCTCGCGGCCAGCTACCTCGGCCTGTCGATGATGACGAACTACAAGCTCGCGGCGAAGCGCGCGGTGCCGTTCAAGGCGCACGGCGCCACCGAGGCCGCGATCGGGCTCGCGCTGCCGGCTCTGCCCTGGGTGCTCGGCTTCGCCGACGACAAGAAGGCCCGCAACTTCTTCCTCGGCCTCACCGCGCTGACGTTCGTGGTGTCGGCGCTGACGGACTGGCGGGAGGAATAGGGAGCAGGGAGCAGGGGACAGGGAGCAGCGACGACCCTCTCCGGGTCGCGCCTGCTCCCCTGTCCCCCGCTCCCTGCTCACGAACAGCGCTCTCCCCGCTCGACGTCCGCCACCAGCACCGCGTTGCCCTGATCGTCCATCCGCCGCCACCCTTCCGTGCGCGAGCGCGTGCGGAAGCGGACCCACCACTCGCGGCGCGGCGCGCGCACGGACCGCGCCGGCAGCCACTCGCGCACGTTGCCGTACGCCTGACCCTCGCCGGTCCAGAACTCCTCGCTCGCGCGGAAGTGCCCGCGGTGCCACCAGGTCCAGACGCCGAGCTCGCGGTACTCGAGAACGTGGACCGTGTCGCCGGCGGCGAAGCGAACGCTGTCGCCGGGAGCCGCGTCCTGCTGCGCGAGCGACCACGGACGCCGCAGCACGACCACGCCGGGCTCCAGCACGCGGAGGACGCCCGTCGGCGCGTCGAGCGAGTCCCCGGCCGCCACGCTCCCGACGACGGCCGCTCCGGCGGAGTCCGCCTCGAGGAGATCGAACGGCGCGCACGCGACGAGCGACGCGCCGTAGAGCTCCCCGCACGACTCGCCCTCGCAGTAGTTGGTCAGCACGCGCGGCAGCTCGAGGGCGCCCGCCGAGTCCCAGTAGGCGCGCGGCGGCTCGTCGCCCTGCCACGCCGGCGCGGGGACAGGCACGGCGTTGGTCGCGGCGACGGTAGTCACGGCGTGCGTCGTCGGCGGAGACTGGTCCGCGGGCGCGGGCTGCGCGCAGCCGAGCAGCGCGACGCATAGTGCGGTGCAGCGCGCGGTGGCGCGTCCGACTCGTCGTGTGGGAGGTGCGGTTCGCATGACGGGGAGGCGGCGGATGGCGTTCCCCGAGGGGACGCTCACGACCCGACCCTCGTTTCGACCCAGGTCGGGGCCCGCCTCGAGCCCCCCTATCGCGTCAGGGCGTCACACGCGGCCGCCCGATCTGGTACTCCTTCGGCGGCTCGGCGCCGAGGAGGTTGCGGACGAAGTAGTCCCACCGCCGGCGCATCATGTAGTTGGCGTCCTGGCCGTAGCCGTGGCGCGCCTGCGGGAGGATGAGCAGGTCGAAGTCCTTGTTCGCCTTGACCAGCGCGTCGGCGACGAGGAGCGTGTTCTGCACGGGGACGTTGTCGTCCATCGCGCCGTGCGCGAGGAAGAGCTTGCCCCGCAGGTTGGCCGCGTGCGTCTGGTTGGCCTCCTGCGCGTAGTTGTCCGTCGTGCCGGTGCGCACGACCAGGCCCTGGTAGCGCTCGCCCCAGTCGTCCTCGTAGTTGCGGTTGTCGTGGTTGCCCGACTCCGCGATGCCCACGTCGAAGAAGTCGGGGAAGCGGAACATCGCGGCCGCCGTCGCGAAGCCGCCGCCCGAGTGCCCCCAGATGCCGACGCGCGTCGTGTCGACGAACGCGTAGCGCCGCCCGAGCTCGCGGATGCCCGCCACCTGGTCGGGGATCGTATTGTCCCCCATGCGGCCGTAGTAGAAGTCCGCGAACGCCTTCGAGCGCCCCGGCGTCCCCATGCCGTCGATGGCGACGACGACGAAGCCGAGCTCCGCGAGCGCCTGGTGGTCCACGCGCGCCGCCGCGAAGCTGCGCGGGCCCACGCTCCCCGACTGCGGCCCGGGGTAGATGTAGTCCACCACGGGATACTTCCGCGCGGAGTCGAGCGTGGACGGCGTGTACATGAGGCCGTAGATGTCGGTCCGCCCGTCGCGCGCCTTCATGCGGATGGGCGTCGGCGGCTTCCACCCCGCGGCCACGAGGCGCGAGGCGTCGGCGCGCTCGAGCGTCTGCACCACGCGCCCGGCCGCATCGCGCAGCACGGTGACCGGCGGCGTCTCCGGCGTGGAGTACGAGTCCACGAACCAGCGCCCGTCGGGCGACATCGTCACGACGTGGTTCGCGTTCTCGGGACTGAGCAGCGCGACCGCGCGCCCGTCGAGCCCCACGCGGTAGAGGTGCTGGAAGTACGGGTCGCGCCCCGGCTCGCGCCCCTGCCCCATGAAGTAGACGGTGCGCGCGCGCTCGTCCACGCGCAGCACGTCCATCACGTTCCCCTCGCCCGTCGTGACGCGATGCTTGAGGCGCCCCGTCGTGAGGTCGTAGAGGTAGAGGTGGATCCAGTCGTCGCGCTGCGACCACCACAGCAGCTCGTTGCTCGCCGGGAGCACGCGCCAGAGGTTCTCGGCGAGCGACGCGTCGCCCACCTGCGTCGGCATGCGCTCCTCGAAGAGCGTACGGACCTCGCCCGTGCGCGCGTCGGCGACGCGCACCCACGCGCTCTTGTGGTCCCGCGAGCTCGACACGAACGCGATGCGCGAGCCGTCCGGATACCACTGGAGGTCGCAGACGGTGCCGCCCTCGCACGCGACGTGGTCGGAGACGGTCGAGCGGTGGAAGTCCGGCGGCATCTGGAGGCGCACCACGCGCGGCCCCTGGTCGTCCAGGGACACGATGACGCGGTGAATGCGGAAGACGACGGAGTCGCCCGGGAACGGGTACTTCCACGCGTCGAGCTTCGGCGCGCCGACGTTCGTCGAGACGGTGAACATCTCGCGCGCGCCGCGCCCGTCGTGCTGGAACGTCGCGACTCGGCGCGAGTCGGGAGACCACGTCACCACGGGGTCGTCGGAGTGGACCCAGCCGGCGTTGTTCGTCGCGTAGCCGAAGTCCTTCACCCCGTCGGTGGTGAGCTGCGTCTCCGCGCCCGTCTCGAGGTCCTTCGCCCACAGGTTGTAGTCGCGGATGAACACCGCGCGACGCCCGTCCGGCGAGACGCTGGAGTTGGGCGGCGCGGTTCGGGCCGTCGGCATCGTGTCGGCCGGCGCGCAGGTGTAGCGATCGAGGTCGCACCGGAACTTCCGATTGCCCGCGGGCACGGTGACGGTGCGCCCGTCCTTCGACACCTCGAAGCTCGTGAGGCGCGAGAGGTCGATGCGCTGGCCCGCCGCCGACGCGAGCGCGGTGCCGAGCATCGCCGTCTCGAAGAGCGGCGCGCGCGTGCGGCGCGCGGCGTCCACCACGTAGAAGGCGCTGCCGGTGGGCACGCCGGTGCGGTACCAGAAGCGGTCGTCGCCGAGCCAGGTGGGGCGGCCGACGACGCCGGCGACGAGAGGCGCGACGTTGGGCGCGAGGAAGCGCTCGGCGCGCGCGTAGTCCTCGGCCGTGAGCTGCCGGGGCGGCTGGCCGGCGGTCTGCGCCGCGCCGGTCGAGGGCGCGGCGGCGACGGCCGCGAGCATGGCGAGAGCGAGGGGACGGGAGAGGCGCATGAGACCCGAGTGCGAGCGGTGTGGCGGAGAGGTGCGCGGGGGGCGCACGTCGAGAAGCTAGCCCGTACGCCGGGACGGCGGGAGCCGACGCGGGGCGGGCTGCGCTCATACCCCGGGGGACGGCACCATAGGTCGCGCAGCGCGCCCACCCTCCGCGGAGCCTCCATGACGCCCGACGACGCGCCCCGGCGCGACCGCCGCCAGTTCGTCCGCCAGGTCTCACGCACATCCCGGCGCAGGGCTCCGGCTACGAGCGGCAGGGGCTGAAGTCGCCCGAGGCGGCGGAGGCGGTCGGCAACCGAGGCACACTGCTGCGGCTCCTCGAGCCGTATGCCGCGCACGTCGTGGTGGGGCACATGCACGAGTCGGAGCACCTCACGCACGGCCGGGTGCACGAGCACGTGGCGGGCGCGGCGTGCGGCGTGTGGTGGAGCGGCCCGATCTGCACCGACGGCACGCCGAACGGCTACGCGGTCTACGAGATCGACGGCGAGGACGTGCGCTGGCGGTACAAGGGCACGGGGCTCGCCGCGACCGAGCAGATCCGCGCGTACGCGCAAGACTGTCCACGTTGGCGACGTCGGCGCGAGGGCGTTCCAGGGCACTCGGATTCGTGACCGGGCTCGGCCGTGGCCCGTCCCATTATGGGGTCGCGGAAGGCCCCCGTGGGTCCCTCCCTCTTCACCTCCGCCGCCATGGCCTCGCCCCGCCCCCTTCGCGCGCTCGCGGCGCTGATCGTCTCGCTGCCCCTCGCCGCGGGCGCCGCCCTCGCGCAGGAAGCCGTCGTCGGCGACCCGCTCGCCCAGATCAAGTGGCAGCAGGGTCCCGTCACCTCCACGCTCGCTTCGCTCGTGGAGGTGAACGTCCCCGCGTCCTGCCGCCTCACGGACCCCGCGGGCGCCGGGCTCTTCCTCCAGGCCAATTCGGAGGCGGCGCGTGGCGACGAGGCCGGCCTCGTGCTCTGCGCGAGCGACCAGCCGGAGCACGGGCACTGGTACGCGCTGCTCCGCTTCGAGACGACGGGCCGCGTCGCGGACGACGATAGCGGCTCGCTCGACGCGACCGCCATCATGGACGCCCTGAAGCGCCAGAACGCGGAGGACACGCAGGCGCGCAAGGATCGCGGCGAGCCGGCGCTCCCGCTCGTGGGCTGGGTGCGGCCGCCGGCGTACGACGCGGACGCGCACCGCATCACGTGGGCGGTGCGCTACGCGAACGGCAACCCGGACGACGCGACGGTCGTGCACTCCGTGCGCGTCCTCGGCCGCGAGGGGGTGTTGCGCGCGGACTTCATCGTCCCGCCCACCGAGTACGGCGCCGAGCGGCCCGCGTTCGAGCAGCTCATGTCCGGCGTGTCGTTCGTGCAGGGACAGCGCTACGCCGACTGGAAGGAGGGGGACCGCGCCGCCGGCCACGGGCTGTCGCAGCTCATCGCCGGCACGTCGATCTCCGTCGCGCAGGCCGGCCTGCTCCTCGGCATCTGGGTGGTGGTCCGGGTGCTCCTCTTCAAGATGAAGGCGGTCCTGGCGAAAGTGCTCATCGCGATGGTCGTGGGCATCGGCGGGCTGTTCAGGATGCTGCTGGGCAGGCGCAAGGCCGCCCGCGCCTGACGAGCGGCCCGGTCACGGCAGCTCCCAGAACTCCCCCGTGAGCCCCGCCGACGCGAGCACGCGCTGCGACTCGTCGCGCGAGCGCGGCCGCCATGAGGGCGCGCGCGGGTCCGGGTACCAGGCGCGCGCGAGGCGCCAGACGGTCTCCAGGGGGACGACCGCCCCGCGGTCGTGACCCGACTGCTCCAGCCAGCGCGCGACGTGCTCCTCCGACCGGAAGAGTGAGATCGTCGCTCAGGTGAAGCCGATGTCCTCGTACCAGCGGCGCGCCGGGACGAGGAAGTGCACGACGGCCTCCCCCGCCCCCTCGACGCCCGCCTCGGCGTCCGTACCCAGTCGCATCGGCATCGGCGCGCCGCAATCCGTGCAGCTCGCCTCGAGCTCGGCGGGCCCGCCCACGAGCGACGCGACGCCGAGCATGTCCCACGCGCAGTTCGCCCACCACGCCCGGCCGTGAGCGCGCACCCGATACGGCGTGGGGCGCGCCGAGAACGGCCCGGCCATCCAGACCTCGCCGGTGGCAGGATCGGCGAGCAGGGCCTTCCCGATGCCCGCGCCGCGGACGGCGGCGAGCGCCTCGTCGCGCGAGACGCCGAAGCGCACGGCGACGTCGGCCGCGGTGGGCACGACGCCGCGGCCGATGATGTCTTCGTAGACGAAGACGCGAAGCGAGGGGACGTCCACGTGGCCTCCGGCGTGAAAGGCGCGGACCTAGATGCGGCCGGGTGTTCGTGGGGGTGGGCGAACCTAACGACCCCGGCCGCGGCCGGCCAGGACCGCCCCCGCCCTACTCCGCGAGTCGCCGCACGTACTCCCGCGTCTCCCGGTCGAACCACGGCGGGTCGCCCGCCGCGGCGTTGTCCCGCGCGTGCTGCACGCGCGTCGTCGCCGGGATCGCGCAGTGCACGCGCGGGTCGCTGAGGATCCACTTCAGCAGCGCCTGCGCCCACGTCGTCACGCCGTACTCGCGGAGCGGCGCGAGCCGCGCGGCCGGCGGCGAGCGGCGCACGAGCGACCCCTCGCCGAGCGGCCGCATGACGAGCACGCCGAGACCGAGATCCGCCGCGAGCGGGAGCAGCTCGCGCTCCACGGCGCGGTCCTCGACGTTGTAGGGGAGCTGCACCTGCTCCACCTCGCCCGACCGCATGGCGCGCGCGAGGTCGCCGAAGGCCGAGTGCGCGTAGTGCGTCACGCCCACGACGCGCACCTTCCCGTCGCGCCTGAGCCCCTGCAGCACCGGGAGCCACTGGCGCGCGGCGACGAGGTTGTGGACCTGGTAGACGTCCACGCGCCCACCGTACAGCGCGAGCGCGCGGTCGATCTGCCGCCGCCCCTCCGCCGCGCTCGACGACCACACCTTCGTGGCCACCACCGCGCGGTCGCGCCGGCGGTCGAGCGCCCCCGCGAGCACCGTCTCGGCCGCGCCGTACATCGGCGAGCTGTCGAAGAGGTTCGAGCCCGCGTCGAGCGCGGCGGTGACGACGTCGCGCCGCGCGGCGACGTCGGCCGGCGAGGTGACGTCGAACGTCAGCCACGTGCCCATCCCCACGGCCGGCACGTCGATGCCGGTCCTGCCCAACGCTCGTCGCTCCATCCAGCATCTCCGTCCGTGGTTCTTCGGCCACCCGTCCCGAGCGCCGCGGCGTCCCGCCGCCGCGTCAGGTCGAGCCGGTGAGCCGCCGGGCGAAGGCGCCGAGCGCCTCGAACTGCCGCGCTCGATCGTGCGCCCAGACGGGGAGCCGCACGAGTCCGGCGACGAGCGACGCCACCCCGATCACGCCGACGAGCGCGACTCCCATCCAGCGCCTCGGCTCGAGCCCGGCTGACGACCCGAGCAGCGCGAGCGTACCGGCGACGATCAGGAGGCCGGTCCCGAAGATGGGGAGCACGCGCGCATCCCCCTTCCGCGTGCGCAGCGCCAGCACGCCCGCGTCGCCGGCCGGCTCGTGCGTCACGCGCAGGTTGCCCACGCGCCACTCGCGCCGCCGGCCGCTCACCTCCACGCGCCCCTGCGCGCCGAAGGTGTCGCGCAGCCGACCGACGAGCCGCTCCCACTCGTCGTCGCTGAGCGCGCGCGGGAGGGCCACCGCGCGCGAGACGGCGACGGGCAGCCCGAGGTAGCGCGCGTCGGGCGCCGCGGCGCGGTCGAGCGTGAGCGCCGCCGCCGCCACCGACGCCGGCGACAGCCCCGCCTCGGCCGCGGCCCGCTGCAGCTCCTCGAGGGTCCAGCCGTCGTTCAGTGCGAGGGGAGCCGCGGCCTCCACCTCGGTGGCGAGGGCGAGGATGCGGCGCGCGTCGTCGTCGGAGTAGCGGCGGTCGGGCATGGCGGTCCCCCATCGGGAGTGATGCGCGTCCGTACGACCGGGCACGCGGCGCGGATTCGCTGCGTGCCCGGCCTGTGTGACCGGTACCGAGGCGCGCGGCTCGTGGGTACGGCCGCGACGAGCGACGACGATCGCGCGCCCCGGTGGCGGCGGGCGCGGCGCTTGCCCCTTCTCGGGCGAGTGATGCGCCTCCGTCCTCACGCACTCCGCCTGCTCGCGCTTCTCGCCATGCCACCCGGCGCACTCGGTGCGCAGGGCGCGACGGGCGTGCTCGTGCGCTCGCTCGGTCAGCCGTCCCGATGGGACACCTACGTCGCCGCGCTGGGCGCCACGCCGCTGCGCGGCGACGGCGCGGAGGCGCTCGGCGTGCTCGGCGCGCACCGATTCCTCAGCAACCCCGTCACCGGGCTGTATGGCGTGACGGGCGAGGCGTTCGTCGCCGGCGGCGGCGTGGGCGGGCTGGACGGCGGCGCGCGCCTGCTCGCCGCCTCGCGCGCCCTCGCGCTCGGCGCGGGCGTGGACTGGCGCGCGCGCGAGGGGAACGCGGTGTTCGTCCTCTCGTACCAGAGCGCCATACGGCGCGGGGGACTCGTCGGCCGCGGCACCATGCTGCGCCTCGACTGGCTGCCGGCGCGCGCGCAGACCATCGCGGCCGGGCTCCACGTCCCGATCGGGCAGCCGTTCGCCGGACGTACGCGGCTGCGGCACACCGCCGTCGGGCTTCCGGAGGGCGACGTTCCGCGCGCGCGTGCGGTCTCCGCGGGTGCGGACGCGGCGCTGCGGGATGTGGAGTCGGCGGCGGCGCTCCTGCGCGCGTACACCGACCTCGCCTCGCCGGCCGACGAGCGCCTGCTGCTCGACGCGGCGGGCGCGCGCGCGCGCGCCGCGGACGAGGGAGCGGCGCGGGCATACGCGGCCGCGCTGGAGCGGGCGTTCGGCGCGGCGGCCGGGGACACGTCGGCCGGGCGCGCGATCGCGGCGCGGGCGCGTCTGGGACTGCTCGAGCACGTGCTCGTGCCGTTCGACGCCGCGTTCGGACGACCGCGCGCCGGGGGCATCGGCGGCCTCACCGCCGACGCGCACGCGCGCTTCTCGCGGTGGCTCGCGGATTCGTCGGGCACCGCGCCCGCGGCGCGCGGGTCGGTGCTCGCGGTGCACGCGCGGTGGATGCGCGTGGTGGAGCACGTGTACGACGACGTGGCGGCGCGACGCCGCGACTCGCGCACGCGCTGGCTCCCGCTGCGGCTGGCGCTCGCCCCGGAGCAGTTCGACCAGCAGTCCGAGGTCGACTCGCTCGTCGCGCGGCTCGTCGGGCGCCCGTTCACCGACAACAACGACATCGCCTACCTGCGGAGCGGCGAGCTGCCGCTCGAGATCGCGCGCTCCATCTACGCGGCGCGCGACTACCATCTGCTCTGGACGCACGACTTCGCCGGCGTGCGCGAGGAGACCGGCGAGCTGGACGACGTGGCGTTCGAGATGGTGGCCGACGCGTACCTCCCCGCGCTCGCCGAGGCGGTGAAGCGATACGACGCGACGGGCCGGCTTCCCGTCTTCATGATCTTCGTGGACCAGTACTTCTACGAGCCGCGCCGCGGCCGCATCTGGCTGTCGATCCTCGAGGACCCGCTCGGCGCGAGCGTGAACCTCCCGGGTCACACCCCGCAGCGCGAGGCGCGCCTGCGGCAACGCCAGGCGGAGCTGCGCGCCGCCGTCGCCGCGTCCCGGCGGCTGCAGGCCGAGGCGGCGCGCAACGGCGGGCAGCGCTGGCTGCGCCGCGCCGTGAAGGTCCACGTGAGCGTGACGCACCCGGCGGACTTCTCCTTTCGGAGCCACCGCATCGTCCCGCCGCTCCCGATGACGCCGGACGACATCATGCGGGACCACCGCAAGCTCGTGCTCTACGACGTGACGGAGGCCGACCCGTACCGCGGCGCGATGCTGCTCATGGGCGTCGGCATCGGCGAGCACTACGCGAGCCCGTCGTGGGAGGACCGCGGCGTGCGCGTGCGCGGCCCGGCGGTGATCGAGGCGCGCGCGGCCGCCCGCCGCCTGCTCCGCGAGCACGGCTTCGGCGCGCACGACATCCCCGTGCCGCTGCGCGAGGCGACGAGCGGGGCGGCGGCCGAGCGGCGCGCGAACGAGCGCGCGTCCGTGGGTCGCGCGCTCCAGGTGCACAACGAGGTCGGCTTCGCCGGACCCAAGGAGTCGTCCGTGGTGCGCGCCGCGCTGTACGACCTCGCGACGCCTGGCACCATCCTCGTGGCACCCGACCCCATGTGGCTCTCCGAGGAGTGGGGCGCCATGCTCGTCGCGGCCGCCGCGCGCGGCGTGCGCGTGCACGTCGTGGCGCCCGCGCTCGCCAACGCGCCGAGCCCGCAGGGGCCGCTCATGGCGCTCCAGCACGACGTGCTCGCGGGGCTCGTGGAGCAGCGCCGGCGCCTCGCCCCGGCCCTGCGCGCGACCGGCGGCGAGCTGCGCGTGGGCATCTTCGCCGCCACCGCGCAGGCCACGGACGCGGAGGGGCGGCGGCGCGAGATCCGCGCGGGGCTCGACCGCGCCGGGTGGCTCCGCGAGCTCTTCCCGTTCGACGCGCGCACACTCGCCGTGCTCGAGCGCGCCGTGACCAGTACGACCGCCGAGGGGGCCGAGGCGTCGCAGGACGTGGCGCGCGACGTCGCGCCGCGCGCGCCGCAGCTCCACCAGAAGACGCAGCTCGTCGCGCGCCCGGGCGCCATCGCCGCGCTGCTCCGCCAGCCCGGGTGGGAGGACGTGCTCGCCCGCTCCATGGAGGCGCAGGCGGACCGCACGACGCGCTTCGCGGACCAGCTCGCGCGCGCGGCGGCCCCCGACACCGGCGCGGCCGCCGCGAGCGCCGACGCGGGGCTGCGGGCATTCGAGCAGGCCATCCCCGAGGCCGAGCGGCAGCGCGTGAGCTTCTACTTCCTGCTCGGCACCCAGAACCAGGACCCGCGCGGGATGATGCTCGACGGCGAGGCGACGCTCGCCGTCTCCGGCTACCACGCGGCGCACGGGCTCGCGGACCTCTACTTCCTCATGGCGCGCTCGTTCTGGATCGAGACCACGCCCGAGCTCGAGCGCTACGTGCCGGCGCCCAGCGCGCTGACGCGGCGCCTCGCGCGCCTCGTGCGCCCGGCACTCTAGTAGCTGGCGCGCTCGCCGCGCGCTGGCGCGTCGCCTGCGAGACGGCGGCCTCCCACAGCCAACGACCACTCGGGAGGATCCGATGCAGGACCAACACGCCATGCAGCTCGCCGTCGTGACCGGGGCGTCGAGCGGGATCGGCCTGGAGCTCGCGAAGATCTTCGCCGGGCACGGCTTCGACCTGCTCGTCACGGCCGAGAGCGAGCGCATCTACGACGCGGCGGTGGAGCTTCGCGCGCTGGGGGCCCGCGTGGACGTCGTGCGCGCCGACCTCGCGACGTACGACGGCGTCGAGAAGCTCTACGCCACCATCCAGGGCATGAGCCGTCCGGCGGACGTCGTGTGCATCAACGCGGGCATCGGCTCCGGCGGGCCGTTCGTCGAGACCGAGCTCGAGAAGGAGCTGCGCCTCATCCAGCTCAACGTCGCGTCCGCCGTGCACCTCGCCAAGCGGGTGCTGCAGGACATGCACGCGCGCAACGAGGGGCGCATCCTCTTCACCTCGTCCGTCGCCGCCGAGGGGCCCGCGCCGTTCGAGGCGGTCTACGCGGCGTCGAAGGCGTTCGTGCAGTCGTTCGCCGAGGCACTGCGCAACGAGCTGAAGGAGACGGACATCGTCATCACGGCGCTCCAGCCCGGCGCCACCGACACCAAGTTCTTCGAGCGCGCGGACATGCTCGACACGAAGGTGGGCGCCGGGCGGAAGAGCAGCCCCGCCGACGTCGCTCGGCAGGGATTCGAGGCCCTCATGAAAGGCAAGGACCACGTCGTCGCCGCGATGCTCAAGGAGAAGGCGATGGTCGCGGGGGCCAGGGTGATGCCCGAGACGGTCAACGCGGAGATGCACCGCAAGCTGAGCGAGCCCGGCTCGGCCGACCGGTAGCGCGCGGCGGGTGCGCGGCCAGCGCGGGGCGGCCGCGCGGCGCTCAGCGCGCGGCGCCGAGCGCCCGCAGCACGCGTCGCGCCGCCGCGCTGCCGCTGTCCATCGCGCCGTCCACCGTGCCGTTCTCGCCCTCGGGCGCGCAGGCTTCCCCGGCGAAGAACAGCGTGTTCTTGATCGGCTTCGCGAGCGCCTCCGCCGCGTCGGCGCCGCCGACGAGCGGGTAGCTGTAGGCGCCGCGCGCGAACGGGTCGCTCCGCCAGTCGTGCGTCCACACGTGCGCGACGCCGTCGGCGAGTCGCGCCGCGTCGATCCCGAGGCGCGCGGCGAGCGCGGGGAGGGCGCGCGCGAGCAGCGCGCCGGCGTCCAGGTCGGCGTGGCGGTCCGCCGCGGGGCCGCCCGCCCAGCCGACCATCACCGGCGCCGGGCCGTGCACGAGCGTCCACCAGACGGGCAGTCCCGGCACGTCGGTGTGCAGGAAGCCGCGCGGACCGCCGGCCGCGGTGTCCCACGGCGGCTCGCGGAGCTGCACGACGAGGCGCCGAACGTTGCCCATGGCGAGACGCGCCATCGCCTCCCGCGCCTTCTTCGGCTCGGGGTCCAGCACGATCGCGCCCTGCGCGCCCGCCGGTGCGTGCAGCACGCCGAGCGGCACGGCGACGACGACGGCGCGGGCGGCGATCTCGGGCAGCTCGCGCCCGTCGGCGCGGCGGGCGAGGACGCGCGCGGCGCCGCGCTTCCATCCTATCTCGTGCACGATGGTTTCTAGAGACAGCCTTTCGCCGAGGTCGCGCGCGAGGTGCGCGGGGAGCCAGTCGTAGCCGTCCGCGAAGCGGTACATGCGCCGCGACGGCTCGTCGCTCCACGGGCCGCCCTGTGCGAGCGCGTTCGCGCTGGTGCGCCGCGGGTCGGCGGCGTGGAACCCCTCGACGAACCTGACGAGCAGCTCGCGCTCCTCCGCGAGCTCGCCCGCGTGCAGCGCCGCGTCGAGCGCGTCGGCGAGCGAGCGGTCCGGCCTGGTCTCGCGCACTTTCCGCATCGGCTGGCCGAGGGCGTCCCAGAAGCGCGGGACGGACGCGATGCCGTCGGCGCGGACGCGCCAGTGCTCGTCCGGCACCTCGGAGCGCGCGCGGCGCGCCTCGCGCCCCACGTCGTGGAGCGAGCTCCCGGCCCCGTGCACGAACTCCGCCCCGAGCTCGACGGGCGCCGGGCAGCGCGGGTCGCGCAGGGTGAGCACGCGCCCGCCGATGCGGTCGCGCGCCTCGAGCACGCGCACCTCGAGCCCGCCCTCGCGCAGCGCGCGCGCGGCCGCGAGCCCGGCGACGCCGGCGCCGACGACGACGACGTCCGTATCCACCTTCCCGCGAGTCACCACACGAGCGTCGCCACCGAGCCCACCTTCAGCGACGTCGTCACGCTGCGCCCGCCGAAGCTCACGTTGAAGGTCTGCGCGCGCTGGCCGTCGTTCATCGCGATGAGCACGTGCTTCCCCGCCGGCGTGCGGAACGCGACCTGGGAGAGCTTCGTCGTCCTCGCCGCGTTGGCGACTGTGGAGCGCACGCGCACGGATCCCGGCTCGACGAAGCGCGACCCGTGGCCGACGATGTAGTAGGCGACGTTGCGCGTCACGGCGGACGAGCCGGAGTTGATGGTGACGGCACCGAGGCAGTTGGAGCAGCCGCCGGCGGTGTGGGGCCCCCAGGCCTCGTCGCTCGCGAGGTTCCACTCGAGCACCGTGCGGCACCAGTACGTCGGGGCGCCGGTGAGGACGTTGCGCACGTGCCAGCGCAGGTCGCCGGAGAAGCTCCCGCTCGCGCCGGTGTACTGCTCGGTGAAGTAGAGGCTGCGGTCGGGGTGCGCGGTGTGCACGGCCGCGAGCTGGTCGATGGTGCCGCCGTAGAGGTGGAACGCCGAGCCGTCCGCGTACGCCTTCGCCGCGGGGTCGTCGAGGATGGAGATGGGGTACTCGGTGTGGTCGGCGTTGTGGTCGTAGAGGACGATCTTCGTGTCGAGCCCCGCGCCGCGGAGCGCCGGCCCGAGGTGGTTCTTCACGAGCTCGGCCTGGTCGACGGCCGTCATGTACATGCTGGGGTTGTTGCCGTCGTGCAGCGGCTCGTTCTGCACCGTGATCGCGCCGACGGTGATCCCCTCGGCCTTCATGGCCTGGAGATACCTCACGAAGTACTGCGCGTAGACGGGGAAGTTCGCGCGCAGGAGGCTGCCGCCGACGAACGCGCGGTTGTCCTTCATCCACGTGGGCGCGGTCCACGGCGTGCCCATGAGCGCGATGCCGGGATTGATCGCGAGGATCTGCTTGAGCACCGGAAGGAGGTCCTTCTGGTCCTCGGCGATCGAGAACTGCGCGAGCGCGGGGTCGGTCTGCCCCGCGGGCATCTCGTCGTACGTGAACGGGTAGGCGCTGAGGTCCGACGCGCCGATGCTGAGGCGGAGGTAGCTGATCCCGAGCTCGTCGGGGCCGCGGCCGAAGAGCTCCTGCAGGAGCGCCTGCCGCGGCGCGGCCGGCATGCGGTTGATGACGAGGGCGGAGCCGCCGGTGAGCGTGTAGCCGAAGCCGTCCATCGTCTGGTGGGTCGTGGCGTCGTCCACGACGATGGAGGGGTTGTCGTTGGTGGCGGTGGCGAAGAGGAGGTTCGGCTGCCGGGCGAGGAGGGCGGACCTGTCGCCGTTCGTGAGCCAGACGGAGACGGTGTCGCCGGCGGCGATGGTGGCGAGGCTCGGGGCGGTCGACGTCGCGGCGCTCGCCTCGGGGCCGGCGCAGGCGAGCGCGGCGAGGAAGGCGCCGGTGGCGAGCGTGGCGAGGGCCGTGCGGCGGGTCAGGCGCATGCGGGGTCTCCTCCCGGCTGTCGTGAGGGGGAGAAGGTAGCGAAGGCGGCGGGGGGCGCTAGCCGAGCGCGTGAGCCGGATGATGCGGAGGTGGAGGCCAGGGCGAAGCGGCCTACTGGAGCTGGCTGCGTGGTGTGCGCATCGTAGTGTGGGCACGAGCGTGGCTCGGCGTGATAGGCTGCGAGGCTCGCAGCATGACACGCGCTTCGCTGTAGCTCTTCTCGCGCGTAAGCACAGTGCAGCGGCCGTGGTCGAAGCGTCTCTCGGGTTTCGGCTGGTGCGTGATATACTGCGTGCTAGGCCGTATAATGGGCGTTAGGTGGCAACGATTCACGATGAG
>JBJMNJ010000261.1:0-5961 GCA_045804325.1 Gemmatimonadaceae bacterium
TTGGCCGCTTGGCGTGCTGCCAGTTGTGCGACGGCCTGCTCCAGCGCCACGAACACGTCCGCCCTCCAGTACCGCCGCATCGCGCGCATCTCGCCCATCGCTTCCTGCAGCGTCATCGCCTGTCGGTACGAGCGCGTGCTCGTCAGCGCGTCGAGGACGTCCGCGGCGCACAGCACCTGCGCGCTGAGCGGGATCTCGTCGCCGCGCAGGCGGTCCGGGTAGCCGCTCCCGTCGTACTTCTCGTGGTGCCAGCGGATCATCGGCATGATGTCCCACGGGAAGTCGATCCCCTCGAGCATCTCCACGCCGTAGACCGGGTGCATCTTCATCACCTCGAACTCCTCGGGCGTGAGGCGCCCGGGCTTGTTGAGGATCTCGTCCGGCACCTTCACCTTGCCGAGGTCGTGGAGGTAGGCGCCGATGCGGATCGTCGTCACCTCCTCGTCCGAGAGCCCCAGCGCCGCCGCGATCGACACCGCGTACTCCGCCACGCGCTCGCAGTGGCCGTGCGTGTAGCTGTCCGCCGACTCGATCGAGCGGCCCCAGTCGCGCACGATGGCCAGGTACGTCCCCTCGAGCTCCGCCGACTTCTTGCCGACGTCCACGAGGTCGATGCGGGCGTCGAGCCGGCCGAAGAGGCGGTGTGACGCGTTGAGGAGCCGGAGCGCGTCCCGGTTGCGCCCCTGCTCGCGGTACAGCTGCGCGAGCTCGCGGGACGCCTCCGCCTCGGCGAGCACGTACTCGCACTCCGCCGCGAGCTCGATCGCCTGCCGCAGCCGCTCCTCGGCGAGCACCGGACGGCCGGTGTCGCGGTGGATCACGCCGAGCGTCTTGTACGCGTCCGCCTTCGAGCGCACCACGCCCGTGCGGTCGAAGATCCGGAGCGCCTCCTGCACGCCGGCGCGCGCCTCGTCGTAGCGCTGCCGCGCGATGAGCACCTCGCTGCGGTTCATCAGCGCGTGCCCGCGGATCTGCACGTCGTCGAGCCGCTCGGCGGCGGCGAGGCAGAGGCGGAAGTACTCGTCCGCCGCGTCCCACATGAGACGGTCCGCGCTCACCATGCCGAGGTTGTGGTAGGCGATCATGCGCCCGCGCTCGTCCTGCGCCGCGTCGAACGCCGCGAGCGAGCGCGCGTAGTGCGCGAGCGCCGCGCCGAGGTCGCCGCGGATGTTCGCGACGATGCCGAGGTTCTGCTCGACGTGTCCGCGCAGCCGGGGGTCCGCGCCGGCGAGCGCGAGCGCCTCCTCGAAGCGCTCGCGCGCCGCCTCGATGTGGCCGGCCTCCAGGTCGAAGATGCCGAGCGAGTTCAGCGCCTCGGCCGCGAGCGCCGCGTCTCCCGCCGCGTGCGCCACCGCACGGCTGCGCGTGCAGAGCTCCCGGGCGGCCTCGCCGCCCTGCTGCCGCTGGACGAGCACGGCGAGGCGGCGGAGCGCCTCGGCGAGCACGACGGACTCGCTCGCCGACTCCGCCTCGCGCACCGCGGCTTCGTACGCCGCGCGCGCCTCCGCCGGGCGCCCGGTGCGGTCGAGGTCGCGGGCCTCCTGGAGCGTGCGCCCGCCCGCCCGACCCGCGACGGACGGCGTGGCGCGCGTGGGCGAGATCGCCGGGGCGCTCATGCGGAGTCCGTCACTCCGCGAGGCGCGTGTGCGCGACCACGTAGCCCGAGAAGTGGTCGATCCACGAGCGCAGCATCTCGAGCGATGCGTCGTTCGGCTCGGTCTTCGGCAGCTCGAGGACGTGGTACTCGTCGTCGACGTACGCGATCTGGCCGCGGAAGCCTGCCGGCTCGGTACAGCCGTGGTAGCTCACGTCGAGCCGGCCGCTCTTGTGGAACTGGAGCCCGTGCGGCGCGAAGCGCACCTCACGCACCGGCGAGAGCGGCGCGACGGCCTCGATCACGACGAGCGAGTCGAGCGCGCCCGGCGGGATCTCGAGGCGGTGCCGCCCCATCTGCAGCGTGCCGCCGTCCGGGCCGACGATCTCGACGTCGTACGCGTACTCCTCCGGCTCGCAGGCGAGGAGCTGCACGTCGCTCGCGCTGGTGCTCTTCCGCTGCCGGTCCCACACCGCCTTGAGCGAGTCGTACGCCGCGCGACTGCGGTCCTTCTCCGCCCGGAGCCGCGCGCGCGCCTCGTCCGCCTGGCGCTCCAGTCGCTCGCGCCCCGCGTCGTCGCCGCTGCCGCTGCCCGACGACAGCGACGGCGCGGCCGCCACGGGCGCCGGGGGTGGGGCGTCGGTGCACGCGGCGGCCGCGACGGCGCCCGCGGCGACGGTCAGGAACAGTAGACGACGGATGGACGATCGCATGGCTCGCTCGACCAGCTGGAAGACGAAACGATGCGTGCGGGCCGGACCCGGTGGGCGCGCCCGGCCGTGACGGCGTGGCTACTCGTCGATGCGCGTGTGCGCGACGACGTAGCCGGAGAAGTGATTGATCGAGCCGACGACCTTGTCCGAGCTCGGGAAGTCCACCGACGGCGGCGCCTCGACGATCTTCCCGTCGTCGTTCACGTAGACGATGGCGCGGACGTAGCCGCTCTGGTCGAGACAGCTCGAGTAGCTCATCGTGAGCTTCGCCGCCGTAACGAACACGAGCCCGTGCGGACGGAAGCGCGCCTCCACCGCGTTCGCGCTCGGCTGCTCCATCGTGATCACCGTCGGCGCGGCGAGCGCGCCCGGCGGGATGACGAGCGACGAGCGCCCCACCGCGATCGTGCCGCCGAGCGGGCCGATGACCTTCGAGGTGCCGGCGTACGGGAGCAGGTCGCAGCGAAGCAGCGTATACGTGAGCCCGTTCACCACGCCCGTGAGCAGGTTCGTCGTCGTACCGAGCAGCCCGCTCAGCAGGCCGTCCGAGGTGACGGCGACCGGGCCGCTCGGCCGCGCGATCGAGTCGATGCGGCGCTGCTCGGCGGCGAGCTTCGCCTGAAGCGCGGCGGACGCCGCCGCCTCGGCGGCGCCGGTGGGTGCGGGGCGTTCGTCCTGGCAGGCCGTCAGCGACAGGACGGCCAGGGCGCCGAGGACGAGCGCCTTGCGGGGGGCGGTGAACATGGAGGGCTCGCGGAGCGGGAAGGTCCGTGGCGGGCGGAGCGTCGCGGGGGCGGGAGCGGACGACGCGGCGGGGAGAACGGCACGGGCGTAAAAGCAACGTGCATGCCCGTGTGCGAAATAGCGTTACTCGTTGTCGGACAATGGCTTATCCGGGACGTCGTTCGAATCGCCGTCGGGCGGCCCGACCGGATCGGTCAGCCGTGCCGGACGTATTGTCCGCACCGCGGAATCCAGCGGGCCCGACTTGCTTTCTTTCACATGCGCCCGCAGAATGCCCCCATGCCGCCCCTCACTCTCCACGCCCTGTCCGCCGGCGACCGCGTGCAGCACGAGCTGCTCGTGGTCGAGCGCGCCGACAAGACGACGCGAGACGGGCAGCCCTACGCCATCCTCACGCTCGGCAACGCCAGCGGGCAGATCGGCACCGCGCCCATCTGGAACGACAAGCTCCTCAGCGGCTGGGCGGACGGCGTGCGCAAGGGCGCGGTCGTGCAGGCCATCGGGCAGGTGTCGATGTACGTCGGCCGCGGCGGCGCGAAGCGGCAGCTCGAGCTCACGGCGCCGCTCTCGCTCCTTCCTGCCGAGCGCTTCAACCCGGACGAGTTCCTCCCGAGCGTCGGCGACACGACGCGGCTCTGGGACTACGTCGACAAGTCGCGCGCGAAGATCGCGTCGCCCACGCTGCGGCGCGTGCTCGACCTCTTCTTCGGCGACGACGCGTTCCGCGTGCGCTTCGAGCGCGCGCCGGGCTCCACGGGCGGCCACCACGCGAAGATCGGCGGGCTGCTGCTCCACGTCTCCGAGGTCGTGCGCATCGGCCGCGAGACGGCGCGCACGATGAAGGCGGACGCCGACGTCGTCACGGCGGGCGCGCTCCTGCACGACGTCGGCAAGGTGGAGTCGTACGAGATCGGGCCGACGGGCTTCACCTTCACGCCGTGCGGCCTCCTCGTCGGCCACGTCGTGCTCGGCGTGCTCATGCTCGAGCGCGCCGTCGCGCGCCTCGGCCGGCAGGTGTGCGGCGAGGGGCAGCTCCTCGAGCTGCAGCACCTGATCCTCTCGCACCACGGCTCGCTCGAGTTCGGCTCCCCGGTGCAGCCCATGACCACCGAGGCCGAGATCCTCCACTGGGCCGACGAGGCGAGCGCCAAGGCGAACGACATGATGGAGGCGCTCGACGACCCGGAGGCGTTCGCCGAGGGCGGCGAGCTCTCCGACAAGAAGGTCTGGCGCGTGGGGCGGCGCGTGTGGCGGAAGCCGCACAGCTGGGACGGGCCGATAGCCGATAGCTGACAGCCGCCCGCGGCCGAGGGCCGAGGGCCGTCAGTGGTGGTGCGCGGCGCTGTCGGCAACGGGAGCGGCCTGGATGCCCGTCTGCTGCGGTGCGTCCGACAGGTGCTCCTGCACGATCACCCACCGCCCGTCGCGCCGCGCGAACACCGCCGTCCACACGCCGCCGATCGCGTGCGGCTCGCCCGCCGGGGTGAGGTGCGGGATGCGGTAGCTCGCGGTGAGCACCGCGGCGTCGGGGCCGAGCACGTCGAGGTAGCGCTCGCCCCACTCCCAGCGCGGGCTCCGCATGTTGCGGCCGACGTTCTCCCAGAAGGTGCGCACGTCGCGCTCGAGCGCCGCGCGCTCGGTCGTGATCCGCCCGCCCGCCGCCGACACGACGCGCCCCGTCTGCGGGTAGAGCGCCATCGCGCGCGCCACCGGGTCGGGCTTCGTGGGGTCGTACGCCTCCGCGATGCGGGCGGAGAGCGTGTCGAGCAGCGCGCGCTGCTGGGCCTCGGTGCGCGCGGCGGGCCCGCGCGAGCACGCGGCGAGCGTGACGAGCGCGAGGAGCGCCGCGGCTCGGAGCGCGGCTCGATGGGACCAAGAGAGTACTGGCAGCGGCATCGCGATGGACTCGTTGGGCGACACCGTCACCTGGCGGTGACATGCGGTGTCCGCCCTGTGTGACGGCGTGGATGCGCGGACGGCGTTGACCCGTTCAAATGGGGGTCTACCGCTGGCTCAGGCAATGCCCTGGCCGTGACGTCGGGACCGCGTCGAGACGGACGCGGCGAGAAGGCTCGACGACGGAGGCTTGCCATGACGAGGACGAGGGTCGTAGGCGCCGCGGCGGTCGCGGTGGTCCTGATCGCGACGCTCGCGGGTCGCGAGGTGTGGGCGCGGACGCGCCAGCCGGCGCCCACGTTGGACGAGAGCGCGCTGAACCGCGACCTCGATCTCGCCGCGGGCGTGGGCGTCTCGCTCGTCCCGATGGGCGGGCAGCCGCTCCTCGTGGCGGCGGAGCTCGCGCCCCAGGGCGAGCGCACGAACACGAAGGCGCCGCGCGCCGCGACGAAGCCGCGTCGTCGCGCCACGCCCTCGCCGGCGCCGGAGCCCGACCCTCAGCCGGTCGACGCGCCGTCGGTGGCCGAGGACCCGCAGGGTACCGACGTGGCCCAGGCATCGATGGCGGGCGAGGGCGCGCCGGCCGGCGACGTGGCGGACGCCTCGGCCCCCGCGGCGATGCCCCGCCCGACGCCCAACCCGGTGAGCTATCCGACCGAGGGCGCGGGCAGCGGCTACCCGGCAGGACAGGGGGATGGCGGGTACGGGACCGGCGGCCGCGGCGGCGGCATCGCGGGCGCCATCGGGGTCATCCTGCGCGGCGGCGTCGTGGACGGCGATCACTGCGATCCGCGCGGGCACCGCCGCCGGGGTGGCGGCATCGTGATCGGCGGCGGCCGCAGCGGCGGCCGCTCCAGCGGCATCGACATCGGCACGGTGATGCGGGGCGGGAGCGGGACGGCCCGCGCTCCGCGCACCCGCGGCCCTCGCAGCACCTCGGTCCGCGGCGTCCTGGCGCGCGTCTAGGCGCGCCCGACCTCCCCGCTCGAGCGAGGCGACTGCGGGTCGGCGGCC
>JBJMNJ010000262.1:0-9122 GCA_045804325.1 Gemmatimonadaceae bacterium
GCCGACGTACCCGGCCCACTTGATCAACGCACTCGGGTCACGGAGGAAGTGCAGGAATTCGCCGAGCTGGTCCATGAATTGAATTGGGAGGTTTTCGATTGGACTGGCATATCCTCTGAACATCGAGCCGCGCATGCGGACGGTCAAATGGCGCGCCACGGGCGCGCAGCGCGGGCCCGACGCCGGGGGCGAGAGGTGAGCGCCCCCGGCGGGCCGCGGCCGTCCCACGATGACGAAGGCCCGCTCGGCGCGCCGAGCAGCGCGCCGAGCGGCGCCGTCGGCGTGCCCGACGGGCTGCTGACGCTCCCCGAGCCGGCTCGCAGCCGGTGGCACCGGGCCGGGCTCGGCCGGCGGGGCGAGCGCTGGTTCAACGTGATCGCCGCCACCTGGCTCCTCCTCTTCGCCGTCGGCTGGACCTGGACGGTGGCCGAGGCGCGCCCGGGGCGCGCGGGCGCCCCGGCGCCCTCGGCGGGCGCCATGGTCGCCTCGGCACTCACGAACCCGGATGCCCCCACCGCGGCCTTCGTCACCGACGCCGCGATGGACGCGATGGTGCCGCGGGGCCTCAGCGGGAAGCTCCGGGCGGTCTTCACGCTTCCCGGCGGGTCGCTCGAGGACGACGCGGCGGAGAGCGCCGCGGCCTCGCACGCCGACACGGTGCTCGCGGTCGCCGACTCCGCGGCCGGAGCCGCCCCCGGTCGCGCGCCGGCCCGCAGCGGGATCTTCGGGCTCGCGGTGCGGGTGCGGGAGGCAGTGCGACCGGTCAGCGGCTACAACGTGGTCACACTCGTGCCGTACGAGCACCTCCAGAATGGGCGCATCGGCCAGTACCTGCTGGGGAGCTGGCCGGCGGCGAGAGCCAACCTCGCGAAGCGGGGCGACTACTCGCGCCCCGAGGGCTTCATCGAGGTCACGCCGCAGAACCAGGACACGCAGGTCTCGGAGCACTTCCGCCTGCGGGACTTCCTCACGCACAACCAGGGGAACGTCTGGCCGAAGTACCTGGTGCTCCGCATCAAGAACGTGGACAAGGTGGAGCTCGTGATGAACGAGCTGAATGGCCGCGGCATCAAGACGGGCACGGTGCGCGTGCTCAGCGGCTTCCGCACGCCGAGCTACAACGCGGGCGGGGGCAACACCACGGGAAGGGCGACGATGAGCCGCCACATGTTCGGGGACGCGGCGGACATCTTCGTGGACAACGACGGCAACGGCAGCATGGACGACCTGAATGGGGACGGGAAGGTGAACATCGGGGACAGCCGGGTGATCTGCGACGCCGTCGAGACGGTGGAACGGGCGCATCCCGAGTTGATCGGCGGCTGCGGCGTGTATCCCGGCACGAGCAGCCATGGACCCTTCGCGCACATCGACACGCGCGGATATCGAGCCCGGTGGACCGGGTCAGGAGACGGGGGATGAGCGAGAGAGACGAGAGGGAGATGTCGGCGATCGCGAGCGGGAAGTGCCCGAACTGCGGCAACAACCGCCCCGACCCGTCCACGGTCTGCCCGCACTGCGGCGCCGCGGCCCTCGGGCCCGCGGACGCGGGGCGCACGCCCGCAGGTGCGCGCCCGGCCGCCAAGCCCGGGCCCCTCGACGCGCTGATGCAGGTGCGCGCGACGGACATCGAGCCGTACGTGGGGCTGCGCTACCTGTCGAAGCTGTTCAAGCTGATGGGCGTGATCCTGCTGCTGCTGCTCGTCGCGGAGATCGTCGTCGGCATCGCCCGCTACGGCGGCGAGGCCATCCCGACGCTCCTCGGCGAGACGAGCAAGCTGATCGTCGCCGCGGGGCTCCTCTGGGGCATCGGCGACCTGGCGATCCTGCTCATCGACGTGGGGCACGACGTGCGCGCCGCGCGCATCCTGCTCGGGCGCCAGGCCGTGCACCAGATGCAGGAGCATCCGAAGCCGGCGCCGGCCGACGTGACCGTCGCCGGTGATCAGCGTGCCATGCGCCGCGAGGACCGCGGCGCGAGCGGGCCGGGTCGCAGCATCGGCGCGGCCTGACGAGTGCCGGCTGGCGTGATCCACGTCACGCCAGCCGGGCACGACCGTTGCTCAATCGCAGCCATCACCCTCATCGGCGAGGCACCAAAATGCTGTGGACCATCGCGATCATTCTGTTGATCCTCTGGCTGCTCGGGGCGTTCGTCGTGCACGTCGGCGGCGGCCTCATTCACCTCCTGCTCGTCATCGCGCTGATCGTCATCGTGTACCGCCTGCTCACGGGGCGGCGACCCGTCTAGCGCGGGGGTTGTCCGCGCGAGCGCCCGCGCGTAACCTCCACGGGCGCCGCGCGGCCGCGAGCAGCAGCACGAGCAGCAGTACGAGCACCTCCGGCAACACACGCGCGGCGCGCCCCAGCTCATCGAGCCCGTGAGGACACGAGGAATGGCCGAGCGCTACGCGAGAGTAGCCGTCGACAACAACCGGCAGGGGTGGGGCGTCGCCGCCTTCATCTGCCTGCTGGCACTGGGCGCCGCCTTCAGCGCGTGGACGATCCACAAGCGGACCTATCAGCACCCGCGCATGCCGATCAACACGCTCGAGCGGCACGGCGCCAGGCCCACGGCGGAGGCGCCGGTCGGCTGACGCGCGAACGGTTGTGCGGCACGACCGAGTGACGGGGGCGAGCGCGCTCCCGTCACTCGTCGCGTTCACCCACCCTTCACGCTCCACGCGCCCTCGTGCCTGACGAGCCGCTCGACGTCTTCCTCCTCCCGCACACCCACTGGGACCGGGAGTGGTACCACCCGGCGGGGCGCTTCCGGCAGCGCCTCGTCGCGCTCGTCGACGAGCTGCTCGCCCGCAGGCCCGCGCCCGGCGAGTCGTTCCTGCTCGACGGGCAGGCGATCGTGCTCGAGGACTACCTCGCCGTGCGCCCCGAGCGCGCGGCGGAGCTCGCGGAGCGGCTCCGCGCCGGCGCGCTGGAGGCCGGCCCGTGGTACGTCCTCGCCGACGAGCTGATCCCGGGCGCCGAGGCGCTCGTGCGCAACCTCCTCGCGGGGCGGCGCGCGCTGCGCGCGCTGCGTGCGACGGCGCCTGCCGTGCTGTACTGCCCCGACTCGTTCGGGCACCCCGCGATGCTGCCGACGCTCGGCGCGGGGTTCGGGTGTGCGGTCGTGCTGCTCTGGCGCGGCTACGGCGGCGCACGCTGGCCCGCCGGCGACGCCGCCCGCTGGCGCGCCCCGGCGGGCGATGTCGCGGTGCTCTATCACCTGCCGCCGGATGGCTACGAGTTCGGCTCGTCGCTCCCGACGGAGCGTGGGGGGATGCGCGAGCGCTGGCGGCGCATGCGCGCGGTGCTCGCGCCGCGCGCCCGGCTCGGGCTCGCCCTCGTGCAGAATGGCGCGGACCACCACGCGCTCCAGCACGACTTCGACGAGGCGGCACGGCTGCTCGCCGAGGAGGCGCGCCCCGACCGCGTGACGGTCGCATCGTTGTCGCGCTTCGCGGCGGAGGTCGAGCGGCGGGCGGCCGAGACGCCGCTCCCGGTCGTGGAGGGGGAGCTGCGCGATTCCTACGGGTTCACATGGACCCTGCAGGGCACCCTGGGCACGCGCGCGGCGCAGAAGCGGCGGAACGCGCACGCCGAGCGGCTCCTCGTGCGGGAGGCGGAGCCGTGGAGTGCGCTCGCGGCGGCAGGCGCGCGCGCTCGGGACGGGGAAGGGGACGGGACGGCGCGCGCCCTCGTGCAGGCGGCGTGGAAGGCGCTGCTCCGCTGCCACCCGCACGACACGCTCTGCGGCACGTCCTCGGACGAGGTGGCGCGCGCGATGGACGCGCGTCTGGACGACGCGATGACGCAGGGCGCCGGCGTGTGCGACGACGCGCTGCTGCGGGTGGTGGGGCACGACGCGGTGTCGGCGCGCGAGCGGGGGGACGCGTGGGTGCCGGTGGTGGTGGTGCGCAACTCCGCGCCGCGCCCGCGCTCGGGCGTCGCGGAGATCGTGGTCCGCACCTTCCTGCGCGACGTGCCGGTGGGCCCCGGCTCGGCGCCGCGGGCGGAGCCGGCGCCGCTCGCGGCCGCATCGGCGACGGAGCGCCGCGCGCGCCGGCGCCCGGCGGCGCCGACGCTCGAGCACGGGGCGGTCGCGACGCAGGTGCTCGCGCGCGCCCTCGCGCACGACCGCGTGGAGTCGCCGCGGCACTACCCGGACAACGACCTCGTGGAGGAGCGTCGCGTGCTCGCCTGGGTGCCCGAGGTGGAGGGCTACGGGACCCGCTCCTTCCGCCTCACGGGCGGACGCGCACGCCCCTCCGTCTCGCACGGGCGCGTGGCCGTCGACGCGACGTCGCTCGACAACGGCCACCTGCGCGTCGAGCTCGGCCCCGGCGGCGCGGTGAGCATCGCCGCCGTCGACCTCGGCTTCGCGGCGCCTGACGTGCTCCGCTTCGAGAGCACCGCGGACCGCGGCGACTCGTACACGCCGTCGCTCATCGGCGATCCGGTCCGCGCGAGCTTCCTCGGCGCCCGCGTGTCGCAGCGCGGTCCGCTCCGCGGCGAGCTCGAGACGCGGTGGCGCCTGCTCGTGCCCGTCCGCCGCTTCGGCGGCGCGGTGCCGCTGCCCGACCGCCGCACGCGCGGCCGCGCCGCGCCTCGCGTGGCGATCAACGTCGCGGCGCGCCTGGCGGTCGACGCGGGCGCGCCCTTCGTGCGGATCGTCGTGACCGGGGCCAATCGCGCGCACGACCACCGGCTGCGCGTGGTGATCGGCACCGGGCTCGTGGACGCGCACGTGTGGGCGGACGCGGCGTTCGGGCCGGTGGAGCGCGTGCCGCTCGTGGTACCGCCCGCGGACGCCGCGCGCGAGACGCCTCCGCGCACGGCGCCGCTCCACCGCTACGTCAGCCTGTACGCGCCGCGCGCCGGCGCCACCGTGTTCAGCGACGGGCTCGCCGAGTACGAGGCGACGGACGCGGGGGAAGTGGCGGTGACGCTCGTGCGCGCCATCGGGGAGCTCTCGCGCAACGACCTCCCGGAGCGGCCCGGACACGCCGGCTGGCCCCTGCCGACGCCCGAGTCGCAGTCGCTCGGCCCCTTCGCCGCGGCGCTCGCGCTCATGCCCCACGGGCCGCGCGACGTGCAGACGCTCGACGCCGTGGAGCGCGCCGCGGACGACGTCCTGCTCCCGCTCACCGGCACGACGCTCCGCTCGGCCCTCGCCCTCCCGGAGCCCACGCGCGGCGCGCACCTCGACGGGACGGGGCTCGCATTCGGCGCGCTGAAGGAGAGCGAGGACGGCCGGTGGCTCGTCGCCCGCTGCGTGAACGTGACCGAGGTCGCGGTGCGCGGGCGCTGGTCGTTCGGGTTCCCGCTAGGTGAGGCGCGCCTCGCGCGGCTCGACGAGACGCCGCTCGAGCCGCTCGCGGTCGAGGGGACCTCGGTCACGTTCGACGCGCCGCCGCGCGGCGTGATCACCGTGCTCGCGCGGTGACCTCGGGGAGGTCGTCAGACGCGTTCCCGAAGCGTCGTCTCGCCCTCACCCGCGAGGCGGTCGCGGAGCGCGTCGCCGAGGAGCGTGCACGCGAGCACGGTGACGACCAGTGCGAGCCCCGGCGCCACGGCCACCCACGGGGCAGTCACGATCAGCGCGCGTCCGTCGGCGATCATGTTCCCCCAGCTCGGCCGCGGCGGCTGGATGCCGAGGTTCAGGAACGAGAGGCCACTCTCGAGGAGGATCGCGTTGCCGACGCCGAGCGTCGTGGCGACGATCGCCGGCCCGACCGCGTTCGGAAGGACGTGCCGCCAGAGGATTCGCCAGCCCGGAGCCCCGAGCGCCTGCGCCGCGTCCACGTACGGCTGCGAGCGCACGCCGAGCACCTCGCCGCGCACCATGCGCGCGACCCCCATCCACCCCGTCGCCATGAGCACGGCGACGACGGTGGCGATGCCCGGGCGCCAGAGCGACGCGCAGACGAGGAGCAGGATGAGGCGCGGAATCGAGAGCAGCGCGTCCCCCACCGCCATTGCCGCCCGGTCCAGCAGGCCGCCGTGCCACCCGGCGAGCGCGCCGACGGCCGTGCCGATGAGTCCCGCGAGCAAGGACCCGAGGAGCCCGACGCCGAGCGAGATGCGGCCCGCGAGCATCATGCGCGAGAAGATGTCGCGCCCGAAGCGGTCGGTGCCGAGGAAGTGCAGGTGGCCGCTCGCGTCGCGCGCGCCGGGCGGCAGCAGCCGCGCGGAGAGCACGTCGCCGATGGCGAGCGGGTCGCCGGGGGCGAGCGCGGGCGCGACGAGCGAGCCCAGGGCCACGAGCGCCAGCAGGGCGAGCGCCGCCCACGCGAGCCGCGTCACGCCGCGCGCCGCGGATCGAGCAGGGGCAGCACGAGGTCGGCGGCGAGGTTCGCGAGGATGACGAGCGCCGCGTAGACCAGCGTGGCGCCGAGCACCACCGGGTAGTCGCGCGCGGCGATGGCGGTGAGCATCACGCGCCCCATCCCCGGCCACGCGAACACGCTCTCGACGAACACCTGCCCGGCGACCACGCCCGGGAGCGCGAGCGCGAAGAGCACGACGAGCGCCGGGAGCGCGTTCGCGAGCACGTGCCGTCCGTACACCGCGCGCCCTCCGAGCCCCTTCGCGCGCGCCGTCCGTACGAAGTCCATTCGCAGCAGGTCGAGCACGCTGGAGCGCGCGTACCGCGCGATGCCCGCGGCGCCGACCGCCGCGAGCACCGTCACCGGAAGGACCGCGTGGCGCGCGAGGTCGGCCAGCGCCGCCGCGCCCGCGAGCTGCCCCGAGGGGTCGCGCATGCCGAAGGCGGGCAGCCTGAGCGGGGCGGGGAAACCCCACCGTGCCGCGCCGTAGGTGAACACCGCCACCAGCGCGAGCGCCAGCCAGAAGCTCGGCGCCGCGTACACGGCGGTCGTCACCACGGTGAGCGCCGCGTCCTGCCAGCGGCCGTGCCGAGCCGCCTGCGCCGTCCCCACGAGCACCCCGAGGACGAACGTCAGGGCGAGCGAGGCGCCGCCCAGGCCGAGCGAGACGGGGATGGCCTCGGCGAGCACCTCGGTGACGGGGCGATCCAGGGCGAAGCTGCGGCCCAGGTCCCCGCGCAGCACCGACGAGATCCAGCGTGCATATTGCACCGCGAGCGGCCGGTCGAGCCCCAGCTGCGCGCGCAGCCGCGCCGCGTCCTCGGCCGACGCGGTCGCCGGGACGAGGAGCTGCGCCGGATCGCCCGGGGCGGCGCGCAGGAGCACGAACGTGAGCGAGACGACGAGCCAGAGCAGCGCGGCGGCGCCGAGGAGCCGGCGGATGATGGTGCGCACGCCCGAATCATGAGGCGGGCCGCGCCGATCGCAATGGCCGCCGCGTGCCTCGTCGCGGCGTGCGCGCCGCCGGAACGCCCCGCACGCACCGTCGTTATCGCGTCGGGCGCGGACCTCGAGTCGGCGAACCCACTCGTGACGGTGCACCCGCTCTCGCGCCAGGTGCAGCGTCACGTCCTGTTCGTCACGCTCGTGCGCGCGGACTCGGCGCTGCGTCCCGCACCCTACCTCGCGCGGTCGTGGCGCTGGTCGCCGGACCGCCGCGCGCTCACCTTCGACCTGGCGGACGGCGTGCGGTGGCACGACGGCCGGCCGATGACGAGCGCCGACGCCGCGTTCACGATCGACGCGGCGCGCGACCGCGCGACGGGCTACCCGCGTTACGCCGACCTCGCGGACCTCGTGGCCGTGGAGGCTCCCGACGCGCGCACGCTCGTGCTCCGCTTCGCGACGCCGCCGGCGGACTTTCCGCAGGTGCTCGTCGAGCTCCCCGTGCTCCCGCGCCACCTGCTCGCCGCCGTGCCGCGCGCGGAGATGAGGCGCGCCGCGTTCAACCTCGCGCCGGTCGGGGGCGGGCCGTTCCGATTCGCGGGCCGCACGGCGGGGCAGCGGTGGGTCTTCGAGCGCAGCCCGGACTTCGCGCTCGCCCTCGGCGGCCCGCCACGCGTCGAGCGGCTCGTCGTCGCGGTGGTGGACGAGCCGGCGACGAAGTTCGCCGGACTCGTGAGCGGGGAGCTCGACGCCGCGGGGATCCCGCCCACCGTCGCGCCGCTCGTCGCGGAGGACCGCGCGCTGCGCGTGCTGTCGTACCCGGTCCTCTTCTCGAACGCGATCATCTTCAACGCGTCGCGGCCACCGTTCGACGACGTGCGCGTGCGACGCGCGGTGAGCCTCTCGCTCGACCGCGAGCGCATCATCGAGGCGGCGCTCGCGGGTTACGGCGTGCCCGCCGCCGGCCCGGTCCCCGCCGACCATCCACTGGCGGCGCCCGCGCGCGGCCCGCTGCGCGACACGCGGCTCGCCGACTCGCTGCTCGACGCCGCCGGCTGGCGGCGCGGCCCGGACGGCGGGCGGCGCCGCGGCGGGCGGCCGCTCGCCTTCGACCTCCAGACCGTCGGGAGCGGCGACAACGCCGTCGAGCAGCTCGTGCAGGCGGACCTCGCGGCGCGCGGCGTTCGCGTCGAGATCCGCCTCATGGAGATGGGCGCCTTCCTCGCGGCCGCGCGGGCGACCCCGCGCCGCTTCGGCGCACTGCTCACGGGCATTCCCGGCGACCTCTCGCTCGCGTACCTCGCGTCCATGTTCGACTCGGGCCTCGCCGGCGGCGCGCTCGACTACGCGGGCTTCCACACCCCGCGCCTCGACGCGCTGCTCGGCGCGGCGCGCCGCGCGCCCGACGCCGCCCGAGCGCGCGCGGCGTGGGCGGCGGTGCAGGAGGAGCTCGCGCGCGAGGTGCCCGCCGCGTGGATCTACCACTCGCGCGGCCTCCAGGGCCTCTCGCGCCGGCTGCGGAACGTCACCATGGACCTCCGCGGCGAGCTCGCGACGGTGCACGACTGGGACGTCGGCGGCCAGGGAGCGGGCCCCCGGTGACGCTGCTGCTCCCGGACGACCGGCTCGGCGAGCGACGCGCGGCGGCGCGCGGCGGTCTCGCGCCCCTCACCGAGTCGCTCGCCGCCGACCTGGCGCGCGTGCTCGAGCGGGAGGTGCACCCGCCGGCGGAGAAGGCGCACATGAGCGTGCGCGGCGGCCGGTGCGAGGTCGACCGCACGCCACTCGCGTTCGACCCGTTCGACGGCGGCGTCCACCGGTGCCCGCGCTGTGGCAGGAGCCACGAGGGCC
>JBJMNJ010000263.1:0-2657 GCA_045804325.1 Gemmatimonadaceae bacterium
ATCTCCCAGTGATCGCGCGTCGTGGCGAACGTAAAGGCGGCCGGGACGGCGACGATCTCGGCGCCCTGCACGGCGAGGATCCGGTAGAGCTCGGGGAAGCGGACGTCGTAACAGATGCTCATGCCGAGCCCGACGCCGCGCGCGGTCTGCGAGACCACGATCTCGTCGCCCGGCGCCTCGTGCTCGGACTCCTTGTAGACGCGGCCGCCGACCTCCACGTCGAACATGTGGATCTTGCGGTAGGTGGCCTGGAGCTCGCCCTCGGGGTTGAGGTGGATCGAGGTGTTGCGCCCGCGCGCGTCGTCGGCGACGCGCTCGCTGAAGGAGCCGGCGACGAGGTCGATGCCGAGCTCGCGGGCGACATCGGACGCCCACGCGAGGACGGGGCCGTCCAACGGCTCGGCGGCCGCGATCGTCTGCTCCGGCGTGCCGAGGGCCGGCCACTTCTCGGGCAGCACGACGAGTTCGGCACCCGCACTTGCCGCCTCGCGGGTGAGGCGGTCTGCGGCTTCGAGGTTGCGGTCCCGGTCAGGGGTCGACTGCAGCTGGACGGCGGCGGCACGCACGAGGTTCTCCTTCCCCACGGACTGACCCGTCAGTCAACGCGGGTGCTGAGCATATCGTGTGGCGCCGCGTGGCTTTACGGAAATCGTGGCGGTGGGTCGGGGCGTTCGGGCCGGACGTGATGCTGTGCGTCGCGACCGCGCGCGTCGGGTGGCTGCGGCGGTCGTGGTGGGCGGTGTGGGACGGCTCGACGCTGCACGAGGGGACGCGCGCGCCGTTCGCGCTGTCCGTCGAGCGCGGCACGCCGATCGAGGCCTCCTCGGACGTCGCGTGGACGCGCAAGACGCCGTTGCGGGTGACGGGCTCTGTCCTCGGGCGCGACATCGATCTGCCCGGGCTGCTCGACGAGTCGCGCGGGCGCCACCCGCGCCGCACCTCGTGGCTGTGGTCGGCGGGCGCGGGGGTGACGGGGAGCGGCGCCCCGGTGGTCTGGAACCTCGTCGAGGGGATGTTCGCGGGCGAGTGCGCCGTGTGGGTCGACGGCGAGCCGCACCTCGTCGGGCGGCTGCCGTTCGACGGCCTCGACGGCGTCGGCGCCCTGCGGTTCAGCGCGCTCGCGACGCGGGCCAAGCGTGAGAACTACCTCGTGCTCGCCAGCGACTACGAGCAGCCCTTCGGGACGTTCGCCGGCGCGCTGCCCGTCGCGGGCGAGGTCACGGGCCACGGCGTGATGGAGCGCCACGAGGCGCTCTGGTGATCCTTGCCGCCGTCGCCCTGCTCGCGGCCATTGCCGCCGCCACCTCGCGGCGCGTGCCCGAGGTGCTCGTCGCCCTGGGCGGCGCGCTGGTGCTGTGGCTCGCGGGCGTTCTCTCGGGGGACGACGCCGTCGACGAGGTGGGCGCGCTCGCCCCGACGCTGATCGTGCTCGCGTCGCTGCTGATCCTGGGCGAGGGCTGCGAGCGCGCGGGGCTGTTCGACGCCCTGGCCGCGCGGATGGCGGTCCGCGCCCGCGGCTCCGGCCTGCGGCTGCTCGCGTACGTGTTCGCGGCCGCCGCCGGCGTGACCGCCGTGCTCGGACTTGACGCGACGGTCGTGCTGCTCACGCCGGCCGCGTTCGCCGCCGCCGCGCGCGCCCGGCTGAACGCGCGGCCGCAGGTCTACGCCTGCTCGCACCTGGCGAACTCCGGCTCGTTGCTGCTGCCCGTCTCGAACCTCACGAACCTGCTCGCGTTCCGCGCCTCCGAGCTCACCTTCGCCGGCTTCGCCGCCCGCATGGCCGCGCCGTGGGCGATCGCGATCGCGATCGAGTGGGTCGCGCTGCGGACGGCGTTCGCGACCGCGCTGGAGGCGCGCGGCCGCACGCCTCGGGGCGCGCCGCCGGCGATCGCGCGCGGCCCGCTCGCGGTCCTCGCGCTCACGTTCGCGGGCTTCATCGCCGCCGGCCCGCTGGGGCTCGACACGGCCTGGCCGGCCGCGGCCGGAGCGCTGCTGATGGTGGCGGAGCGAACGGCCGCCGGCGGTACGGGCCGCTCGTGGCTTGCGGCGGCCGACCCCGCGCTGCTGGGGTTCGTGCTCGGGCTCGGGTTGATCGTGCGTGCGCTCGACCTCGGCGACGTGATCGGCGACATCCTGCCCGGCGGCGAGGGGCTGCTCGCGCTGTTGGGCGTGACGTTCGTCGCGGCGGCGCTCGCGAACCTGCTCAACAATGTGCCCGCGCTGCTCGTGCTGCTGCCGGCGGCGGCCGCGGCGGGCACGCCGACGGTGCTGGCCGTGCTGATCGGCGTCAACGCCGGACCGAATTTGACCTACACGGGCTCGCTCGCGACGCTGCTGTGGCGGCGGATCCTGCGCGAGCGCGACGCCGAGCCGAGCCATCGCGAGTTCCACGCGCTCGGCGCGGCGACGGTGCCGCCCATCCTGATCGCGTGTACCGTCGCGCTGTGGCTGGTGACCTGAAGGTCCTCGCGTGGATCACCGAAGGCGGCTGGGAGGCGGTCGTGGAGGCCGTCGCGCAGCTCGACCCCGCCGAAGTCGCGCTCATCCATGTCGACTCGCTCGACGTGCCCGGGCCGCGCGGGCGCCGCTACGACGAGGTCGTCGCGCGCATGCACGCGCTCGCGGGCGAGGCCGCGCAGGCGCTGCTCGACGACGCC
>JBJMNJ010000264.1:0-7087 GCA_045804325.1 Gemmatimonadaceae bacterium
CGAGGGTGCTCATCCCCTTGCGGCCGAGGACGTGGCGCTCGAGCCAGTCGTTCGGCGTGCCCTTGCCGTACTTCTCGAGCATGCCGGGCTGCCGCACCGCCTTGCGGTAGTAGAAGGCGCCCTTGAGGACGATGTTGCGGAGCCCCTCCATCACGGGGCTGTGCGGGTCCCCCTCGCGGTCGGCGAACGCGTGGTGCTTGCGGTGGCAGGCGACCCACTCCTTGGTGACGATCGCCGTCGTGAGCCAGAGCCAGATGCGCATCGGGACGGCCGCGAGCGCGTTGAACTTCACGGCGCGGTGCGTCTGCGCGCGGTGGAGGAAGAGGGTGACGCAGACGTTGGTGAAGTGGCCTGCGACGACGATGAACAGCAGCGGCTTCCACCAATCGGACGCCCAGCTCGCGAACTCCGGCATTTCGGTCAGACTCCACTGCGAACGGTTCAACGGACGAGGGACCATCGAGCCACGAAACCTACCCCCCGGGTCGGGAGGGCGGCTAGTCGGGGGACTGCCGCCTGAAAGGATCGCGCCACGACGCGAGCGCGCCGCCGGGCACGCCCTTGCCACCCCCCGCGCCCCGGATGTAGGCTGACGGTGAATGCACACCCCGACCCCCCCCGGCACCGAGGCACCCGCGTACTCCGGCGCCGGGCTCTCCCCCACCGCCGGCCTCTCGGGGCTCGCGACGGTCGAAGGGACGGCGCGCTACCGGGACCGCCACGCGTCGTTCGCGGCCGCCGGGTACTTCCGCCCCCTCGCCGACGCGCGCCTCGTCTCGTCCATCGGGCTCGGCACGTACCTCGGCGAGCCCGACGACGCCGAGGACACGCGCTACCGCGCGAGCGTGCGTGCCGCGCTCGCGGGCGGGGTGAACCTCGTCGACACGGCGATCAACTACCGCTGCCAGCGCTCCGAGCGCGCGGTGGGGTCGGCGCTCGCGGCGTGCGTGGCCACGGGGGTGGTGCGGCGCGACGAGGTGGTGCTCTGCACGAAGGGCGGCTTCATCCCGCTCGATGGCGCGGCGCCGGCGACGCGCGACGAGTACCGCGCGTACCTCAAGCGGGCGTTCTTCGACCCGGGCATCCTGACGCCGGCGGACGTCTCCACGGGCGGACACTCGCTCGCGCCGAGCTTCCTCGCGCACCAGATCGCGCGGAGCCGCGCCAACCTCGGCGTCGCCGCACTCGACGTCTACTATCTGCACAACCCCGAGCAGCAGCTCGAGGCGGGCAGCGCCGACCGCTTCCGCACCCAGGTGCGCGAGGCGTTCGCGCTGCTCGAGGACCGCGCGCGCCGGGGCGAGATCGGCCTGTACGGGTGCGCCACCTGGGACGGCTTCCGCGTGCCGCCCGGCGTGCGCGGGCACCTGAGCCTCCAGGAGCTCGTCACCCTGGCGCGCGAGGTCGGCGGCGACGGCCACCACTTCCGCGTGGTGCAGGCGCCCATGAGCATCGCCGCGCACGAGGCGGTGCGCGCGCCGACCCAGCAGCTCGGGCGCGGCGCCAAGCGCGCGCGCGTGCCGCTCGTCGAGGCGGCGGCGGAGCTCGGCGTGCAGGTGGTGGCGAGCGCGCCCCTCATGCACGGGCAGCTCACGCGCGGCCTCCCGCCGCAGCTCCGCGAGGCCTTCCCCGCCCTCACCACGGACGCGCAGCGCGCCATCGCCTTCGTGCGCGCGATGCCGGGCGTCACCGCCGCGCTCGTGGGCATGCGGAGCGCCGAGCACGTGACGGAGAATCTGGAGGCCGGGCGGGCCTAACGAGCATCGCGTCGCGCGCACTCCGTACCTCGAGCTCACGACCCCCGGGACGCGCCGCGCGGCCTCCCGGGAGCGCTCGTATGCGGTGCGCGATGCGTGGACGCAGCGGCATTAGCCCCGCCCAACCATCCGTTTAGCACGGCCCGTCTCTTGCGACAGGCGCGCGCCTCGACGGAGACTCTTGTTTCCGCCGCCGGTTGGATGTAAACGTGTGGAGCGCGCGCGACGTGCTGCGCCGGTCACGCCCTTTCGCGGGCCGCCGGACGCGCCGGCGCCACGCCTGAACTCTCCTGCACATCGAATTACTCTCGCGTCCCCTGCGCGCCCTCGCGCCGGGGTCCGAGTCGTCGTTTGCCGCGACCGCCCTACCCCCAGGGGGCTCGCGGGTTGGTTCCAACCAGGAGGTAAGGCCGATGCACCGTGTCTCGCTCAAGGCGGTCGCCACCACCGCCGCCCTCGCCGCGCTCGCAGCCTGCGCCGACCCCGCCACGCAGCCCGACGGCGTCGAGCCGTCGGCGGCGGACCGCCCCCTCGCGGCGGTGCAGCAGCAGCCGGGCGAGGACCCGGTGGTCGCCGGCGAGGTGATCGTGAAGCTCAAGGACGGTCAGAGCGTCGACGCCCTCGCGCGCGCGCACGGCCTCGGGCGGGGCGCCCGCGGCTACGGCGGCCACTTCGACGTCCTCCTCACCGACCGCGGGAACGAGCGCGCCATGGCCGCGCGCCTTGCGGCGGACCCGCGCGTCGAGTACGCCGAGCCGAACTACATCCGCCAGGCCGACGCCATCGACTCCCGCCTCTGGGCGTTCTACAACCCGGGCGGCCTGAACATGAAGTTCAGCGACCCCACCGACTCGCGCTACGGCACCTACATCCCGTCGTCGTACGCGTCGGTCGCCGACGCCGACGAGGACGCGCTCGAGGGGATCGGCGCCGGCGGCGCCGCGGTCACGATCGGCAGCATCGACACCGGCGTGGACTTCGGGCACCCCGAGCTCTCCGGGCGCCTCATCGCCGGGCGCGACTGGTTCTCCGGCGACGCCGACCCGAGCGACACGCCCGACGAGGGCCACGGCACGCACACCACCGGCACCATGGCCGGCCAGTACGTCGGCGTGGCCGGCGTGACGGGCGCCGCGTCGAACGTCAAGGTGTACGTCCAGCGCGTGTGCGGACCCGGCGGCTGCCCCACCACCGCGATCGTGAACGCCATCAACGCCGCCGCCGACTACGTCGACGCGAGCGGCAACCACCTCGTCGCCGTCAACATGAGCCTCGGCGGCCGCAGCGAGTCGTCGTCGGAGCAGAGCGCCATCCTGCGCGCGACGAACGCCGGCGTCCTCGTCATCGCCTCGGCCGGCAACTCGGGGAGCGGCAAGGTCGCCTGCCCCGCGTGCGACGTGAACGCCATCTCCGTGTCCGCGACGAACTGGAAGGACGAGCTCGCGGGCTACTCGCAGTACGGCAGCGGCCTCGACATCTCGGCGCCGGGCGGCTACTGCTACTCGAACACGACGCCCGAGGGCTGCATCCTGAGCTCCGTGCCGCGCACCTACACCGCCGGCACCGCCGTCGCCGGCCCGATCGCCGGCGCGACGTACGACTGGTACCAGGGCACGTCGATGGCCGCGCCGCAGGTGACGGGCACCGCCGCGGTCGTCGCCTCGAAGACGGGCCTCCGGGGAAGCAGCCTCCGCAGCCGCATCCTCTCCACGGCGGACGACCGCGGCGCCTCGGGCTACGACACGAAGTTCGGCAACGGCCGCGTCAACACGTACCGCGCGGTGACGGGGTCGTCGGCCCCCGCGGGGCAGTGAGCACGACCGCCGCACGCGCGCGCTAGCGCGTCGGCGGCGGCGGCGCGCGGCACTCCACCGCGCGCCGCTCGAGACGGCGGGTCCCTTTTCCGGGGCCCGCCGTTTCACTTTTGGCGGCTGCGGCAGCACCATTCCTGCCTCAGACACGTGCGCGCGCCCATCCCCGTCCACCCTGCGATGGCCGAGTCCGGGATCCACACCGAGAGCGTCCCGTTCCAGTGGGACGACGTGATCCAGCAGCTGAGCGACGGCGTGGTGGTCGTGGCCCGGGACGGGCACGCGATCTCCATCAACGACAGCGCGCGCCTGCTCCTCGGGCTGCGCACCGAGGCGGCATCGCTCGAGGAGTACTGGGCGGGGGCCGACGTGCGCGCGGCGGACGGCATGCCCCTGTCGTCCGACCGCTGGCCGGTCAGCCGCGCGCTGCGCGGCGACATCATCCTCAACGAGGAGCTCCGTGTCGCCCGGCCGGACGGCTCGGAGGTGGTGATCTCGTCGAGCGCGGTCCCGCTCCTGGGCGCCCACGGGGAGCCGTGGGGCGCCGCGGTCGTCCTGCGCGAGATCACGCGCGAGGCCCGGCTCCGCGCGCGCCTCGAGACCGACCGCGTCGGCGCCGAGCGGCGCGCGCGCGAGCAGGCGGAGCTCGCCGCGGCGGCCGGCGAGATCGTTGGGACGCTGTCGGTGGACGAGCTGCTCGCGCGCATCGCCCGCCGCGCGCACACGCTGAGCGGCGGGGACTACGCCGCCGTCGCCGCCGTGGACGAGCGCGGGGCGTCGATGTGGCGCGCCATCGACGGCAACCGCACGGACGCGTGGCGCATGGCGACGTGGGAGCCGGGCCGGGGGACGGCGGGGCGCGTCATCGCGGCGGACGCGCCGATGATCATCACCGGCTTCCCGGACAACCCCGAGTATCCGCCCGAGGAGTTCCCCGCGCACGTCGCCGAGGGGATGCGCACGGCGCTCGGCGTCCCGCTGCGCCGCGAGGGGCGCCCGTTCGGCGCGGTGATCGTCGGCTGGCGGCGCGACGCGCCCGTGGACGAGCACACGGTGTCGCTCGTGCAGACGCTCGCGGACCTCGCGGCCGTCGCGGTCGTGAACGCCCAGCTCGTCGCGGAGGCGGGCCGGCGCGCGGACGAGGCCGAGGCGTTGAACGAGGAGCTGCGCCAGACGAGCGCGGAGCTCGAGGCCCAGGCCGCCGAGCTCGAGACGCAGGCGGCGGAGCTCCAGGAGCGCAACGAGGAGCTCGACCACCAGGTCGCGGAGCGCCAGCGGCTGGTCGAGCAGCTCACCAGCGCGGAGGGCGTGAAGGCGCGCTTCTTCGCGCAGATGTCGCACGAGCTGCGCACGCCCATCAACGCCATCCTCGGCTACAGTGGGCTGATGGCCGAGGGGATCGGGGGCGAGCTGCCGCCGCGGGCGGGCGAGATGCTCGGGCGCGTGCAGCGGAGCGCGCAGCACCTCATGGAGCTCGTGAACGACGTGCTCGACATCAGCCGCCTCGAGGCGGGCAAGGTCGCGATCGCCCCGGAGGAGGTGGACGTGGTGGCGCTCGCGCGCGACGCGCTGGCGTCCGTGGCGCCGCAGGCGGCGGCGAAGGGGCTCGCGCTGCGGGTCGACGGGCCGGCGCGGGTGGCGGCGTACGCGGACCCGCAGCGCGTGCGGCAGATCCTCCTCAACCTGCTGTCGAACGCCGTGAAGTTCACGGACGCGGGCGGCATCACGGTCGAGGTGGTGCCGCCCAGCGACCGGGAGCGGCGGGTGGCGCTCTGCGTGACCGACACGGGCATCGGGATCGCGCCGCAGGACCAGGAGCGCATCTTCGGGGAGTTCGAGCAGGTCGCGGGCAAGGGCGCCGCGTCGGGCACGGGCCTCGGCCTCACGATCACGCGGCGCCTCGCGCGGCTCCAGGGCGGCGACGTGACGGTGCGGAGCGCGCCGGAGGGCGGGTCGACGTTCTCGGTGTGGCTCCCGGCGCCGCGGTAGGCGGCCCGCAGGGCCGCGGTACTCCACTCCTCGAGGCGCATGGCTCCTCGGCATCCGGTTCTCTACGTCGCCGCGCTGCGCGCGGCTCGTCGGTTCTCTACGTCGGGGCCCTTCGTGCCCCGCGTCGGTTCTCGGCGGTCCTTCGGACCGCGGTCGCGGTGAGCAACCGCCGCGCGCAGCGCGGCCGAGAACCGACGAGCGGCGCCAACGGCGCCGCGAAGTAGAGAACGGACGAGCGGCCCGCAGGGCCGCGAAGTAGAGAACCGCACGAAGAGGAGCTGTACGTGAAAGAGGAGCCGAGATCCGCGCCGCCGCAGGCGGCGCATCACAAGCCCGGCGGCGGCTTCAAGAACCCGTGGCCCGGCGCGGAGCAGCACGGGATCGGCGGGCTGCTGCGCTGGACGGCGGCGCGCGCCGTGGCCGGCCTCCGCGGCGGCGACGGGCCGGCACCGCCGACGCCGGAGACGTTCCGCCCGCCGCGCGCCGAGCCGTCGTTCGCGCGGCCGCGGCTGGATGCGGCGCGGCTCTCGGCCACGTGGGTGGGGCACTCGACCTGGCTCGTGCAGGTGGGCGGGCTCAACGTGCTGCTCGACCCGGTGTGGGGGGAGCGCGCGTCGCCCGTGGCGTTCGCGGGGCCCAAGCGGTGGACGCCGCCGGGGGTGGCCTTCGACGCGCTCCCGCCGATCGACCTCGTGCTGGTCTCGCACGACCACTACGACCACTTCGACGATCCGACCATCCGGCGCCTCGCGCGGGCGCACGCGGACGCGCGGTGGCTCGCGCCGCTCGGCGTCGCGGCGCGGCTGCGCGAGCGCGGCGTGACGCGCGCCGAGGAGCTCGACTGGTGGGACGCGCGGACGGTGGGCGGCCGTGCCGGCGTGCGCGCGACGTGCGCGCCGGCGCAGCACTTCTCCGGCCGCACCCCGTTCGACCGGGACGCGACGCTCTGGGGCGGCTGGGTGCTGCGCGACGAGGACGCGGGGCGCGGCGTGTGGTTCGTGGGCGACACGGGGCGTCACCCGGACTTCGGCGCGATCGCGCGGCGGCTCGGGCCGTTCGACCTCGTGCTGATGCCCGTGGGCGCCTACGAGCCGCGGTGGTTCATGCGGCCGGTGCACGTGAACCCGGAGGACGCGGTGGCGGCCTACCGGGAGATCGCGGCGGCGCACGGCGCGCCGGCGATGCCCCTGATGGCGGGGATGCACTGGGGGACGTTCAAGCTGACGGACGAGCCGATCGACGAGCCGCCGCGTAGGACGCGCCAGCTCTGGGAGCTGGCGAAGCTGCCGGCGGACAAGCTCTGGATGCCCGACTTCGGCGAGACGCGCATCATCTAGCCACCGGGGCACGTACCCCGAGCTGACGGCTCACGACCCTCACGCGGATGGCAGGCGGCCCGTTTCGTGCGCCCCACCCCTGCCGAACGCGACCAGACGACACATGGAAACGACGCAGCACAGCCAGACCGACAACGGCAACGTCCTCACCGACGTCGACCCGAAGAGCGTGAAGCGAGTCCACCTCGTCGGC
>JBJMNJ010000265.1:0-8317 GCA_045804325.1 Gemmatimonadaceae bacterium
GCCGTGACTCGTGCGTCATGGGTCGTCGCATAGAGACCAAAGACCAGAGACCACAGACTAAAGACTGCGAGCCACAGGACTGGGCCGGCCCGGTCCCGTAGCTCGTAGTCGTCGGTCTGTGGTCTCTGGTCGTTGGTCCTCCACCTCACGACCCACGACCCACGACTATCTTACCTCGCTCATGCGCCCTCCCCGTCGCCCGCTCGTCCTTCTCACCCTCGCGCTGATCGCCGCCGCCTGCGGCGACGACGGCGCCTCGCCCGCGCACGACGCCCTGGGCGACTACGTGGCCGTCGGCGCGAGCCACACGGCGGGCTTCGCGTCGGACGGCCTGGTGTTCGAGGCGCAGTCGGCCGCGTACCCCGTGCTGCTCGGGCGGGCGGGCGAGGTGACCGTCCGCGTGCCCCGCGTGCAGGCGCCGGGGTGCGTGCCGCCGCTCGTGGCGCCGCTCTACCTCGGGCGCACGCTCGCGGGCACGCCCGCCTTCGCGAGCGTGCGCGACACGAGCTGCCTCGGGCGCTTCGACGACTCCGTGCGCGCGCAGGTCGTCGCGGTGCCCGAGGTGACGGCGTACGCGGCGCTCCGCTTCACGCACGACTCCGCGTTCCGCGCGAGCGACGCGCGCGCGCGGCGCGCGCTCCCCGAGATTCTCCTCGCCGGGTTCACGCAGGTGCAGCAGGCGACGATCGACCGCCCGTCGCTCGTCACCGTGGAGCTCGGGTTCACGGAGCTCGTGCGCGCCGTGCGCTCCGGGCGCATGGTCGCCGCGACGGCGGAGACGTACCGCGCGGACACCGCGTTCACGTTCGTGCCGCTCGACGTGTGGCAGCCCGTGTACGACTCGGTCGTCGCGGCGCTCGCGACGGCGCGGCGGGGCGCGCTGCTCGGCGTGCCGTCGCCGACGGCGGTGCCGGCGCTGCGCGGCGCGAGTGCGCTCGACGCGGCGCGGGACTCGCTCCGCGCGTTCGGCGTGAGCCTCGCCGGCGACTGCGCGGGGAGCGGCAACTACGTCTACCTCGCGAAGGTCGCCGCGGCCGCGGCGGAGGCGGCGCGCACCGGCACCGCGCGAACCGTGAGCTGCGCGGACGTCCCCGGCGCGGCGGACAGCGTGCTCACGCCGGCGGACGTCGCGGCGCTCGCGTCCCTGCGCGACGCGATGAACGCGCACATCCAGGGGGCGGCGTCGGCGCGCGGCTGGGCGTACGTGGACGTCTCGGCGGCGCTGCCCTCCGCGCCGCCCTCCTCGTACAGCCCGGGTGCGCACCTCACCTCGACGTCGCCGTACGGCGACGGCACGAGCCTCGACGGCATTCACCCCGACGCGTCGGGGCAGGCCGGCATCGCGACGGCGATCGCGAACGCGCTGAACGCGCTGTATGGGCTCGATCTAATCATCCCGGTACCCGTCCAGGTGGGCGCCGTGCGCCGCGCGATGCCGTGACCGTCGGCGCGCCCTGTTACCGCCTCGGGGCCGTGTCGTCAGAATGGCGTGACTGCCCACGCCAGCATCACCCAGCGCGGCCCTCGCCGCGAACTGCCGCCCGGACTGCCCGCGGCGGCCCCCCAGCGCACTGCCGGAACGGCCCTATCCGGCGGCCGCGAAGTTCGTTATGCTAGCCTCGTGAAGACGACGGCAGCCGCAGCGGAGCAAACGGAGCAGCCGGAGAACTCGGACCAGGAAGTGATCTCGCGCGTCCTGGCCGGGGACCGCGACTCCTTCGGCATCCTGATCCAGCGCTACAGCGACCCGCTGTACCGACACGCCCTCGGGATGACCGGCAGCCCGGACGTCGCCGAGGACATCCTCCAGATGTCGCTCATCAAGGCGTACCAGCACCTCGCCGAGGTGCGCGGGCGCTTCGACGCGTGGGTGTTCCGCATCGTCGCGAACGGGTGCAAGGACTGGCTGAAGAACATCCGCCGGACGCACCTGAGCTACGAGGAGGACGACCAGCCCTCGTCGTACGCGACCCCCGAGGAGGAGCTCGACCGCACGGAGCTCCGCTCGGACCTCGACCGCGCGCTCGCGTCGCTCCCCGCGTCGCTGCGCGAGGCCTTCATCATGAAGCACGTCGAGGGGCGCAGCTACGAGGAGATGGCCGAGCTGCTCGAGACCACCGTGGGCGCGCTCAAGATGCGCGTGCACCGCGCGCGCGAGGCGCTGCAGGTGCTGCTCGAGGAGAAGTACGCCTGATGCGTTCCGACTTCTCGAAGTCCGGTCCCGAGTTCTCCTCGGGCGAGTTTCCCACGCTCGGTAGCGGCCTCCGGCTCTCGCCCGAGGTCCACGCGTGGCTCGACGGCCGCCTCCCGGCGCACGCCGCGCGCAAGGGCGACGCCGCGCACGACGTCGAGTTCTGGAACCGCATCGAGAGTGACATCGCGAAGCGCCGCCAGGTGCGCACGCCGGTCCACGTGCAGCGCGCCGTGATGGCCGCGCTCCCCGGCGCCTCGCGCGTCACCGTCCGGCCCTGGCACCTGCGCACGGTCACCGTCGCGCGCGGCGTGCTCGCCCTCGGCGGCGCGGCGCTGGTCGCGCTCGGCCTCGCGCTGGGGATCGCGCTGGGCTAGATCGAGAGAGGAGAAAGGAGAAGGAAGGAAGGAGCGGCCCCTCGCCGGGCGCCGCTCCTTTCTCCTTTCTCCTCTCTCGTGTGGAGTTGCCACCTCCCAGCCCCGCGGCCACATTCGCCGGCGACTCTCTCCCGAGATCGCATGCGCCGAATCGCCGCCGCCGCCCTCGCGCTCGTCGCGCTCCCGCTCCACGCCCAACGTCCGGCCGCTGCCGCCGAGCGGCTCAAGTCGCTCCTCGCGGCCGAGTGGGAGTGGGAGCTCCGCGAGGACCCGACGCTCGGCACGAGCATCGGCGACCGCCGCTACGACGACCGACTGCCCGGCGTCTCGCCGGCTGACCTGACGAGGCAGCGCGACTCGCTGCGCGCGTACCTCGCGCGCCTCGCCGCCATCGACCGCGCGGCGCTCGGCCGCACGGACCGCGTGAGCCACGCCATGCTCGAGCGGCGGCTGCGCGGGCAGCTGGAGTCGATCGAGGGGGGCGAGGAGCGCATCCCGATCCTCGCCGACGAGGGGTTCCACACCTCGCTGGCGCAGCTCCCGAGCTACACGCCGCACCAGACGGTCGCCGAGGGGGAGCGCTACGTCGCGCGCCTGCGGCAGGTGCCGCGCTACGTGGCGGAGAACGTCGCGAACATGCGCCGCGGCATGGCCGAGGGCTTCACGATGCCGCGCGTGGTGCTCGAGGGCTACGAGACGTCGATCGTCTCGCACGTCGTGGCCAACCCGGACAGCAGCGTGTTCTTCCGGCCGCTGGCCGACCTCCCGGAGTCGATGCCCGCGGCGGAGAAGGAGCGGCTGCGCGCGCTGGCGCGGCAGGTCATCCGCGACAGCGTCGTCCCGGCCTACCGCGCGTTCGGCCGATTCATGACCGACGAGTACATCCCGCGCGCGCGGACCACCGTCGGCGCGCGGGACCTGCCGGGCGGCGAGGAGCACTACCGCCGCCAGGTGCGCCGCTACACGACGCTCGACCTCACCCCGGACTCGGTGCACGCGCTGGGGCTCGCGGAGGTGGCGCGCATCTCCCGGGAGATGGACGCCGCGATGCGCCGCACGGGCTTCACCGGCACGTACGCCGAGTTCCTCGCGATGCTCCGCACCGACCCGCGCTTCTACCCGAAGAGCGGCGAGGAGCTGATGATGCGCGCGAGCTTCATCGCGAAGAAGATGGACGGGCAGCTGCCGTCCCTCTTCAAGACGCTGCCGCGCCAGCCCTACGGCGTGGATCCCGTGCCCGCGCATCTCGCGCCGAAGTACACGACGGGCCGCTACTTCGGCGCGCCGTTAGGCGGCACCGAGGCCGGGAAGTACTGGGTGAACCTCTACGACCTCCCCTCGCGCAAGCTCTACACGCTCGAGGCGCTCACGCTGCACGAGGCGGTGCCGGGGCACCACCTCCAGGTGGCGCTCGCGAAGGAGCTCACGGGGCTCCCCGAGTTCCGCCGCCACGAGTACATCTCCGCCTTCGGCGAGGGCTGGGGACTCTACGCGGAGCGCCTGGGGCTCGAGGCCGGGTTCTACACGGACCCGTACAGCGACTTCGGGCGCCTCACGTACGAGATGTGGCGCGCCTGCCGCCTCGTGGTGGACACCGGCCTGCACTGGAAGGGGTGGACGCGCGACCAGGCCATGACGTACATGGCCGAGCACACGGCGCTCCCGCTGCACGAGGTGCGCACGGAGACCGACCGGTACATCTCGTGGCCGGGCCAGGCCCTCGCCTACAAGCTCGGCGAGCTCACCATCCGGCGGCTGCGCGCCGAGGCGGAGCGGGAGCTCGGTCCGCGCTTCGACGTGCGCGAGTTCCACGACGCGGTGCTGCGCAACGGCGCGGTGCCGCTCCCGGTGCTCGAGGACGAGGTGCGCGAGTGGGTGCGCGGCGTGCGCGCGACGGCGGCGCGCGGCTTGACGCCGCCGTAGGCGGGGGGCAAGCTACGTCGCACGCTCCCCCGAGGTTCCCATGACCGCCACCGCACGCCCCGCGCCGGCCGCGCCCGCCGACACGCTCCCCCACGGCACGGTCCGCAACTACGTCGGCGGCGCGTGGGCCGACGGCGACGGGCCGCTCATCGACGTCTACCGCCCGGCCGACGGCGCCGTCATCGCCCGCACGCCGCTGTCGACCGCCGCCGCGGTGGACGCCGCGGTCGCCGCGGCGCGGAAGGCGCTCCCCGCCTGGTCGGCGCTCCCCATCAAGGAGCGCGTACAGGTCTTCTTCCGGTATCGGTCTCTCCTCGAGCACCACCTCGACGCGCTCGCGGCGCTGATCGTCGAGGAGCACGGCAAGGTGAGGGAGGAGGCGCGCGCGGAGATCCTCAAGGCGATCGAGCTGTGCGAGTTCGCCTGCTCGCTCCCGCAGATCGCGACCGGGGAGGTCCTCGAGGTGAGCCGCGGCGTCGAGTGCCGCACGGAGCGGCACCCCGTCGGCGTCGTCGCGTCGATCGTGCCGTTCAACTTCCCGAGCATGGTGCCGCACTGGACCATCCCGAACGCCATCGCGCTCGGCAACTGCATGGTCCTGAAGCCCTCGGAGCTCGTGCCCCTCTCGGCGGGGCGCATCGCGGAGCTGCTCGCGGAGGCGGGGCTCCCGGCCGGCGTGTTCAACGTCGTGCACGGCGGGCAGGCGGCGGTCGAGGCGATCTGCGACCACCCGGGGATCGCCGCCGTGACGTTCGTCGGCTCGACGAAGGTGGCGAAGGTCGTCTACCGCCGCGGCACCGCGAGCCTCAAGCGCGTGCTCGCGCTGGGCGGCGCGAAGAACCACCTCATCGTGATGCCGGACGCCGAGCCGACCATGACGTCGAGCAACGTCGCCGCGTCGATGTCCGGCTGCTCGGGACAGCGCTGCATGGCGGCGTCGGTGATGCTGGCGGTCGCCGCGGCGGACCACATCGTCGCCGGCGTGGTCGAGCAGGCGCGGCGCCTCGTGCCCGGCGAGTCGCTCGGACCCGTGATCTCGCGCGAGGCCAAGGAGCGCATCGAGCGGTACGTCACCGAGGCGGAGCAGGCGGGCGCGCGCGTGCTGCTCGACGGGCGCGGCGTCACGGTGCCCGGGCGCGAGCACGGCTTCTACGTCGGGCCGACGGTGGTGGACCACGTGACGCCGGACATGCGGCTCGCGCAGGAGGAGGTGTTCGGCCCGGTGCTCGCCATCGTGCGCGTGCCGACGCTCGAGCGCGCGCTGGAGGTGGAGAACGCGTCGCCGTACGGCAACGCGGCCAGCGTCTTCACGGAGCGCGGCGGCACCGCGCGCTTCGTGGCGGAGCGGGCGGCGGCGGGGATGGTGGGCGTGAACGTGGGCGTGCCCGTGCCCCGCGAGCCATTCGGCTTCGGCGGCTGGGGCGACAGCGCGTTCGGCGTCGGCGACATCACCGGCCGCGGCTCGATCGAGTTCTGGACGCGCACCAAGAAGACCACGACGAAGTGGAACCGCGAGGCGGGGACGAACTGGATGAGCTGACGGCTCGGAGACCCCAATGTCCACCACGATCGAGACCGGCCTGTCGCTCGAGAGCCACTGGATGCCGTTCACGGCGAACCGCGCGTTCAAGCAGGCGCCGCGGATGCTCACGGCCGCGCGCGGGATGCACTACACGGACGCCGACGGCCACGAGATCCTCGACGCGGTCGCCGGGCTCTGGTGCGTGAACGCCGGCCACGGGCGCGAGCCCATCACGCGCGCCATCGCCGAGCAGACGGCGCGGATGGACTACGCGCCCCCGTTCCAGATGGGGCACCCGCTCGCGTTCGCGGCGGCCGAGCGGCTCGCGTCGCTCCTGCCGGCGGGCCTCGACCGCGTGTTCTTCGTGAACTCGGGCTCCGAGGCGGTGGACACGGCGCTCAAGATCGCGCTCGCCTACCACCGGGCGCGCGGCGAGCCGGAGCGCGTGTGCTTCGTGGGCCGCATGCGCGGCTACCACGGCGTCGGCTTCGGCGGCATCTCGGTGGGCGGCATCGAGAGCAACCGCCGGCAGTTCGCGGGGCAGCTCCTCCCGCACGTGGACCACCTGCCGCACACGCACAGCCTCGAGCACGCGGCGTTCTCCCGCGGCCAGCCGGCGTGGGGCGCGCACCTCGCGGACGACCTCGAGCGCATCGTGGCCGAGCGCGGCGCGGGGAGCATCGCGGCCGTGATCGTCGAGCCGGTGGCCGGCTCCACGGGGGTGCTGATCCCGCCGCTGGGCTACCTCGAGCGGCTCCGCGGCATCTGCGACCTGCACGGCATCCTCCTGATCTTCGACGAGGTCATCACCGGCTTCGGCCGCCTCGGCGCCCCGTTCGGCGCGCAGCGCCTCGGCGTCACGCCGGACCTGCTGACGATGGCGAAGGGGCTGACGAACGGCGCGGTGCCGATGGGCGCGGTGGCCGCGCGGCGCGGCGTGCACGACGCCATCGTCGAGGGCGCGCCGCCCGGGATCGAGCTGTTCCACGGGTACACGTACTCCGCGCACCCGCTGGCCTGCGCGGCGGCGCTCGCGACGCTCGACCTCTACGAGGGGGAGGGGCTGTTCGAGCGCGCGGCGGCGATGTCGCCCCACTGGGAGGACCGCCTGCACGCGCTGCGCGGGCTCCCCAACGTGATCGACCTGCGCAACCTCGGCCTCGTCGCGGGCATCGAGCTCGCCTCGCGGCCGGGCGCGATGGGCGCGCGCGCGTTCGACGTCTTCACGACCTGCTTCCGCCGCGGCCTGCTCGTGCGCCAGACGGGCGACGTGATCGCGCTGTCGCCGCCGCTGATCTGCGAGCGCGAGCACGTGGACCAGATGTTCGACACGCTCGCCTCGGTGCTGCGACAGGTCGCGTGATGCGAGATCCCCTCCCCGGAGCCCTCCCATGCTCGTGAGGCGCGTCGGCCTCGTTCTCGCGCTCGCTCCGTCGATCGCGCTCGCGCAGCAGAAGCCCCGCGCGCGCGAGCTCGGGATCTCGGCCCTGATCGGCGGCGCGCCCGGGCCGCTCGACGCCATCACGGACGTCGCCGGCGTCGAGGTCGGGCACACCACGCTCGTCTCCGGCAGCGGGCGCATGGTGCAGGGGAAGGGGCCCGTGCGCACGGGCGTCACGGTCATCCACCCGCGCGGCAAGGCGAGCGCGGACCCGGTGTTCGGCGCGTGGTTCACGCTGAACGGCAACGGCGAGATGACCGGCACCACGTGGCTGCAGGAGTCCGGCATCCTCGAGGGGCCCGTCGGGATCACCAACACGCACAGCGTCGGCGTCGTGCGCGACGCGATCCTGCACTGGCAGACGTCGCGGCCCGGGCTCCAGCCGTGGGGGCTGCCCGTCGTCGCGGAGACGTGGGACGGGCGCCTCAACGACATCAACGGCTTCCACGTCACGACCGAGCACACGATCCAGGCGCTCGACCGCGCGCACGGCGGTCTGGTCGAGGAGGGGAACGTCGGCGGCGGCACCGGGATGGTCTGCCACCAGTTCAAGGGCGGCATCGGCACGGCGTCGCGGCGGCTCGCGGCGGAGCAGGGCGGCTGGACGGTCGGGGTGCTCGTGCAGTGCAACTATGGACTGCGACCCGATTTTCGGGTCGCTGGCGTGCCGGTGGGGCAGGAGATCCCCGACCTGCTCCCCTGCACGGCCAACCCGGACACGAACGTCGGGCGCGGCACGCGGCGCTGCGACGCGCGGTCGGCCGCGCTCGGCCGCGCGGCCGACCATCGCGAGGCGGGCTCGATCATCGACCTCGACGCCACCGACGCGCCGCACCTGCCGCAACAGCAGAACCGCGTCGTCA
>JBJMNJ010000266.1:0-13861 GCA_045804325.1 Gemmatimonadaceae bacterium
TCGCGGTCCCTCTGCGCACCCGCACCGCCTACAGCGACGTGGGCTTCATCCTCCTGGGGGAGATCCTCGCTCGCGCGGGCGGCGCGTCCCTGGACGTCCTCTTCTCGCGCCATGTCGCCGAGCCGCTCGGCCTCTCCGCGCGCTTCCACCGTCTCACCGACTTCCCCACGGATGGACAGGTCGCGCCCACCGGGGCCACCCGTCCCCGCGAGCCCGCTCCCGGCCAGGAGAAGATGTGGGGCGAGCTTCCCTCCCGTCCCTCCGTGCCCGGCGAGGTGGATGACGACAACGCCTGGGTGATGGATGGCGTCAGCGGCCATGCGGGCCTCTTCGGCACCGCGGTGGACGTGGCGCGCTTCGGCCAGGCGATTCTCGCCGGGTGCGCGGGGGAGCCGACGCTCGCTCCCGGGCCGCTCTGGTACCGCGCGCTGGCGACGGATCCTCTCCTGGAGACGAGCACCCGCTCCATGGGCTTCGACTCGCCCTCCGAGGGCCTGTCGAGCGCGGGCCACTTCATCGGCGACACGCCTCCCGGAGCGGTTGGCCACCTGGGCTTCACCGGCTGCAGCCTCTGGGTGGACCTGCGCCGCTCGCTGGTGGTGGCGCTCGTCACCAACCGCGTGGCGCACGGCCGCAAGGAGCTGCGCATCCGCGATTTCCGCCCCGTCTTCCACGACCTCGTCGTGCAGGCCCTCGGCCTCAGCGACCTCACCCCGAAAGCACATGGCTGACGACAACGGCAACGTCCTCGAAACCAACACCCCCGGCGCGGTGCGCCGCATCCATCTCGTCGGCGTGGCCGGCACCGGCATGGGTTCGTTCGCCGGCATGCTCAAGGCCGCCGGCTACGAAGTCACCGGCAGCGACGAGAACGTCTACCCGCCCATGAGCGACATGCTGCGCGAGTGGGGGATCGACGTGTTCACGCCGTACGGGCCGGAGAACCTCGACCGGGCGCGGCCCGACCTCGTCATCATCGGGAACGTCATCCGCCGCGTGAACCCCGAGGCCACGGCGGTGCGCGAGCGCGGGCTGCGGCAGATGAGCTTCCCGGCGGCGTTCGGGTCGCTCGTGCTCGCGGGAAAGCACAGCGTGGTGGTCACCGGCACGCACGGCAAGACGACGACGTCCGCGCTCATGGCGCACGTGCTCGTCGCCGCGGGCACGGACGCGAGCTTCCTGGTGGGCGGCGTGACGCTCAACTACGGCGGCAACTACCGGTACGGGCGCGGGCCGTTCGTGGTGGTGGAGGGGGACGAGTACGACACGGCCTACTTCGACAAGGGCCCGAAGTTCCTGCACTACCGCCCGCAGACGGCGATGCTGACGAGCGTGGAGTTCGACCACGCGGACATCTACCGCGACATGCCGCACTACGAGTCGGCCTTCGACAAGCTCGGCGCGGCGATGCCGGCGGACGGCACGCTCGCCGTCTGCGCGTCGTACCCGAACGCGGTGGACATCGCCCGCCGGTCCACGGCGGCGCGCGTGGTCACCTACGCTGGCGACGCGTTCGCCGGCGTAGCGGACTACAAGGCGCGTCGCGTCTCGTTCGGCCCGGAGGGCGCGCGGTTCGAGATCGTCGAGCCGGGTGGCACCTCGGGCGAGCTGCTGCTGCCCATGGCCGGGCACCACAACGTCGAGAACGCGGTCGGCGTCTACGCGTGCGCGCGCGCGCTCGGGCTCACGGCGGCGCAGGTGCGCGACGGCTTCGCCTCGTTCACGGGGGTGAAGCGGCGGCAGGAGCCGCGCGGCGAGCCGGGGGGCGTGCTGGTCCTCGACGACTTCGCCCACCACCCGACGGCGGTGCGCGAGACCATCGACGCCATCCGCCTGCGCTACCCGGGCCGGCGGCTCTGGGCGGTCTTCGAGCCGCGCTCCAACACGAGCCGGCGCAACATCCACCAGCAGGAGTGGCCCAAGGCGTTCGACGGCGCCGGGCGCGTCGTGCTGAAGGTGCCCGAGCCGCACGACAAGGTCCCGCTGGACGAGCAGCTGAACATCGACCGCGTCGTGGCGGACCTCCGCGCGCGCGGCATCGCGGCCGACGCGTCGAAGGAGGTCGAGGAGCTCGTGGACCTCGTGGCGAGGGACGCGCGGAAGGGCGACGTCGTGCTCGTGATGAGCAACGGGTCGTTCGGGGGGTTCATCCCGAGGCTGCTGGAGAAGATCGGAGGCTAGGGAGCGGGGTGAATGGGTAGTGAGGAGCCGTCCTGACGGGCTGGGTCCTCACGCCTCACTCCTAGTTCAACCCTGTCCCCTATCCCCTGCTCCCTGTCCCCTGCTCCCCCGCCCGCCGGCCACTGGAAGCACACGACGTAGCCGTCGGGGTCTCTCAGGTAGAGCTGCTTCATGCCGTACGGCGCCACGCTCGGTGGGTCGGACGGGATGCCGTGCGCCTCGAGGTGCGCGTAGGCGGCGTCCACGTCCGGGCATCCGAGGTAGAGGCTCGCGTCCTCGTGCCAGGCCACGCGCGCGGGGTCGGGCGCGGGCGGTCGCGAGTCGCGCTCGTAGGCGGTGTTGAGCATCAGGTTCGCCTCCCCACGGCGGAGCCACACCCAGTCGGCCTCGTCGCCCGGCGCCGACGACGACGCCAGCTCGAATCCGAGCACGTCGCGGTAGAAGCGGAGCGACGCCGGCATGTCGAACACCTGCAGGAGTGGGCAGAGGTAGCGCACGTCGATCGTCACGGGGACCTCCGTCAGGGGGTCGGGCGCGCGCCGTGCGCCGCCAGCAGGGCGTCCACGGCGTCGTAGCCGGACGGGTAGCGCGCGCCCTCCACCGACGCGCCGGCGGCGAGCAGGGCGCGCACCGAGTCGGGCGCGCGGTGCTCCTTCCAGTGCGAGTCCACGCACGCCAGCACGGCCAGCGCGAGCGGCGTGCGGCCCTGCGCGTCGCGCGCGCTCGGGTCGGCGCCGCGGTCGAGGAGGACGGCCACCACGTCGTGCCGGGCGCGCCACGCCGCCGCGTGCAGCGCCGTCGTGTCCCGGCCGAGGGACCAGTAACGGTCTCCCCCGCTCCACGTCGCGTCCGCGGGGAGGCCGAGGTCGAGGAGGAGGGCGACGCCGGGTGCGTTGCCGCTGATGGCGAAGCCGCACAGGAGCCGCCCCGCGTCGAGCGTCAACGCCATCGCGAGTAGCGGATCCGCCACCGCGATCTCGTGCGCGGCCTCCGCGTCGCCGAGCGCGCAGGCGCCCAGCAGCCGGTCGGCGCCCTCGAAGGGCGGCAGCGTGCCTCGCCGCGCGAGCAGGCCGAGCACGTCACCGCGCCCGAGCCGCGCCGCGAGCTCCGCGCCGGTGCCGGCCGCGGTGGCCACCGTCGCGTCGGCGCCGCGCTCGAGGAGGAGCTCGATCATGGCGGGCGCGTTGTCGCGGCGGATCGCCTGCTGGAAGGCGGTGACGCCCCAGAGCGTCGGGCGGTTCGGGTCGGCGCCGTGGTCGAGCAGGAGGCGCGCGCCCTCCACGTCGTGCCAGTCGGCCTTGCGCAGGAGCATGGTCGCGAGGCTGTCGGCGGAGAGGCGCCCGCTCTCCAGCAGCGCGCGCAGCGCGCCGTGGTCGTAGGTCTCCGGCGCGTGGTAGGGGACCTCGTCGTCGTTCGGGTCCGCGCCGCGCTCGAGCAGCAGCCGCGTGAGCCCCGCGTGGTGGGCGACGCCCGCGGCGCCATAGAGCGCGCTCTCGAAGGTGGGCGACGGGTCGTGCCCCGGCTCCCGGAAGCCCGTGCGCGCGCTCGCGCCGGCGTCGAGCAGCGCGCGGGCCGCGTCGACGAACGCGTCGCCCCGCGCGGGGTCGAGGCGCAGGTAGCGCGAGAAGCAGAGGTACGTGAGCGGGTCCCACCCGTACGGCCCGCCGGCGGCGCTGGCGGCGCTGGCGGATCCCCCGTCGCGCGCCAGGTGGCGGCGCACGGCGTCGGCGTCGCCGAGGGCCGCGGCGGCGTGGACGCTGCGCTCGGCGAGCCGGGGGTCGGCGGCGCGGAGCGTCTCCGCCGCGTCCAGGGTGCCGGACGCGTGCCACTGGAGCGGCGCGGTGGCCGCGCGTAGGAACGCGGAGACCGCGTCGTCCGCCGTCTCGTCCGCCGTCTCGTCCGCCGTGTCGTCCGTCATGGGCGTCTTCCGTGTCGGCGCCGGGACATGATAACATGCCCGCGCGGGTGTGGCGATGCGGCTCTCGTCAGGCAGCACGCGCCCATCGCTTGCGCACAGTTAGTCACACTTGGATATTTGCGGTGCGCGAATCTTGCAATCACTTGCAGGCACCACTTCTCACAGGAGCGATGCATGGCGGCATCCAAGAAGTCGTCCTCGAAGTCGTCCCGCAGGTCCGCGTCGAAGAAGGGCGGCGCGCGCAAGGGTGGCGCGAAGCGCGGCGGCGCCCGCAAGGGTGCGGCGAAGCGCGGTGGGGCCCGCAAGGGAGGCGCCTCCAAGAAGGGCGGCGCGCGGAAGGGCGGTGCGTCGAAGAAGGGCGGCGCCCGCAAGGGTGGCGCGTCGAAGAAGGGGGGCGCGTCGCGGAAGCGGGGCGGCGGTCGCAAGTCGGCCGCCCGGAGCAACGCCGCGAAGAAGGGCGCGGGCAAGCGCGCCGCGAAGAAGGTCCGGCGCGCCGTGAAGACGTCGATGACGCGCAGCCGCCGCAAGGGGCCGCTCGCCCGCGTCGGCAGCGTCGCCAAGACCGTCGCCGGCCAGGCGGGCAACCTCGCCACGGCGGTGGGCAGCTCGGTCGCCGGCGCCGTCGGCTCGGTCGTCGAGGAGGTGCGCGAGCGCATGCCGTGACGCGTCGCGCGGCTTCGGTTCGCTAGGCAGTCGCACCGCAGCACATCCGACAGGCTCCCACGGCGTGGCGCACCCACGCTGTCGGGAGCCTCGTCGTCTGCGGCCGCCTCGGTCGGCCGCTGACCAAACCCGAACACCGCCCGACTGGTGGCCGGCGCCCGGAGGGGTGAATCCTTCGAGTCGCCTCCCACCACACGGCCTATGCTGCTCCCCCTCCTTGCCGCCGCCCTCGGCGCCTCCGACCCCGTCGTCTACCACGGGCGGCAGAACCAGACCGCCGTCGCCCCGCCGCGCATCGAGGCGCAGGTCGTGGTGGACGGCCGCCTCGACGAGGCGGCGTGGCGCGACGCCGCGGTGCTCACGGGCTTCTCGCAGTACATGCCCGCCGACGGCCGCGCCGCCGCCGACTCCACCGAGGTGCGGGTCTTCTACTCGCCCACGGCCATCCACTTCGGCATCCGCGCCTTCGAGGCGCACGGCGCGGTGCGCGCCACCCTCGCCGACCGCGACCGCATCGGCGCCGACGACTACGTCGAGATCGTCCTCGGCACGTTCAACGACCGGCGGCAGGTGAACGTCTTCGCGGTGAACCCGTACGGCGTACAGAGCGACGGGACGATGATCGCCGGCAATCGCGGCCGGTCGGGCATGTTCGGCACGGACGACCCGCGCGAGCGGCCCGACCTCAGCGCGGACTTCGTCTACCAGTCGAAGGGGCGCCTGACCCCCGAGGGGTACGAGGTCGAGGTACGCATCCCGTTCAAGAGCCTCCGGTACCAGAGCGCCGCGGTGCAGAGCTGGAGCCTGAACCTCGTGCGCCGCGTGCAGCACTCCGGGTACGAGGACAGCTGGTTCCCGGCGCGGCAGTCGGCGGCGAGCTTCGTCGCCCAGGCGGGCACGCTCGACGGGCTGCGGGAGCTCGAGCGCGGCCTCGTGCTCGACCTCACCCCCGAGACCACCGCGCGGCGCATCGGCGCCGTCCAGTCCACGCGCTACGCGCGCGACAACCAGGGGGACGTGGGGCTCAACGCTCGCTGGGGCGTGACGAACAACCTGACCCTCAACGCCACCGCGAACCCCGACTTCTCGCAGGTGGAGTCGGACGCCGCGCAGTTCCAGTTCGACCCGCGGCAGCGGATCATCTATTCCGAGAAGCGCCCCTTCTTCCTCGACAACATCGACCAGTTCGCGACGCCGTTCCGGCTGATCCACACGCGCAACATCGTCCAGCCGGTGGGGGCGGCGAAGTTCACCGGCAAGGCGCGCGGCACCAACCTGGGCCTCCTCGCCGCGGTGGACGACCGCCTGGCCTCCAGCTACGCGCTCGACCCCGGCGAGCCGCAGCCGCCGCACCCGGTCTTCGCCGTCGGGCGCCTGACGCGCGACATCGGCGGCCAGTCGCGCGTGGGGCTCACCTACACCGACAAGACGGACGGCGACCGCTTCAACCGGGTCGCCGCCGCGGACGCCCGCTTCGTGCTCGGCGGCATCTACAGCCTGTCCGGTACCCTGGGCGGGAGCATCACGGACCACGGCGACGGCGCCGTGAAGGGCCCGCTCTGGTCGGCGGCCGCGAGCCGCAACGGGCGCCGCGTGGGGATCCGCTACGCGCTCGACGCCATCAGCGAGGAGTTCGACGCGCAGATGGGCGCCATCTCGCGCCCCGGCATCGCGAACCTCGCCGGGAACCACCGCGTCACGTTCTTCGGGGGGCAGGGCGCCCTGGTGGAGAGCTATGCGGTGGACGTCACGACGGCGGGCACCTGGAAGTACCGCCGCTTCGTCGAGGGCCGCGACGCGATCGAGAAGAAGCTCCACTTCAACAACAACGTCACGCTGCGCGGCGGCTGGAACGCCGGCGCCTCGATCCTCGTCGAGTCGTTCGGCCTCGACGACGACCTGTACGAGGGCCTGGTCTACCTCGAGCCGCGCACCGGCGGCGGCGTGGACACGGTAGCCTTCACCGGCACGCCTCGCCTCTCGAACCTCGACTACGTCCTCACGGCGGCGACGCCGGAGTGGCCGCGCTTCTCCTCGAACGTGTTCTACCTCTGGGGCCGCGACGAGAACTTCGCCGAGTGGTCGTCGGGGGACATTCTCTGGCTCACGGCGAACGCGAACTGGCGCCCCACCGACCAGATGCGCATCACCGGCACCTGGCAGCAGACGGACGTGAAGCGCCACACGGACGGCTCGCTCGTCAGCCGCTTCACGTCCCCACTCGTGAAGGTGGAGTACCAGGTCGCGCGGCCGATCTTCGTCCGCGTCGTCGGCGAGTTCACGACCGTCCAGCGGGACACCCTGCGCGACGACTCGCGCACGGGGCGCAGCCTGTACCATATCGGGACCGACGGCACCCTCTTTCCCACGCTGAGCCAGCGCGTCGAGGGGCTCCGCAGCGAGTACCTGTTCAGCTACACGCCGAACCCCGGCACGGTCTTCTACGCCGGCTACACGAGCCGCCGGCAGGGCCTCACGCGCGACATGTACGCGCGGCCGGACCAGATGGCGCTGGTGGGGGACGGGGTGTTCGTGAAGATGAGCTATCTCTTCCGCATGTAGCTCGCGGCGGCGCCGGCCGCCCGTCGTCGCTCCTACCGGCGCACGATCTCGCCGTCGCGCGTCATGGTCATCGCCCCGGCGATCTCGTCCGTCGGGTCGATCGCGAGGCTGCCGTCGCGCACGAGGTGCTGGAGCAGCGTCGCGACGTTGCGGCTCAGCATCTGGCTCGCGTGCAGCGGGAGCGTGCTCGGGAGGTTCAGCGGACCGAGCACCGTCACGCCGCCTACCTCCACCGTCTCCCCCGGGCGGGTGAGCGCGCAGTTGCCCCCCGTCTCCGCCGCCACGTCCACGATGACCGAGCCCGGCCGCATCGCGTGCACCATCTCCTCGGTGAGGAGGATCGGCGCGCGGCGGCCGGGGATGGCGGCGGTGGTGACGACGAGGTCGACGTCCTTCACGGCCCGCGCGACCGCCTCGAGCTCGCGCCGGTGCTGCTCCTCGGCGAGCTCGCCGGCGTAGCCGCCCGCCCCCTCCGCGCTGACGCCCTCGACCTCGAGGAAGCGGGCGCCGAGGCTCTGCACCTGCTCGCGCGTGGCGGGGCGGACGTCGAACGCGCTCACCTGGGCGCCGAGCCGGCGCGCCGTGGCGATGGCCTGGAGCCCCGCGACGCCGGCGCCGAGGACGAGGCAGCGCGACGGCGGGATGGTGCCGGCGGCCGTGGTGAGCATCGGGAGGAACTTCGCGAGCGCGGCCGCGCCGAGCAGCACCGCCTTGTAGCCGGCGACCGTGGCCTGCGAGGAGAGGACGTCCATGCTCTGCGCGCGGGTGATGCGCGGCACGAGCTCGAGGGCCAGCGCGGTGACGCGGCGCGCCGCGAGGTGCGGCAGCAGCTCCTCGCTGGACGAGGGGTTGAGCAGGCAGACGAGCGCCGAGCCCTCGCGCAGGAGCGCCGCCTCGTCGAGCGTGGGGCGCTGGACCTTCGCGACGACGTCGGCGCCAGAGTACAGGGCCCGCGCGTCGTCCACGAGCGCGGCGCCGGCGGCGGCGTACGCGTCGTCCGCGAAGCCGGCGCGCACCCCGGCGCCCCGCTCCACCGACACCGCGATGCCCGCCTTCGCGAGCCGACCCACCTCGGCCGGCACGAGCGCGACGCGCCGCTCGTTCGGGGCGGTCTCGAGCGGAACGGAGACGTTCACGGCCATGTCAGCTCACGCGTGCAGGTGGGGGTGCCGGAGACCGGAGCGACGGGGCGGCGCGTGCTGCGCGCGGTCCATGTGCTCGGCGATCCACGCGGCGGCCATCTCGAAGACGCGCTCGCGCTGGAAGTCCACGGTGATGACGTGGCCGGTGTTCTCGACGAACTCGATGCGGCGCTGCGCGCAGCCGAGGAGGTAGAAGGCGCGCTGCGAGTCGTCGGGCCCGATGCGGTTGTCGAGGCGCGAGGCGACGACGAGCGTGGGCGCGTTGACGCGCGGCAGCTCCTGGCGTGCGTGCTCGACGACGCGCAGCAGCTCGTAGCCGAGGCGCGGCGTCACGACGCCGTAGGCGAGGCTGGCGTCGCGCTCGGCGGGGTCGTGGATGGAGCGGTCGCCGCCGCCGCGGATGTACGGCGCGAAGGCGGAGACGAGCCAGTGGAGGCGCGCCGCCCAGCGCAGCCGCCGCGGCATCGCGAGGTAGGGCGCGATGAGGACGAGCACGGGCAGGTCGGGGAGCTTCGCGGCGGCGGTCGCGGCGAGCGCGCCCCCCATCGAGAGCCCGACGAGGGCGACGTTGTGGTCGCCGTAGCGCGTGCGCATCGCGTTGAGCTCCGCGCGCGCGAACTCCACCCACTCCTCGGCGCGGGCGCGGGCGAAGTCGCGCAGCCGCCGCCCGTGACCGGGGAAGAGCGGCGCGCGCACGGCGTAGCCGAGGGCGCAGAAGTGGTCCACGAGGTAGCGCACGGAGTGCGGGCTGTCGCCGAAGCCGTGCAGCACGAGGATCGCGCGCTGCCCCGTGCCCGGCCGGTCCACCGGCTCCGCGCCCGGGATGACGCCCTCCGGCCCCACGGGGAGCCGCCTGTCGCAGTCGAGCTCTGCGCGGCGCGCGAGGGCCTGGCGGGCGGCGTAGCCGACGGCGCCGACGCCCGCGAGGGCGGCGAGGAGGGGGAGCATGGGAAAGAAAATACAGGGAGCAGCGAGCAGGGAGCAGGGCGCAGGACGCGGGATGACGCACGTCGCGGAATGATGACGCGCGAGATGCGCCGCGGTGATACGTTCCCGGCGGGGGGGCCCCCCCGCACCCTCCCTGCTCCCCGCTCCCTCAGTATCTCCTGACCTTCGGGTCCACCTCCGCCGACCAGCGGTCGATCCCGCCGGCGAGGTTCACCACGCGCGCGAAGCCGAGCTCGCGCAGCCGCTCGGCGGCCGCGAGGCTGCGCATCCCGTGGTGGCAGTAGAGCACGAGCTCGCGCGACGGGTCCATTGACGCGGCGGCGCGCGGGACCGCGGCGAGTGGGACGAGGCGGGCGCCCTCGATGCGCGCGTAGGCGTGCTCGTGCGGCTCGCGCACGTCGATCAGGTCGAAGTCATCGCCCCGGCGCAGCTTCTCGGCGAGCTCCCGCGGGGTGACCTCCGGGATCGCGTCCGCCTCGTGCGTCGGGCCGGCGCAGAAGGCCTCGTAGTCGATGAGCTCGCGAATCTCGCGCGTGCCGCAGGCGGGGCACTGCGGGTCGCGGCGCAGCGCGATGGTGCGCATCTGCATGCGCAGCGCGTCCATGAGGAGCAGGCGCCCGGCGAGCGTGTCGCCGAGGCCGAGGAGGGTCTTCAGGGTCTCGGTGGCCTGCACGGCACCGACGAGGCCCGGGAGCACGCCGAACACGCCGGCCACCGCGCACGACGGCACGGCGCCCGGCGGCGGCGGCTCGCGGAACAGGCAGCGGTAGCACGGCCCGTCCGCGGTCGCGAACACGCTCGCCTGCCCCTCGAAGCGGAAGATGCTCCCGTAGACGTTCGGGATGCCGAGGATGACGCAGGCGTCGTTGGAGAGGTAGCGCGTCTGGAAGTTGTCGGTGCCGTCCACGACGACGTCGTAGCCGCGCAGGATCTCGAGCGCGTTGGCGCTCGTCAGGCGCGTCTCGTACGGCTCGACGTGGACGTGCGGGTTCACGTCGTGCAGCCGCTCGCGCGCCGAGTCGGTCTTGGGGCGGCCGAGGTCGCGCGTGCCGTGGAGGATCTGGCGCTGGAGGTTCGTGACGTCGACCCGGTCGTCGTCGACGATGCCGAGGTGGCCGACGCCGGCGGCCGCGAGGTAGAGCGCGACGGGACTGCCCAGCCCCCCTGCCCCGATCAACAGAACTCGCGACCCCTTCAGCTTCTTCTGGCCTTCGGGGCCCACGCCGGGCAGCGTGAAATGACGCGAATAGCGCCGCGTCTCGTCAGGCGTCAGCTCGGGGAGCATGACGAAATATAGGCGCGGGGCTCCGCAGCGGTTCCGCTACGGACCTGGCGACCGGCGACAGGCGACCGCTGCTCCTGCGCCGTTCCGGCGTCCGTCCGGTCGTAGAAGCGCAACTACGGACAGGGAGCTCGACCCCGAGACAAAGCGACTGGCGACTCGCTGAGTTGCAGCAGTCGCCAGTCGCCGGTCGCCAGCGCTCGTCACGTTCCGCTCACCTGCGGGTGAGCGGCCAGCCTGCCCTACGCCTCTGCCTGTCTGCCGCTCGACTCCGTGGCGACCAGGAGCCCCACCTCCGCATCCCGCCAGGCCGGCGCGGCGCGCTCGAGCAGCGTGCCCGCCGGGGCGACGACGAACGCGGTGCCCTGGCGCTCGGCGAGGCCCTCGCCGACGAGGCGGTTCAGCACGAGCGACACCGACTCGCGGGTCGCGCCGACCATCTCGCAGAGCAGGCGGTATCGTGCGGCGTCGAGCGTGATGCGGCCGTCGGACTCGAGGAAGCCGTGGTGCTGCGCCATGCGCGCGAGCGCCGCCACGAGGCGCTGCTCGACGCTGAGGGTGGCGAGCTCGCGGAGCTTCTCGAGGAGTGCGGCGTGCTGCGCCATCACCTGCCCGACGAGCTGGATGGCGTGCTGCGGCTGCTCGCGCAGGAAGGCGCGCATGCGCGGGCCCGAGAGGTGGAGCGTCTCCGTCTCCTCGTCGGCGCGCGCGTCGGTGGCGTAGCGCCCGTTAGGCGCGAGCCCCTCGGCGCCGAAGGTCTCGCCCGCGGTCGCGACCGCCGGGACGAACCCGCGCCCGGCCTTCACGCGGCTGCGCAGCACGACGCGGCCGCGCAGCACGACGAAGACCCCGTCGGCGCTGGCCCCCCGCTGGTACACGGTGAAGCCGGCCGGCCAGGTGGCCTTGGCGGCGTACACGGCGATCGCCTCGAGCACGGGCTCGGGCAGGCGCGGAGTGACGTCTCTGAAAATTTCGACTTCCACGGGCAGGACCTTGTTGGCGGCGTGACTACTGCATTCCGCGCGACGACGCGGACGTTCGAAGCACGGCGAAGCTGTCGCAATGTCCGGGCCGTCTGCGCGACCGTGCCGGACGACAGACGTTTAGCGAACACGGCCGTGGCGCTTGCCACCGAAGAGCTCGTCAGGCGGTCTACCGGCGCAGACGGTTCGGCCCCGAGTGTGCAATTCCAGCCCCGACAGACGTCTCATTGACGAGGGCACTCGGAGGGACCATGCGCTGGGCGATCTGGCCGCTGGTGGGCGCGGCCGTGCTGGCTTGCTCGAGGGGGGACGATGGGCGCGCGCGTGCGGGCAGCGGGAACGATACGACCCAGCTCGCGGGCCAGGAGCCCACGATCCGCGCCGTGGACACGACGCTGCTGACCGACCCGCAGGGGCTGGGGACCGACCGGCGTCCCGCTCCGGTGCCGATGCCGCCCGCCGGCGGCGCGGTGGTGCCGGGCACGGCGTATCCGGCGCCGTATCCGCCGACGACGTACCCGTCGGCGAGCACCCAGCTGCCCCCGTATCCGGCGCCGAGCGCGCCCGTCACGGCCGACGCGCCCTCGCGCAGCGCCGACGTGCCGGTGGTCGTCTCGCCGCCGACGCCGCCGCAGAAGCGGCCGCGCGACGTCACGGAGCCCGCGCCGATGCCGGCCCCGGAGCCGACGCCGCCCGTCACCCAGCCCGCTCCGCAGCCCGCGCCGTCCCCGAGCGCGCCGCCGCCGTCGCGGGACACGACGAAGCCCGCGCCGGTGACCCCCACGCCCACGCCTCCGCCGCCACCGCCGCCGGACTCGCTGCGCACTCGCTAGGCGCTGGGCGTCAGGCGCCGGCCTCGGCGGCGAGCCGCTCGAGCGGCTCGCCCGTCAGGCGGTACACCGTCCAGTCGCTCATCGGACGCGCGCCGAGGCGCTCGTAGACGCGGATGGCGTCGGCGTTCCAGTCGAGCACCCACCACTCGAAGCGGCCGCACCCGCGCTCCACGGCGACGCGCGCGAGGTGCGCGAGCAGCGCGCGTCCCACGCCGCGCCCGCGCCACGCCGGGCGCACGAAGAGGTCCTCGAGGTAGAGGCCGCGCTGCGCGAGGAACGTCGAGTAGTTGTGGAAGAAGAGCGCGAACCCCGCCGCCTCCTCCCCCGCCCACGCGATCACGACCTCCGCGTCCGGGCGCGGGCCGAACAGCGAGGCGCGCACCTGCTCCTCCGTCGCCACGCACTCGTGGAGCAGCCGCTCGTAGTCGGCGAGCGCGCGGATCAGCTCCAGCACGACCGGCGCGTCGCGCTCGGCGGCGGGCCGGATGTCGACGGGTGGATGGTCGCCTGGCATCTGGACCTCAGTGCTCGTCGTACTCCTCGGCGGCGCGGCGGATGGCCTCGCGCAGCCGCGCCTCGCGCCCGGAGCCCTCGGGGACGCCGGGGGCGAGGCGATCGAACTGGCGCTGCATCTCCTGGCGCACGAACTCGGGCGCCGAGTCGCGCAGGCCGTAGAAGTTCAGGGCGTGCACGGCGAGGTCGCGCAGCGCTCGGCGCGTGTCGGGCTCGAGCCCCTCGAGCGCCAGCGGGTCGGGCGCGGGCGACGAGGGCGGCTGCTCGCGGCGGCGCCCGGCGTTCAGCAGCGCGCTGAGAGGCGCGAGCTCCACCACGAACGACCCCGCGGTGTGCTCCTGCACCGTCTCCACCACGCCGCGCCGCCGGAGCGACGCGAGCAGGCGCACGACGGCCTCGCGCACGACGGAGATGCCGCCCTCGCTCCCCTTCCCGCGCCCGGTGATCACGAGCACCTCCCCGGCGCGCTGCACCTGCTTCTCGCGCAGCCACGTCTCCGCGCGCCGCGCCGCCTCCTCGGCGGTCGGGCGCAGCTCGCGGAGGTTGAGCGTGCGTTCGGCGCCGAACCGGAGCTCGTCGAACAGCACGGGGAGGCGGTCTTCCCTGGGGGGCTTCTTCCTGCCGGACACTGGAGGCGGGATGCGGTGACGCGAGGTACCTTGTCATCCTGAGTGCAGCTCAGGATGACACAACGCCCCGTGCCACGTCGAGCCCCGATTCCCGTGACTCTGGACCGCCGCGACTTCTTCCGCCGTTCCGCCCTGTACGCGGGGGGCGCCGTCATCGCGCCCTCGCTCTCGGGGCTCGTCTCCTGCTCGCGCCCCGTCGGCGCGCCG
>JBJMNJ010000267.1:0-22582 GCA_045804325.1 Gemmatimonadaceae bacterium
TCGCGACGTCCATCAACTCGGACATCAAGGCCTCGGGCTCGCTCATCCGCGTCGGCCAGCCGCTCGGCGTGTTCTACGGCTACAAGACCGCCGGCATCTTCCGCGACTCCGCCTCGCTCAAGGCGTGGAAGGACGTGACGAGCATGGGCTCGGGCAGCCAGCCGGGCCTCGGCAACACGCGGTACGTGGACGTGGACACCAACGGCGTCATCGACGCCAACGACCGCACGATCATCGGCGACCCGAACCCGAAGTGGAACGGCGGCTGGCAGAACACCGTCAGCTTCCGGGGCTTCACCCTCTCCACGCTGCTCGACGGGACGTTCGGCAACGACGTCTTCAACCTCAACCTGAACCGCCTCGAGGGCGCCGGGCCGAGCGGCAACGTGGTGCGCGAGCGCTTCTACGACGCGTGGTCGCCGGAGAACCCGAACGGCAAGTACCAGAAGATCGGCGCGGGCGCGGGCTTCCTCAGCTCCGACTTCACGGACGAGCTGATCGAGGACGGCTCCTTCGTCCGGCTGCGCACGGTCACCCTCTCGCGCGAGGTCCCGATGGGCTGGGTCCGCGGCGGCGGCTTCGACAACGCGCGCGTCTACGTGACGGGGCAGAACCTGCACACGTGGACGAAGTACAGCGGCTTCAACCCCGACGTCAGCAGCCTCGGCGTGGGCACCACCAACCGCGGCATCGACATCGGCGCGTATCCCCTGGCACGTACCTGGATCTTCGGCGTCAACCTGAGCTACTGAGCGAGGACGGACGAATGCGGTATAGAATCGCGGCGGTCGCTGCGCTCGCCACGGCCGCCCTCGCGGGCGCGGGCTGCAACGACAGCAAGTTCCTCACGGAGGTGCCGTACGACTTCGTCGGCCCGGCGAACTTCTACCGGAACGCCAACGACGCCCTCGCGGCGGTGAACGGCGTGTACGCCTCCTTCGTCGCCACCTCCGGCTCGCAGTACTACGGCGGCGAGTTCGTGATGCTCGCCGAGTACCCGACGGAGATGATGACGCCCTACCTGAGCGCCGGGAACGAGCGGAGCCAGGTGGACAACTACACGTTCAATCCCGCGCACAACTACATCTATCACACCTGGCAGCACGCGTACTCGGCGATCAACCGCGCCAACTCGGTGATCGACCGCGTGCCGGCCGTGGAGATGGACACGACGCTGCGCAACCGCGTCGTGGGCGAGGCGCGCTTCCTCCGGGCGCTGCACTACTTCAACCTCGTGCGCCTCTTCGGCGGCGTGCCGATCTACGCGTCCGAGACGGCCGGCCTCGACAGCCTCGAGCGCCCGCGCTCAAACGCGGCCGACGTCTACGCCCTCATCATCTCCGACCTCGAGCAGGCGGCGGCGGTGCTGCCGAAGGGGAGCACCTACGGCTCGACCAACGTCGGGCGCGCGTCGCGCGGCGCGGCGAAGACGCTCCTCGCCAAGGCGCTCATCCAGCGCGCGGCGACGGGCATCGGCACGACGGCCGACTACCAGGCGGCGCTCGGCCTCCTGCAGGACGTCGAGGCCAACGAGGGCTACACGCTCCTGGCGAACTACGCCGACCTGTTCGACATGAAGCACGAGAACAACTCGGAAGTCATCTTCGACATCCAGGCCACCCGCGCCCCCGGGCTCGGCGAGCGCCTCTCGAGCCAGTGCGCGCCGCGCAAGTCGAACTACGGCAGCTCGCAGAACGGGTCCTTCACGGCCGAGCAGCCGTTCTTCGACCAGTACACCACGGCGGACAAGCGCCGCCCGACCACCTGGCAGCTCACCTTCGTGGACAAGAGCAACACGATCGTGAGCTGGACGACCACGGCCAGCGCGTCCGGCGCGTACGGCGCGGACGCGCCCTACATGCGCAAGTGCCTCGACTCGCTCTCGACCGGCGACGACGAGCAGAACTTCATCATCCTGCGCTACGCCGACAACCTCCTCATGAAGGCCGAGGCGATCAACGAGATCTCCGGCCCGACGGCGGAGGCGTACGCCGCGGTGAACGCGGTGCGCACGCGCGCCGGGCTCCCCGCGCTGGTGGCGGGCCTCGCGCAGCCGGCGTTCAAGGACTCGCTCTTCGCGCAGCGCCGCCTCGAGATGACCTTCGAGGGCCCGAACGGCTTCTTCGACAGCCAGCGCCACTGGGCCTGGGCGTCGGCGCGCATCCGCAGCGCGATGAACCTCGGCCTGGCGAACCGCTTCCGGAACAGCAAGTACCCGAAGGCGAACCCCTTCTGCCCGGCCGGCGCCACCACGTGCGCGGACGTGTCGCCGATCCCGGACAAGTTCAAGCTCTTCCCGATTCCGCAGAAGGCGATGGACCTGAACCCGCTGCTGCGCGATCAGCAGAACCCGGGCTGGTGATCTCCCGCCGCGTCGCCCTGGCAGTCGCGCTCGCCCTCCCGTCGCTGACGGGGGGGCGAGTCGCGTTCGGGCAGCCGTGGCATCCTGACCTCGGCGACGGCCGCTACAAGAATCCCGTCCTCTTCGCCGACTACTCGGACCCGGACGTCGTGCGCGTCGGCGACGACTACTACATGACCGCGTCGAGCTTCGACGCGGTGCCGGGGCTCCCGATCCTGCATTCGAAGGACCTGGTGAACTGGCGGATCGTGGGGCACGCGCTGCCGCGGCTGCCCGACGACTTCGACCGGCCGCAGCACGGCAACGGCGTCTGGGCCCCCGCCATCCGCCACCACGCCGGCGAGTTCCACATCTACTGGGGCGACCCGGACCGCGGCATCTACGTCGTGAAGGCGCGCAGCGCGCGCGGGCCCTGGTCCGATCCGATCCTCGTGCACGCCGCCAAGGGGTGGATCGACCCCGCGCCGTTCTGGGACGAGGACGGCGCCGCGTACCTCGTGCACGCGTACGCGCGCAGCCGCTCGGGGATCAAGCACCGCCTCGACGTTGCGCGCATGAGCCCCGACGGCATGCGCCTCCTCGACGCCGGCGTGCGCGTCTTCGAGGACTCGGTGCGCCACCCGACGATCGAAGGGCCGAAGCTCTACAAGCGCGGCGGCTGGTACTACGTCTTCGCGCCCGCCGGCGGCGTGCCCACGGGCTGGCAGACCGTGCTCCGCTCGCGCAGCCCGTTCGGACCCTACGAGGACCGCATCGTGCTCGCGCAGGGGCACACCCCGGTGAACGGGCCGCACCAGGGCGCGTGGGTGACGACCCCCGACGGCCGCGAGGACTGGTTCCTCCACTTCCAGGACGTCGGCCCCTACGGCCGCGTGGTGCACCTGCAGCCCATGCGCTGGCGCGCCGACGGATGGCCGGTGATCGGCGACGACCCGGACGGCGACGGCACCGGGCAGCCGGTGCCGGTGTGGCGCAAGCCTAACGTGGGCGGGAGCCGCCGGAGCACCGTGCCGGCCACGACGGACGAGCTCGAGGCCCCCGGCCTCGGCCTGCAATGGCAGTGGGCCGGCAACCCGCGTCCGGAGTGGTGGAGCCTCACGGCGCGCCGCGGGGCGCTCCGGCTGTTCGCGCAGCCCGCGCCCGCGGGCGGCGCGCCCCTGTGGAACATGACGAGCCTGCTGCTCCAGAAGCTCCCGGGGCCGTCGCTCGTCGCGACCGCCCGCGTGTCGCGCCTCGACGGCGGTGAGGGAACGCGGGCCGGGCTCGTGATGATGGGCCTCGACTACGCCGCGCTCGCGGTGCGCCGCACGAGGCTCGGACGCGAGCTCGTCCTCGCCACGGTGGCGGACGCGCCGAGTGGCGGTCCCGAGCGGGAGACGGTCGTGCCGCTGGGCGGCGAGGGCACGGTGGAGCTGCGCGTCAGCGTGCGCGACGATGCGCGCTGCCGCTTCGCCTACTCGCTCGACGATGGCCGCACGTTCACGCCCATCGGCGCGGAGTTCCAGGCGCGCGAGGGTCGCTGGATCGGCGCCAAGGTGGGCCTCTTCGCCACGCGCCCCGACTCGTCGGCCGCGGGCGGGTACGCGGACTTCGACTGGTTCAGGATCCAATGAGTGAGCGCTCCGTGAGAGTCGCTCTCGATCTTCCGACGAGGTACCGGATGAGACGTCGCATCGCGCCACTCGTGCTCGTTCTTCTGCTCGCCGCCTTCGCGTGGGCGCGGCGGCCGGTCACGATCTTCATCGCCGGCGACTCCACGGCGGCCCCGAAGCTCGAGACGAAGCGCCCCGAGACCGGGTGGGGCGAGGCGCTGCCGAAGTTCTTCCGCGCCGACCGGGTACGCGTGGTGAACCTCGCCATGAACGGGCGGAGCACGCGCACCTTCATCTCCGAGGGCCGGTGGCAGGCGCTCGTGGACTCGCTGCACGCCGGTGACTGGGTCTTCATCCAGTTCGGGCACAACGACGAGTCGAAGGAGAAGGTGGACCGCTACACGCCCCCCGCGGACTTCCGCGCGAACCTCGCCCGATTCGTCGGCGACGTGCGCGCGCGGAAGGGCCGGCCGGTGCTGCTCACCCCGGTGCGCCGCCGCAAGTTCGACGCGGAGGGCCGGCTGGTGGACACGCACGGCGAGTACCCCGACCTCGTGCGCGCGGTGGCGCGCGAGCTCCGCGTGCCCCTCCTCGACATGCACCAGGAGACCGGCGCGCTGCTCGAGCGCTTCGGCCCGGACTCCTCGGCCGCCCTCTTCCTGCACGTGCCGAAGGGCGCGAGCCCGAACTATCCCGAGGGCGTGCAGGACAACACGCACTTCAACCCACGCGGGGCGGACCTCGTCGCGCGCCTCGTGGTGCGCGCGATCCGCGAGCAGCGGCTCGGGCTGGCGAAGCACCTCACGGGCGAGGGCAAGCGGGCCGGGGCCGAGCTGCCGCGCGCGGGCCGGCCGGCGGTCAGCGGCGCGTCACCACGTAGATGACGCCGTTGCGGTAGTCGGCGCCCCACCGCGCGGCCGCGTCGGTGGGCGAGATGAAGCGCACGGATGCGATGTCCCCCACGCGCACGCCGCGCAGCGTCGCCGGGCCGCCGAGCCGCAGGTCGTCCAGCATGACCTGCACCTCGACGTTCTCGCCGAGGATGGTGTCCGGCCCCCGCGAGCTGAGCCAGCGCGGGCGGAGCGCGGAGATCATCTCGTAGGCGTTGGTCCATTGCCCGCCGTCGAGCTCCTCGCGCGAGATGGAGTCGGCCGCGCGGCGCCCGGTGCGGGTGCCGGCCGTGACCTCGGCGGTGGGCTCGGCAGTGGTATCGGCGGTGCGTGCCGCACACGCCACCCCCTGCGCGAGGAGCGCCACGACGGCGGCCCGCCGTAGCGTCGTCAGGAGAATCATCAGCAGCCCTCGGTGCAGATCGATTGGTGAACGTGCGGCGTTCTCTTCCCCTCGCGCCGCATGGAGTAGAAGACCGCGGCGCGTCAGCGCCGCACGTAGATCGCGTCCACCGCTCCCAGAAGATACGCCAGCGGCGCGTTCCAGTTGATCGCTATCTCGTTCGACGCGTAGCTGCACGTCGCGTCCAGGTACGACCGCGCGGGGAGCGAGGACGGGTAGCCCGGGCAGCGATCCTGCTGGCGCGGGTTCGGGCCGCCGACGAGCAGGCCCGGCACGGGCGCCGCCACCGTGTCGGCCTCCGACGGGCGGTGGTGCGGGTGCATCGGCGACCTCGCGCCGAATCCCGTCACGAACGAGTATCCCGTCGCGTTGCGGCCGAGGAGGTAGTCGACCGCGGCCACCGCGGCGGCGAGATAGGCCGTGTCGCGCGTGGCGCGGTACGCCTGCACCAGCGCGATGCCCTGGTTCGCCGCCACCGCGCTGCTCCCCCACACGAAGTCGCTGTCCGCCATCGCCACGCCGTAGGCGGAGGCGCGGCGGCGCGCGACGAGGCGGTCCGCGAGGCCCGTGACGAGGAGGCGCAGCGCACCCACGTCGAACGACTTCGGCAGGCGGTCGCGGTGCTCGAGCAGCGACCAGAGGCCGAGCGTGCCGACCGAGCCCCACGCCGGCACGTTGGGCGGCGGTGCGGTGAGCGGCTCGGCGACCACGAGGAAGCTGTCCCGCCCCGTCGCGAGGAAGAGCTCCGCCGCGGCCCAGCGGCGCTCGTCGGCGACGATGCGGTCGCCGTACGCGCCGGTGTTCACCGCGGGCGCGGTGAGGCGGTTGAGGCGCTGCTGGTCGTAGAGCGAGTCCGGGTGCTGCCGCGCCCACGCCCACGCGCGCGTGGCGGCGCGCACGAGCGAGTCGGCGAGCCCGGGAAGCTCGCGCGGGTAGCGCCGCACGACGAGCGACGCGTGCGCCGCGGTGGCCGCGAGGTCGAGCGCCGCGGCCGTGCTCTTCTGCACGACGTAGCGCGGCCGCGTCGCCGCGTGCGGCATCTGCATCGGGTCGAACTCGGGGTTCGTGAGCTTGTGGTAGACGCCGCCGTCCGCCGGGTCCTGCATGCGGAGCATCCAGCGCAGGTTCCACAGCGCCTCGTCGAGCACGTCGGGGAGCGCGTTCCCGCTCTCGGGGATGCCCGCGTCGAGCCGCCGCGCGTACTCCGGGAACTGCTCGGCGAGGAGGAGCAGGGTGTACGTGCTGATGGCGGAGTTGACGACGTACTTGTTGTAGTCGCCGGCGTCGTACCAACCGCCGGGCGCGCTGATCCGCGTGCCGGCGGGCCGGCCGGCGCTCGCGGCCGAGGGGTGCACGAGCACGGCCGTGTCCGGGTGCCCGGCGGGTCGCGCCCATCTCCCCGCGTATTCACTGGACAGGTCAACCGACACGCGCTGGAAGTAGAACGCCTTCACGGCGGCACGCGCGATCTCCCGCAGCGCGAGCGTGTCCACGACGAACGGGTGCGACCGCTCCCGGCCGACGACCACCGCGTAGCGCCCCGGCCTCGTCAGGCGCGAGAAGTCCGCCAGCCGCACCGTCTCCCCGGATGGCTCCCACCGCCGAGCGACCGAGAGCGCGCCGGTGAGGACGGTGTCCCCACGCTCGGCGCCCACCACCGCGAACCGCGTCACGCCAGAGTCGACGACCACCGCGACCTTGGGCGCCGCGGGGTGGAAGCCGACCTGGTTGACGCGTACGACATCGCTCCCCTGGGCCGCGGCGCGGCCGGGGAGGAGTGAGGTCAAGAGCAAGAGCATTTTGACGGGATGAACAGGATGACGACGATGTTCCTCCGACGTTCGCGCTCCTCGTGGCGAGTTCGACCACGGGGAGCGCGAACCGCGCACGCCCATCTTGGACATCCTGTTCATCCTGTCGGATGCAGTTGCCGTCGCGAAGCCTTCACCGCGTACCGGCCACGCGCGTCACCCGCCACGTCACGCGCCCCGCGAACGGGTCCGACTCCACGCGCGTGCCCGTCACGCGTACCTCGCGCACCGGCCCGTCCGGGAGCGCGACGAGACCCGCGGCGGCGTCCGCGCCGAACGCGCGCAGCTCGATGTTCTTCCAGTCGATCGCGCCCGTGTGCTGCGCGATGGCCACGTGCGGGATGGCCGCGCCGCCGCGCGCGAGCAGCACGATCGGGATCTCGCCCGCGGCGATGGTGTGCCAGCGCGCGCCCTCGTAGGCGCGGCCGGTCTGGTAGTCGTACCATTGTCCGGGCGGCAGGTAGACCTGCCGCGCCGGCGCTCCATTCTCGAACAGCGGCGCGACGAGCAGGTCCGAGCCGAACATGTACTCGTCCTCGACGAGCCAGCTCGTCGGGTCCTCCGGGTGCTCGAAGAACAGCGCGCGCAGCATCGGCCAGCCGCGCTCGCTCGACGCGCGCGACTGCGCCCAGATGTACGGCATCAGCGCGTACTTGAGCTCCACCGCGCGCCGGAAGTCGACGACGAACGCCTCGTCGTACTCCCACGGCTCGCGCGGCGGCGCGCCGTGCGTGCGCGTGTGGCTCGTCAGCACGCCGAAGGCGAGCCAGCGGCGGTAGAGGTCGCGCGGCGCGCGCTCCACGAAGCCGCCCACGTCGTGGCTCCAGTACGTGAAGCCCGAGAGCCCCATCGACAGCCCCGCCCGCAGCTCGGCGGCCATGGCCGAGTTGGTGTTCTCGGCGTCGCCGCCCCAGTGGAGCGGGTAGCGCTGGCTCCCGGCCCACGCGCTGCGCGCCCAGATGATCCCGTCGCCAGTGCGCTCCTTCGTCGCGCGCCAGACGAGGTCGTTGTAGCGCAGCGGGTAGAGGTTGTGCTCGTACCAGCCGGTGCGCCCCGACGCGTACAGGCCGTCCATGGGCGCATTCTCGCCGAAGTCCGCCTTGATGGCGCTCACGCCGAGCTTCAGCAGGCTGTCGATCTTGGCGCGGTACCACGCCGCCGCGCCCGGGTTCGAGAAGTCCAGCACCGCGTCCTCGGCCGGCAGGCGCCCGCCGGCGTCCTTCACGGCGTAGCCCTTCGCCACCGCCTCCTGCCACAGCGGGTTCTTCGGCGTGAGGTACGTGTACTGCCAGAGGCTCACGCGGAAGCCCTGCGCGCGCAGGTCGCGCAGCATCCCCGCCGGATCGCTGAAGCGGCTCGCGGAGAAGCGGAAGTCGGGGCGCCAGTCGGTCTCGAACCAGCCGGTGTCGAGGTGCAGCACGTCCGCGGGGATGCGGTACTGGCGCAGCTTCGCCGCCACGTCGCGCGCCTCCGCCGCCGACTTGTACGTGATGCGGCTCATCCAGAGCCCGAAGCTCCAGAGCGGCGGCACGGGGCTGCGGCCCGTGATCGCCGTGTACTCCGACACCACGTCCTTGGGCTCGCCGAAGAACACGAACAGGTCGAGGAGCTCGTCGCCCGAGTAGATCGTGTGGTGCCCGTCGAAGTCCGCGCCGACGTCGAACGTCACGGGCGCGCTCGTGTGCACGAACATCCCGTAGCCGGCGCTGCTGAGGAAGAACGGGATCGCCTTGTACTGGAAGCGGCTCTGCGCCCCCATGGCGTCGCGCACCACGGCCACGATGCGCTGCCCGCGCTTGTCGAGCCGCGTGAACGACTCGCCGAAGCCGAACACCTTCTCGTCGGGCGCCAGCGACCAGGTCGCGGCCATCGTGCGCCCCACGTCGCGCGGCCGGCGGACGAAGGAGAAGGGGACGTACGGCGTGAAGGAGTTCGGCTGGCCGAGCCGCTGCGTGCTGGTGAGGAGGCGGCCGCGCGCGTCGTAGAGCTCGAGCGACCACGGGGCCAGCTGCATCCGCACGCGGCCGTGCGCGCTCGTCCACGTCACCGCGCTGTCCGTGCGCGCCACCTGCCACGACCGGTCGCGCGGCACGGGTCCGGCGAGCATGAGCGAGGCCGTGTCGCGCCCGGCGTCGAGCGGCACGGCGCGCGAGGAGACCCGGATGCGCACGGCGCGCGGGCTCGGGAACGAGATCTCGAACGGCAGCGCCGGGTCGCGGTCGTACTCGGTGCCGGGGAACTCGGTCGCGTCGCCGCGCGCGAAGCCGCGATCGAGCTTGTTGAAGTTGAGCCCGGGCCGCCGCGTGTAGCGCTCCCACACGAGCGTGCCGCGCCCCGTCGCGGGGTCGAGGGCGGTCGCGCGCGCCGCCGCGAACAGCACGCCCTCGGGCCGCACGAAGTCGTCGGCCACGTCGACGGGGTCGCCGAGGCTGGGGGCGAGGCGGGCGTCCTGGGCGAGCGCGGCCGAGGCGAGGAGCAGCAGCGGGGCGAAGAGGAGCTTTGTCATCCTGAGCGATCCATGGTCATCCTGGGGCGAAGCGAAGAATCTCCACGGTTGTCGCGCGGCAGGGAAGTCGGGAGCCGCCGGACGTCGAGGCCGCAAAAAAGAGAATCGACCTCCGGAAGCGAGCCTGCGCTTCCGGAGGTCGATCCACCCGTGCGGTGACGTCAGCTACGTCTCGCCGACTTCCGCCCTACTGCTGATGGGTCCACTCTGCCCAGCCGATGTTCTTGCCGGGGGAGATGCTGCCGGGCACGGGGAAGCTCGTGCCGTAGATCTTGTTGATGATCACCGGCTGCCAGCCGTCGTTCCCCTCGGCCGGATAGTTGGCCTGTCCGTTGAGCCAGACGTAGGAGCGCAGGAGCGCGCGGTCCGACCAGTTCCACACGTCGTAGCCCTGGCGCGACAGGAGGATCGCCTCGCCGAGCGCGCCCTCGAGCGCGGTGTAGACGTAGTTCTCCTTGGGCGGCGGCCAGGTGAAGCCGCCCGAGCGACGCATCTCTTCCGGCAGCACGCCGTCGATGTTGTGCCCATCCTTGGTCGCGCCCACGGGGTTGATCCCCACCAGCTTCGACGGGTCGGCCTGCCACCACGCGTCGCCGTAGCTGAAGCCCGTGTAGGCGGTGCGGTCCCCGAGCCAGCCCCGGAACACGTAGGCCGCGCGCGCGACCTCGGCCTGGTCGCCGAGGTAGAGGGCCGAAGCGATGCGCGCGACGCCGGCGTGCGTGCCCCAGTTGTTGGGGCGGCGCTCGTGGTACTCGGCGACGGTCTCGCCGTCCATCGGGTGCTTGCGCGCCTGGTCGAGCCAGGTGCGGAACTGCTGGTCGAACGTGGGATCGAACGTCCTGATCTGCGCCAGCTGGGCGGCGATCGCGTAGGTGCCGAGCCGGCGGAGGTTGGCCAGCGGGTCGCCGCTGTAGATGGGATTCGCCATCAGCCCCCGCAGCGACTCGCGCACCTTCGCGCGGTACGTGTCGCTGTCGAGCCGGAGCGCCACCAGCCCTGCGGCCATCGTGCGCACGTTGTGGTCGTCGCGCACGCCGAGCTCGCCACCGGAGAGGTCGCTGTCGGCCGCCTTCTTCACGTTGTCCCACGCGGGGCCCGATGTCGGCAGCGCCCGAATCTCCGCGGGACTCTCCCAGATGCCGTCGACGGAGCCCTGCGGCGGCGGCGGCGGGGGCGGGGGAGGCGGCGGGGGCGAGGCCGACACCGTCAGCGCGGTGGAGCCGGTCTGCCCGTCGCTCGCGGCGGTGATCGTGGTGCTGCCCGAGGCGACGCCCGTGACGGACCCGTTCTGGGACACGGTGGCCACGTTCGCGTCGGTGCTCGCCCAGGTCACGCCGCGTCCGCCGAGGACATTGCCGTCCGCGTCGCGCAGCGTCGCGGTGGCCTGCGCCTGCTGGCCGACGCCGATCGCCGACGCGCTGATCGCGACCGAGATCGTCGCGACGGGTACGTCGCCGCCGGGTGCGAGGCGGTCGGCTGCCGGAGCACAGGCGATCGCGATGCACGCGAGAATCGCCGGTGGCATGCGGAGAATGCGCATGACTGCTCCTCCTTTGAAAGTGGTTCGGCGGCTCGACTGGCGTGGCGCACCGTGGTGCAGGGTGCGCGGTAGCCTCGTAGCTTTGCGTCGCCGACTTTCGCCGGGTTTGCCCTTGTCGCACACCTCGCGAGAGGTCGCGATCCTGCCGTGTTCGGCGCCGGGGGGCGTTCCTCCCGCCGCCGTGTAACCGTGCGACTGCTGTTCAAATGAACCGTCACCGCGCCTGCGACGATCGTGCCGCACCATCTGTCTACGGATCCGTCTACGGCGGCCGGAACATCGCAAATTGCGGCACCCGCGCGGTGACGTGCGTCACAACGGCGCGCACCGTAACCGTCATCTCATCTGCGAGAGCACCTGGTCCGCGGCGAGCACCAGGAACATGAAGTGCGTCGCCCCGCCGCCCATCACGTACTCCGCCTGCTGCCAGAGGAAGGGGAAGTCCTTGAGCTCGGGCAGGTCCGGGCGGATGAGCGCCGTCCCCGACACCACGCCGCCCGGGATGTACGACCAGTCCGCGCGGTTGAAGCCGTAAGCCGTCGTCATCGAGCGCGCGCCGACGCCCGACGCGAACGACGCCGGGTTTCGCCCCGGGTGCACGCCCAGGATGAAGTTCAGCGCGTTGAGCATGTACTCGGCGCTCACGACGTCGGGGAAGGCGCGGTGCAGGTAGTACTGGTCCACGCCGAAGCGCTGGATCCCCCAGCCCGCGCCCCAGATCACCGGCTCGTAGGGCACGCCGTAGGGCGTCTTCCGCTGCGCGGCCCGCACCCCGGCGAAGTGCGCCGCCACGGCGTCGTGCACCGCGCGCGTGAACGCCGCGTCGCCGAGCCGCGGGAGCGCGCGGCCCACCACCCACGCCGTCGAGCCGGCGTGCGACACCACGTATTCGCGCATGGCGAGCAGCGCGTCTCGGTACTCGGGCCTGCCGGTGGTGAGGAAGAGCTCCGTCGCGGCGCGCACGCGCTCGTTCATCGCCTGCAGCGTGTCCCTGGGCTGCGACCACAGGGCCGCCGCCGCCGCGGCGCTCTCGCGCGCGAGCGCCGGGTCGTACTCGCGCAGCACGCGTCCGGCGATGGCGAGCGCGGAGATGCCCGCGTACTCGTGGCCCGGGTTCCGCTCGGTGAAGACGAGCCGGTCGTCCGGGACGGCGGACGTGGTGGCCGTTCTGGTGCCGGGCGCGAGCGACGGGTCGAAGCGCAGGTTGTCGGAGTAGTTCGCCGGGTCGCCCTGGAGCACGTACTGCTTCAGCGTCGGGACGATCACGCCGCGGTAGAGCCGCCCCATGGCGCGGTAGCCGCCGAGGATGTTGAGGAGGCCGTGCTCGGTCTGCTGGAGGAGGTCCGGCTTGCCGTCCGGCTGGTGGATGCGCACGAGCCGCCGCGCCTGGTCCACCGTCGTGTTGTCGTGGCGCAGGCCGAACAGCTCGTACATCGACGCGAGCACGTACACCTCGTCCGCCTGGCTCTCGATGCGCAGGTCGTCGTCCCCCGCGTCGTGCCAGCCGCCCACGTCGAGGCCGGGCACGCGCTCGCCCGGTCCGAGGCGCGCGCCGTGGTGCGACGGGCCCTGCGCGTAGCCGTCGAAGTGGTTCGTGTCGAGCGGCGCCATGATGCCGTCGTCGAGGTGGTCCACCCCGTGCCAGACGCGGTACTGCTCCTCGACGCGCACGTGGCACATCTGCGCCGGCAGGAAGTGCTCGAGCGTCGGCTGCCACACGTCGCGCCGGTACACGTCCTCGGCGATGCGGAACGGGTGCGTGCGCGCCCCGCGGTACTCGACGACGTACACGCCGGGGCGCACGACGTCGCTGAAGTCGAAGCGGCGGTACGCGTAGCGGAGGAAGGTGCCCCAGCGCGCCGGCACCGCGGTGCGCGCCGTCTCCAGCGTGCCGTCGTCCGCCACGCGAAGGAGACGTGCGGCCCCGGCGCCCGCGTCGGTCTCGTCGAGCTGCACGAGCGCCACCTTCGCCTGGCGCGGGTGGTAGCCCACCTGCGACACCTGCACGACGGGCGGCTCCTTCCACCCGGGGATCGCGTGCGGGCGGATGAGCCAGCTCACGACCCGCGTCTGCCCTGCGGCGGCGGGGCTGCGCACGATGAACCACCCGTTGTTGTGCTGCACGCGGCCGTCGTAGAGCTCCAGCGGCTCGCGCTCGCTCTCGATCGTCATGCGCATCGCCGGCTCCTCGGCCGCGAGCACGAGCCTGGGCCCGCGCGCCCACGGGAGCGGGCGCGCGGCGTCCATCGGCGCGCGGCCCGGGTTCGCTGCCTGCGCGGGGTCGCGCTCCGTCGGCCCGTTGGGCTGGCGCGGGAACGTCCCCGACCCGCTCCCGAGCGTCCAGCTCCGGCCGAAGTAGTCGCCGGGGTAGAGCTCGAGGTTGAAGCCCACGCGCCCCACCCACTCGTCAGGCAGCGGCCGGTCGAGGTCCACGGTGACGCGCACCGCGTCCCCCTCGGCCCGCACGCGGACCTGGTACGCGAGCTTCAGGTCCGGGTAGACGATGGGGTTGAAGCCGTGGCGGTCCCGGCTCGTGTCGGGGTAGGAGAGCCACGTGACGATCTCGCCGCGCGCGCGGCTCACCTCGCGCCGGTCGCGCTGCGGGAGGGGCGACCACTGCCCCGGCGAGGGCTCGAGGCGCAGGTCGCCGTTGGCCGCGAGGCGCACGCCGTGCTGCACGACGGTGACGCCCCCCTGGTGCCCGTCGGGGTAGAAGTCCTGGAACGCCATGACGTCCACGCCGCCGCGGCGGAAGTACTCGCGGTCGGTGAGGCGGAAGGCGTCCGGCGCCTGGGCGGCTACCGCCAGCGGCGTGACGATGGAGAGAAGTGCGGTGACTCGCATCGAGAGTGTCCTCGGCCCTCGGCCCTCGGCCCTCGGCCCTCGGCCGAGGGCATCGTCAGTGGTTGACGGGTGGAACACCGCGGCCTTCCAGCCGCCGTATCACGTTCATGTACGACCGCGACTCGTGGTACGTCGCCTTCCAGATGTGGCCCTTGTCCGCCTGCCGCATCTGCGGCTGCCTGTCGAGGCCCCCGGCGTACCAGCCGCCGCGCTCGTGGTCGATGAGGTTGGCCTTCACGTACGCCCACTGCTGGCGAAAGCGCTCGGCGTAGCGCATCGGGTCCGAGGGGTAGAGGTCGGCCATGAGGAGCAGCGTGTTGAGCCCCTCCGCCTGCGCCCACCAGTTCTTCGTGCTGTCCACCACCGTGAGCCCCGGGCGTCCCGGGTAGTAGTAGCCCGCCTCGACGAACCCGCCCGCGCGCGCGTCCCACCCGTGGCGGAGTGCGTGGTCCACCATCTGCTTCGCCGCGCGGTGCGTCGCCTCGTCGCCTGCGTGGCCGAGCACGTGCGAGGCCTCGAGCATCAGGTAGGCGGTCTCCACGTCGTGGCCGAAGGAGACGTGGTCGAGGAAGAAGTGGTCGGCCCGCCGCCGCTCCTCGGTGGAGTCGCGCCACGAGACGGGGCGCCAGTCCGCGGTGTGGAAGAGCGTGAGGTAGCCCGGGTCCACGCGGATGCGGTCGCGGATGAGCGCGAGCATCTCCTCCGTGCGCGCGCGCAGCACGGGGTCGGGCCAGTGCGGGAGGAGCTCCGCGAACGCCTCGAGGATGTGGATGCTCGAGTTCTGGTCCTTCGGCGGGTCGCCGTGGTACCCGGCGCGCATCGGCGTGCCGTCGCGCTCCACGTAGTTGAAGTAGCCGCCGTACACCGAGTCGTGCGCGTGCGCGTCGAGCCAGCGGAACGCCTGCTGCGCGAGCCGCAGCGCCTCGGGGTCGCGCGAGGCGTCGTACCAGCCGGCGAGCGCGTAGATGCCGAACGCGGTCCCGTACGCCTGCTTCACGATGCGCCCGTCCGCCTCCGGCTTCGGCGTGCCGTCGCGCGAGACGAGCCAGTAGAAGCCCCCCTGCTCGCGGTCCCACATGCGGTCGCGCAGGAAGTGGTAGCCGTGGCGCGCGTTGAAGAAGGCCGCGGTGTCGCCGAAGAAGAGCGCCGCGCGCGCGTTCGTCCACACGTGGCGCGACTGGCTCACGATCATCTTGTCCTGCGCCCCGGTCGGCCTCCAGTCGGCGTCGAACTGACTGAGAAAGCCGCCCATCTCGCGGTCGACGGCGCGCGGGTACCACGGCGCGAGGAGCTCCTCCCGCCAGCTCCGCCGCAGCTCGGCGGCGAGCGCCAGCCGCTCGGCTTCCGGCATCCCGCCGTGCGCGGCGGGGGTCTGCGGCGACGCGCTGCCGGTCGCGCAGGCGCTGGCGAGGAGCAGGACGACGGGGGCGAGCCTGGCGAGTGCGGTGGTCATTCGAGGGAGACGGGGCGCGGCGGGTTCACGGGGAGAAGACAGCTGCATGAGCAATCTGACAGGATGAACAGGATGTCAAAACGGATGCGCCCATCTTCGTCATCCTGTTCATCCTGTCGAAGCCGTTGCAGGTGCTCTCCCTTCTCGCCTCGTCGTGAGACGTCTCTCATCCGCCGTCAGCCCGCCAGCGCGATGATCGCGGCGCCGGCGCTCACGAGGAGGCTCGCGGCCACGCGCGCGCGCGGCGCGCTCCGCTCGCCGAGCACGACGACGCCGAAGGCCGTGGCGGCGAGCGTGCTCGTCGCGGTGAGCGCGATGACGTAGCCCGCCCGCGCCTGTCGCAGCGAGAGGTGAAGCCCTACCTGCTGTACGGCAAAGCACGCCCCCGCCGCGGCGACCAGACGCAGCCACGGCACGTCGCGCCCCGGCAGGCGCAGCCGTCCCGTGCCCCAGAGCACCGGCAGCGCCATCGCGAGGGCCAGGGCGCTGCCGAGCGTGAGCGTCACCGCCCACGCGAACGGCCCCACCTCGCGGATGCCGACCTTGTGCAGCACCGTCGCGAGGCTCCACGCGGCGGACGCCGCGAGGGCGTACCAGCCCGCGCGCGAGCGCACCAGCGCGCGCAGCGGCTCCAGCGGCGACGCGCCCGCGCGCAGCCCCACCGCGTAGACGCCGAGCGTGACGAGCACGATGCCCGCCGCGGCCGGGAGCGTGGGCCTCTCGCCGAGGAGGACGGTGGCGACGATGGTGACGAAGAGCGGCAGCGTGCCGAGCAGGGGCTGCACGAGCGAGAGGTCGCCGGCGCGGAGCGCGAGCGTGAGGCACACCATCCCCGCCACCTCGGGCGGGATCACCAGCGCGGCGGTGCGCCAGTAGACGGGCGTGGGCGCGGGCCAGGGTCCCACCGCGAGCGTCAGCGCCGCGAGCAGCAGCCCCGCCACGGCGCGGAACGCCACCGTGGACTCCACGGCGCCGCCGCGCGCGACCGCCTGCTTCAGCATGAGCGTGGTGCCGGCGGCGCTGAGCGCCGACACGAGCGCGAAGGCGACCCACATCGCGACGGGCCTCGGCGCGCTACGCGCCGCGCGCCGTCACTGCGCCCGCGTGCGCAGCACGATGGCGCCCTGGCCGTGGTCGAGCCCCCAGCGCGCCGTCGCCTCGACGCCGTCGAGGTACTCCACCGAGTGGAGGCCGGCGGTCGAGATGCTGGCGAGCGCGGCGATGCCCGCGAGCCGCGTGTTGTCGAGGTAGGCCTGCACCGGCGTCGCCTGCCCGGTGAACGAGTCGGGGCCGCGCTGGCGGATCCACTGCGGGCGCAGCGTGCTGACGAGGTCGAAGACGCTCGACCACGCGCGCTGCTCGATCTCCTCGCGCGTGATGACGTCGAAGTTGCGGCGCGTGGCGCGCGGCGTGGGGCCCGAGGCGGGCCGCGAGCCGCACCCCGGCGCGAGGAGCACGAGGGAGGGGACGAGGAGCGGGAGCAGGACTGCGCGAACCGAATGCCGCATGGAGACTCCGGGAGGGTGAGCGCCGGCGCCTAACGGGCGGCCGCGCGCCGGACGAGCAGCCCGCCGCCGGGGCGGCGCGTGCGCTGCTTGAGCAGCACCTGCGGGGCGGGGGCGAAGAACTGGTAGACGGGCAGGGTGGCCACGCCGAGCGCGGCGGCGTCGGCGCCGACCGTCCCCCGCAGCAGCCGCGGCGCCACCGCCTTCTCGGTGACGCGGCGCGCGGGGAGCCGCTCCGCCACGCGCGCCATGAACGCGTCGAGCAGGCCGTCGGGGAGGCGGCCGCCGAAGAAGATCGCCTCGGGGTCCACGATGTACTCCACCGCGAGCACGATGCCCGTGAGGTAGTCGGAGGCCTCGTCCAGCCACGCGACGATGCGCGGGTGCCCCTCGGCCAGCAGCCGCTCGAGGTCCTCGGGCGAGCGCGCATCGGCCCCGTCGGCGCGCAGCGCGTCGTAGAGGCGCGGGAGGTTGAAGTGCAGGCCGACGTGCGGACGGTCGTCGCTCGCGCCGTCGGCGTCGGGCGCGCCGGCGAGCGTCGCGGGGAGGTAGCCCACCTCGCCCGCGTTGCCCGTGGCGCCCTCGTACGGGCGGCCGTTGATCACGATCGCACCGCCCAGCCCGCTGCCGAAGAAGAGGTAGAAGAAGGTGCCGATCCGCCGCCCCTCGCCGTACCACCGCTCGCCGACGGCGGCCGCGGTCGCGTTGTTCTCGAGGAGCACGGGCAGGTCGAGGCGCTCGCGGAGCCAGTCGGCCAGCGGGACCTTGTGCCAGCCCGGGAACATCTTCGGGTTCACCACGTAGCCCACGCCCCCGTCGGCCTGGTACATGGGGCCGGGGATGCCGATCCCGACGCCGCAGACCTGCTCGCGCTCGAGGCCCTGCCGCGCGATGAGCGCGTCCACCATCTCGGACATGAGGTCGAGCGCCTGGTCGGGCGTGGGGAGCTCGAACTCGATCGACGCGCGCTGGCGCACCGTCCCGGCGAGGTCCACGAGGACGCCGGTGAGGTGGTCGCGGTTGAAGTCGAGGCCTATGGCGTAGCAGCCGTCCGGGTTGAGCGCGAGGAGGGTGCCCGGGGCGCCGCGCCCGCCGCTCAGGACGCGCTCCCCCTCGGTCACGAGGCCGAGCTCGACGAGCTCCTTCACGAGGTTCGAGACCGTCTGCCCCGTGAGCGCCGTGTGCCGCGCGACCTCGGCCCGGGACAGCGGGCCGTGCAGTCGGATGACCTCGTGGACGATCCGGAGGTTGAACTCCCTCGTGTGGACGAGGTTGCTGCCCGTGAGCATGACGGAGCCCGGTCGAGGTGGTCGAGCTCGGGGCAGCTACCGGAACCGTCGAGGTCCCGGAGCATCCGGAGCCATAGTCCGAGGCCATAATGGCGAGTCGAGAGAATTTTGTAAATCAACTTGACGAATAAATCTTTCCGCGTCAGATTCGGCTCGCTCGGATCGGGACTGGTCCGACGCGCGCTGTTTCCGGAAATGCCCGACACGTCCGACCCCGCTCCCCTCGCGCCTGCGACCGAGGGCCGGCGCTACCTTGTTCGCGAGGCGGACGTCGTCGGGGTCGCAGCACCTCTCTCGCTGCTCGTCCGCCGGCGCCGCTCGCCGGATCGATTTTGCACACGCGCCCGGCAATGCGGCATTGCCCGCCTCGCCGGACGCCTGCGCCGCTTCCCAGACACCACCCGTCCGGTACGACCGTTGGACCCGTCAGGCCCGACGGCCCGCGACCCCGCGGGTCGGGAACGAGACTCCGCCTCCGCTCCCCCGTCTGAATGCACGGTCGGTCGATGATGCTCGCCCTCGCGGCGCTCGCGGCGCTCGCGCCGGCCCTCCCCACCGGGAGCGCCCGCGCGCAGCTGCGCACGTCGCGGCTCGTGGGCGACGGCATGGTGATGCAGCGCGGCGCATCCGTCCCCGTGTGGGGAGCGGCGGCGCCGGGCGACTCCGTCGTCGTCACGTTCGACGGCCGCCGCCACGCGACGCGCGCGGACGCCGCCGGCGCCTGGCGCGTGACCCTCCCCTCCATGCGTGCGGGCGGCCCCCACGAGATGACCATCGCCGCCCGCGGCGAGCAGCTCCGCGTGCGCGACATCCTCGTCGGCGACGTGTGGGTGGCTTCGGGGCAGTCCAACATGGAGTGGACCGTCGCGAACGCGAACGACGCGCCCCGCGAGACCGCCGCGGCCACCGACCGCGGGATCCGCCACTTCAAGGTGCCGCAGTCGTGGGCCGAGGAGCCGTCGGGGGAGCTGGCCGGGGGCGCGTGGGTGGCCGCGGACCCCAGGACCGTCGGCGAGTTCACCGCGATCGGCTACTTCTTCGCCCGCGAGCTCCGGAAGACGGCGGCCGCCGGCGTCCCCATCGGCATCATCAACACCACCTGGGGCGGCAGCCGCATCGAGCCCTGGATGAGCAGCGAGGCCCTCGGCTTCGACCAGGCGCGGTGGGACTCGGTGAAGGCCGAGGAGCGCGCGGCGCAGCAGCGGACGCTCGACCGGCTGCGCGAGCGGCTCGGCGGCGAGCTCCCGAAGGCGGACGCCGGGCTGGTGAACGGGCAGGCGCTCTGGGCGGACCCGGCGCTCGACGACGCCGCGTGGGCGACCATCGCGGTGCCGGGGCAGTGGGAGCCGGCCGGCTGGGAGGGGCTCGACGGGGTGGCGTGGTACCGGACGTCGTTCGAGCTGACCCCGGCGGAGGCCGCGCAGGGGGTGCGGCTCGGGCTGGGGCAGATCGACGACTCGGACGTGAGCTGGGTGAACGGCGTGGAGGTCGGCCGTCTTGACAACGGTTGGAACGTTCCACGAGCATATGCCGTCCCGGCGGCCGCCCTCCGTCCGGGGCGAAACGTCGTCGCCGTGCGCGTGGAGGACTTCCAGGGGGGCGGGGGGATCGCGGGGGACCCGTCGCAGGTGTTCCTCGAGGTCGGCGGCGTGCGCCGGCCCCTCCCGGCCGCCTGGAAGTTCCGCGTCGCCCGGGTGCGAGAGGATGTCGAGGGACAGAAGAACCAGGTCCCGACGCTCCTCTACAACAAGATGATCCACCCTCTCCTGCCGTACCCGATCAAGGGCGCGATCTGGTACCAGGGCGAGTCGAACGCCTACCCGGAGGGCGCGATCGCCTACCGGAAGCAGTTCGCGGACATGATCACCGACTGGCGGCGGCGCTGGGGCGTCGGCGACTTCCCGTTCTTGTGGGTGTCGCTGGCGAACTACCAGAAGGCCGACGCCGAGCCCGCGAGCGACCACGCGTCCGCGGGCTGGGCGCTGCTGCGCGAGGCGCAGCATCGGGCGCTGGCGCTCCCGAGCACCGGCGAGGCCATCGCCATCGACGTCGGCGAGGCCGGTGACATCCACCCGCGCAACAAGCAGGAGGTGGGGCGCCGCCTCGCCCTCGCCGCGCGCCGGGTGGCCCACGGCGAGCACGCGCTCGTCGCCTCCGGGCCGGCATACCGGAGTCACCGCGTCGAGGGCGGTCGCGTCGTCCTCGACTTCGACGGCGTCGGTGGCGGCCTCGTGGTGGGTCGCCGCCCCGATGCTGGCGCGGAAGGCGAGCCCGCCACCGGTGCTGCCCCCGCGCCTGCCGGCGCCCTGAAGGGCTTCGCCATCGCCGGCCCCGACCTCCGCTTCGTCTGGGCCGACGCGAGGATCGAGGGGAACCGGGTGGTCGTGTGGAGCGACCGCGTCCCGAACCCCGTCGCCGTGCGCTACGCGTGGGGCAACAACCCGAGCACGGCGAATCTCTACAACCGGGCCGGCCTGCCCGCCGCCCCCTTCCGGACCGACGAGTGGTGACGCGGACGCGCCCCCACCGCGCCCGGACCGGGCGGCGACGACGCACCGCCTGCCAGCGCCGGGCGCTGCCGCCGCCCCGCGCCTCACCTCGAGGAGCCTGACCTCACGCTCACGTTCCGTCCGTCACTGCACCGCTCCCGCTCGCTCTCATCCGTCCGGAGGAAGCATCACATGAGACTTCGTCTCTCCGCGGCCATCGCGTCCGCGCTGCTCGGGTTGGCCCTCGCCGGCGCCAACGCCGGCGCGCAGGGCACGACCGGCAGCGTCACGGGCACGGTGGTCGACTCGGCCACCCAGCGCCCGCTCCCGCAGGTCCGCGTCAGCGTGCTGAACGTGGCACGCGACACCTACACGCGCGACGACGGCTCGTTCACGCTGACCAACGTGCCCGCCGGGCCGCAGCGCGTGCGCGTCGCCATCATCGGCTACACCCCCGGCGAGCGGCTGGTCACCGTCGCCGCCGGCCAGCCCACCACCGTGCGCTTCGCGCTGACGCAGGCGGCGGTGCGGCTCCAGGAGATCGTCTCGGTCGGCTACGGCGAGCAGCGCCGCAGCGACGTGACCGGCGCGGTCGCCTCGGTCTCGGCCAACGAGCTCGCGACCACGGTCGTGACCAGCCTCGACCAGGGGCTCCAGGGCAAGGTGGCCGGCGTGCAGGTCACGCAGGGCGACGCCGCGCCGGGCGCCGGCATCCGCGTGCAGGTGCGCGGCACCAACTCGATGAACCCGGGCAGCGCGCAGCCGCTCTACGTCATCGACGGCGTCGTCGTCGGCGGCGGCATCAGCAAGCGCACCTACGGCGCCACGAGCGAGGAGAACCTCAACTCGCTCACCGAGACGAACCCGCTCGCCTCGATCGCGCCGTCGGACATCGAGTCGATCGACGTCCTCAAGGACGCCTCGGCCACCGCGATCTACGGCAGCCGCGGCGCCAACGGCGTCGTCATCATCACGACCAAGAAGGGGCAGCGCGGCCGCGGCGGCGAGTTCTCGCTGAACTACGCCCAGGGCATGCAGAGCGTCGTGAAGGAGATCCCGGTCCTCAACGCGTACGAGTTCGCCAGCTACGTGAACGCGGCGTTCGTCAACGCGTTCGGCACGGGCTCGCGCCCCTACGGCGACCGCCCGGGCTCGCTCACGCCCGACTCCATCCGGAAGGTCCAGGGCGCCGGGGTCAACTGGCAGGACCTGATCTTCCAGAACGCCCCGCTCCGCGACGCGACGCTGAGCTTCGCGGGCGGCGACGACAACGGCAGCTACCTGGTGTCCGCCAACGTCCTCGACCAGGACGGCGTCATCACGGGCTCGGAGTACCGCCGCGGCGGCCTGCGGCTGAACCTCGACCGCAACGTCACGTCGCGCCTGCGCATCTCGAACAACCTGGCGGTGACGCGGTCGCTGAACGACATGGTGCGCACCTCGACGATCAACGGCTACCGCGCCATCGGCATCGTGCGCCAGGCGCTCACCTACGTGCCGTTCGCGTGGCGCGACACGACGCAGGCCGACCCGCGCACCGAGAACGCCGAGACGTTCAACACCTACGGCGCGAACCCGCTCCGCTACACGGACGAGGTGAGCGAGAACGACCAGCAGTCGAACGCCCTCGGCGGCCTGCGCGCCGTCACGACGCTCGGCGCCGGCGTCTCCCTCGACCTGAACCTGAGCGGCTACTACAACCGCCGCTCGTACAACACGTACTACCCGCGCACGGTGACCGAGGGCCGCGCCGCCAGCGGCCTCGCCGTGAACAGCGGCAACGAGTACGGCAACCTCGTGAGCGACAACCTGCTGCGCTGGGCGCGCGAGTACGGCGACCGGCACCGCTTCGACGCCGTCGGCGGCTTCAGCACGACCTACGAGAAGGGGTCGTGGAG
>JBJMNJ010000268.1:0-10584 GCA_045804325.1 Gemmatimonadaceae bacterium
GGCGAGCAGCGCGAGCACCCCTCCCTCGCCGCGGTTGTCCGCCCGCAGGATGTAGAACACGTACTTGATGCTGACGACGAGCACGAGCGCCCAGACGACCAGCGAGAGCACGCCGAAGACGTTGACCGGCGTCGGCGCGAGCCCGAACTGCGGCTTGAAGGCCTCCTGGATCGAGTACAGGGGGCTGGTGCCGATGTCGCCGTATACGACGCCGAGCGCGGTGAGCGAGAGGAAGGCGAGCTCGCGGCCCCTCGGGTTCTGCGAGACGTGGTGGCCGCTCTGGTGGCGGTGCGGCTCCGCCGTCGGATGCTCGGCCGTCGCGGGCGATGACGCCGGCGGCTGGGTCGCCGCGGCCGAGGCGGCCGTAGGCGCGGGTGACGGGGCGGCGGCGGGTGAGGAGGCCGCCGCGGAGGCGGCGCTTCGGGAACCTGGCTCGGGATCCACTGGGTCGTCCTTGGAGAGGATCGCCGGTACGTCGCCGGAGCGACGTCGAGGAGTCCCCTGGGCTGCGGCATCGGCGGCCTTGGCCGCGTCGCGTCTACCCATATGCGTGAGGCAGCGGGGCCACCGGATGGTCGTCGTGGGACGAGCGGGCGGAGTGCTCGCTGCCCGCCCGCTCCGAAACGCAAAAAACGGGTCGCGCCAGCGAGCGCGACCCGTCTCGTAATCTATGGTGCCCCCGGGAGAGTGCCAGCGAGGGCCGCGGCCGCGCTACTTCTGGGGCTCGGCCTTGGGCTGGGTGGCGAGCTCCTCGAGCTCCTTCGCGGCGCGCCGGAGGACGTCGCGCACCCGGTTCAGGCGCTCGGAGTCTCCGGCGAGGCGGGGCGCCTGGGAGTAGACGGCCCGCGCCACGTCGCCCATGGCCCGGTGGACCTCGCCCATGGCCTCGCCGAAGAACCCGGCGCCGAACTGGGCGATGCGGTCGAAGATGTCCTCGACCGTGCCCTTGTGCTCGCGGAGGTGCTCGCGGCCCGCCTCGGAAATCTCGTAGATCTTCCGGCCGCCCTCCTCGGGCGTCGCTCTCGCGTAGCCGAGGTCCTCGAGCATGGTGAGGGTGGGGTAGACGGTACCCGGGCTGGGGGAGTAGGCGCCGCCGAAGCGCTCCTCGAGCTCCTTGATGATCTCGTAGCCGTGGCGGGGCTTCTCGTCGAGCAGGCGGAGGATGACGTACTTGAGGTCGCCCTGCTCGAACATGCGGGGCCGCCGGCCGCCGAAGGGGCCGCCGCGCCCGCCGCCGCCGGGTCCGCCCCACCACCCGCCGCCGAAGAAGTCGCCACCGGGGCCGAAGGCCCCCCATCCGCCGCGCCGTCCGGCCGCCTCGAGGCGTTGGCGCAGGTGATCGAAGTCGCCGCAGTGCATGGCGTTGCCCCTCCGTTACGTATGTAGCGATATATCGGACGATATATCTTGGGAAGTACGATATATCGGCCGATATATCTTCGCAAGCGTCCGGAGTCACGCGTCGTCAGTCACGGACGCTGCTCGCAGACGCGTCGATCGCCGCCCACGACCCATGACTCACCGCCGATCCTGGGTACGCTCTCGGGCACAACCGTTGCCCTTTGTGCCTAGCGGCGCCGCAGTCCGCGGCGCGTCTACGCATCACGCTGGGGGATACGATGGCTGATCGCGACGATCTCGCGTCGAAGGGCGCCGAGAACCAGATCGAGGGGACGGCGGACCAGGCGAAGGGCCGCGTGCGCAACGCGCTCGGTGGGATCACCGGCAACGAGAGCGAGCAGTTCAAGGGCAAGGCCGAGGAGCTCAAGGGCAAGGTCCAGAAGAAGTTCGGCGAGGGGCAGTCGGACGCGTCGAACGACCGCTAGCCGACGGCCTTCGACCGCGCTCCCGGCGCCTCGTCGGGACGCCGTCGTACGCACGAAGCCCTCGGCCCCCGGCTGCTCCACGGCCGGGGGCCGAGGGCGTTTCATCGTTCCGTAATCCGGCCGCGTCCCTTTCCTAACGAGAGGCTCCGCGAGCCGTAATCCTTCCTCCACGAGCGCGACAGGTCGCCGACCTAACGTCTGCCCGACACGACCCACGGAGGGGTTCATGTTCGGCACGTTGCTGGAGTCGCGCGCCCGCCGCGAGCGCGCAGGGAAGGGGGCGGTGGTCAGCGTCGTCGTACACGCAGGCCTCATCGTGCTGGCCGTGGCGGCGACGGCCGCTGCGGGAACGGGGCCCATCGACCACGAGGAGCGAGTCGTGAGCATCACCCCGCCCGTGACCGAGATCGCGGACCCGCCGCCGCCGCGCCCCCCCGACGACGTCCCGACCGGCCCCGTGGCACCGGACGCGGTGGCTGGGGCACCGATCCTCGTCCCACCGATCGACGTCCCCGACGCACTCCCGCCGATCGACGCCACGGCGGCGGAGACGCGCGCGGAGGACTTCGCGCGCGGCGCTCGTCGCACGGGCGAGCTGCCGGCCGGGACCCCGGCCCCGGGTGCGGACGGGATGCCCATCCTCGAATTCCAGGCGGACAAGCCGGTGGTCGCCGCGGGCGGGTGCGCGCCGCGCTTCCCCGACATGCTCCGCAGCGCGAACGTGGAGGGCGAGGTGCTCGCCCAGTTCGTCGTCGACGCGGAGGGCAGGGCCGACGCGAGCACCTTCAAGGTCCTCAAGACCTCGCACGAGCTCTTCGCGGCCGCCGTGAAGTCATGCCTGCCGTCCATGCGCTTCATCCCGGCGGAGGCGGGGGGACGAAAGGTGTCGCAGATCGTTCAGCAGCCGTTCGTCTTCGCGCTCGACCGACGTTGACCCGCGCGGCGCGCGCGGCCGGGCCGCTCCTTCTCGCCGCACTCGCCGCGTGCGGCGACGGCGGGTGCGACGCTGCCGTGCGCGTCCCGGCAGGGCTCTGCGCCACGCGCTTCGCGGCGGGGCTCGGCCCCGTGCGCCACCTCGCGGTCTCGCCGCGCGGCGTCGTATACGCGACGACGTTCGCGGGCGGGCACCGCCGCGGCGCGGTACGCGTGCTGCTCGACACCACCAGCGACGGCCGCGCCGACGTGCGGGACAGCCTCGACGCGCCCACGGCGAACGGGCTCGCGCTGCGCGGCGACACGCTCTGGCTCGCGGCGTGGACGGAGGTACTGCGCTGGCGCATCCCGCCGGGGCACCTCGTGCCCGACGCGCCGCCCGACACCGTGGTAGCGGGCCTCCCCGCCACCGAGCACGAGGCGCGCACGATCGCCGTCGGCGCCGACGGGGCGCTGTACGTGAACGTGGGCGCGCCGAGCAACGCGTGCGAGCGCGACTACGCACGGCGCGACTTCCGCGGCGCCGACCCCTGCGCGGAGCTCGAGACGAACGGCGGCGTCTGGCGCTTCGACGCGCGCGGCGCGCGGCAGACGCAGGCGGGCGCGGAGCGCTTCGCGACGGGACTGCGGCACACCATGGCGCTCGCGCTCGACGCCGCGGGCGCGCTCCACGGCGTGCCGCACGACATCGACCACTTGCACGCGTGGTGGCCTGCGGCCGGCTATACGGAGACCGACGCGGCGGATCGGCCGTCCGAGACGCTCTTCCGGCTCGAGCGGGGCGGCGACTACGGATGGCCGTACTGCATGCACGACGCGGCGCTCGGGCGCATGGTCCCGTCGCCGGCGTACGGCGGGCGCAAGGGGCAGCGCAGCGCGCGCTGCGAGGCCGTGCCGGCGCCGCTCGTGGCGTTCCCCGCGCACTGGGCGCCGATGGCGATGGCGTTCCACGACGGGCGCGGGATGCCGGCGGAGTTCGCGGGGGCCGCGCTGATCGCGTTCCACGGCTCCTCGTGGCACCGGCCCCTCGCGGAGCGCGGGCACCTCGTGGCGCGCGTGCGGGCGCGCGACGGCCGGCTGACCGGCGAGTACGACTCGCTCGCGACGGAGGGCCCGCGCTGGCGCCGCGGCACGCGCGGGAGCTTCCGGCCGAGCGGGGTGGCGGTGGGGCCGGACGGTGCGGTGTACGTGGCCGACGACAACAACGGCGAGATCTGGCGGATCGCGCCGCGGCACGGGCGGCCCTAACGAGTGAGCGCCGGCGCGCCACGATCGGCGTGCCGGCGCTCCGTGCTCGCGGCGGTGCGAGAGGCTACCGCGTGAGCTCGCCGCCTTCCTGCGGATCCGAGCTGTCGCTCCGAATGAAGGCGCCGCCCTTCACCTTGTCCACGTCGTCGCCCTTCGGCTCGAGGTCGTCGACCTGCGACTGCCGGTCGGGCTGCGGGGTCGACTGCTTCGGCGTGCCCTGCTGCTCGATGAATCCGTCGCGCTCGTCGGCGATCGTCCACCTCCAGAGGTGCATGGGGTGCGTGTCGTCCCGCGCCGCAACTACATCTTGGAGATCTCGCCCCCCTCACAGGGGTCGGACGACGCCATGCGCCCGCCCTTCACCTTCTCGATGTCCGCCGCGCTCGCGTCGAGGTCGTCGGTCGGCGTCTGCTGATCGCGCTGCGGCTTCGTCGGCTGCTGCGGGATGCCCTGGTCCTGCCCGAACCCATCGCGCTCGTCCGCCATGGTCTGCCTCCTGAGGAGGTGAAGGGAGCGTTATCCTGCCCCCAACCCCCCCGTCCGTCAAGAGCGCTACTCGCCGCCCTCGCAGGGGTCGGTCATGCGGCCACCCTTGACCTTCGCTACGTCCTCGGGCCGCACATCGAGTTCGTCGATGGCCGACTGCTGGTTGGCGTTCGTCGTCTCCTGCCCCGTGTTGTCACGGCTGCGAAAGCCCTCGCGCTCGTCCGACATGGCTGCCTCCTGAGTGGAGTTTGGGGTGGTAGATTCCCGCGACCCGGCACGGGAGTCACTCATGGTCTACGAGAACGGCGGCTCCGGGCGGACAGCCCTCCGCGCGGCGCTCGACGCCGCGGGCCGGTCCGAGGCGCTGCTCCCGGCCGCGACGGCCGCCGCGGCGGCCGTCGCCGAGGCGAGCGACGTGGAGGACGCCGGCGCGCTCGGCGCCCGGCTCGCGCTGGCCGCTGGGGAGGACGCCGCGTGGCGCGAGGCGCTCGCGGACCTCATCGGGTCGGCGGCGCGCTGGCTCGCGCCCGACGACGAGCCCCCGCCGACGGGCGGCGCGGCGGAGGCATGGCGGGCGCTCGTCCTCGCCGCCGACCGGCTGTACGGGAGCCGGGTCGTCTCCCTGGGACGGCTGCCGTTCCTCACGGACTCCCTGCTCGACCGGCTCGCGGCCGAGGCGGCCGAGCGGCGTTCGGGGCCGCCGGCGACGGGAGCGCGCGCGACGGCCGGCGCGGGCGACCTGCTGGCGCGTCTCGCGGCGAGTCGCCAGCTCCGCGAGGCGGTGTCCGGCGCGGTCGGCGCGCCCGTCGAGCCGACGTACGGCGCGCTCTACGAGTACGACGCCCCGGGCTCGCGCGTGCGCACGCACGTGGACGGCGCGGGATGGGAGCTGGTCTTCCACCTCGTCGTGGCGCACGACGCGCCGGGCGGGGCGGGCGCCTCGGAGCTCGTCGCGCACCTGCCGGAGGCGGGCGCCGTGCGCGTCCGCGTCGCGCCGGGCGAGGCCGTCGTCCTGCGCGGGCGCGGGACGCTGCACGGCTGGGCGCCGCTCGGCGACGGGGAGCGGCGGACGCTCATCGCCGTGGGGTTCGCGACGGAGGCGTCGGGCGCGCGCGGGGGGGCCCCCCCACCGGGAACCTAACGCCGCGCGCCCCTCGCGCGGGCACCGAATTCCGGCGGCGCGGAGCGTCCTGCCGCAAGTGCCTCTCCCGCGCCCTCCCCGCGCGCCGCGCGGCGCGCCATGTTCCGGCGTCCCGACCAGGAGCCCGACCGGTGCCCGCCCTCAGGCGCATTCCGCTCTGCCTCTCCGCGGCGCTCGCGTGGCTCGCGCTCGCGCCCTCCCTCGGCGCGCAGCCCGAGCACCGCGAGCTGCTCCGCGCGCACCTCCGCCGCGAGCTCGAGGCGGTCGCCGCCGAGTATGGGGGCGTGCTCGGCGTGCAGGTGGTCGACCTGTCGGACGGGTGGACCGCGGGCGTCAACGCCGACCTCGTGTTCCCGCAGGGGAGCGCGATCAAGGTCCCCGTCCTCATCGAGCTCTTTCGTCAGGCGGAGCGGCGCCCCGCGCTGCTGCGCGAGCGGCGCGAGGTGACGCGCGCGGCGCAGGCCGGCGGGAGCGGCGTCGCGGGCTACCTGACCGACGGCGGCTCGGCGCTCGCGCTCGAGGACCTCGCGGTGCTGATGGTCGTGCTGAGCGACAACACGGCGACCAACATGCTCATCGACGCGGTGTCGATGGACTCGGTGAACCGCACGCTCGACCGGCTCGGCGCGCCGCGCACGCGCCTGCGCCGCCGGATGATCCGCCCCGAGCAGTCGGCGCGCGGCGAGGAGAACGTCTCGACGCCGGCCGAGGCGGCGGCGCTCATGGCGCGCCTGCACCGGTGCGACCTGCCGTTCTCGCGCGGCGCGTGCGAGCGCGTGCGGGCCATCCTCGAGCTCCCGAAGGACGACCCCGTGCGTCGCCCCATCCCGGCCGAGGTGCCCGTCGCGTTCAAGCCGGGCGCGCTCGACGGCGTGGGCACCGCGTGGGCGCTCGTCGGCCTCCCGGACCGCCCGTACGTCGTGGCGATCATGACGAACTACGGCGCGGACGACAACGGCGCGGCGATCGAGAAGGTCTCAGCGATCGCCTACGACCACTTCCGCCGACTCGCGAGCATGTCGCCGCACGGCGTACGGGTGCCGTTGGACGTGCTCGAGAGGGTCAGGAAGCCGTAGACGGAAAGGAGAAAGGAGAGAGGAGAAAGGAGAGAGGAGAAACCGCTTGGTCTCCTTTCTCCTCTCTCCTTGCTCGTCGCCTACTCGTACCGCAGCGCCAGGATCGGGTCGAGCTTCGCCGCCCGGCGCGCCGGCCACACGCCGAACAGCACGCCGACGCCGGCCGAGAACACGAACGCGAGGATGATCGACGCCGTGGAGATGTCCGCGTTCCACTTCATGACCGTCTTCAGCGCCAGCGCGCCGCCGGCGCCGAGGAGGATGCCGATGAAGCCCCCGGCGAGGCAGAGCACGACGGCCTCGATGAGGAACTGGAGGAGGATGTTCCACTTCGTCGCGCCGAGCGCCTTGCGGATGCCGATCTCCTTCGTGCGCTCGGTGACCGACACCAGCATGATGTTCATGATGCCGATGCCGCCGACGAGGAGGCTCACGGCGGCGATCCCCGCGAGCAGCCCCGTGAACACCTGCGTCGTCTCGGCGAACGTCGCGAGGAAGTCCGACTGGTTGCGGATGTTGAAGTCGTCGGGACGCCCCTCGCGGAGCCGGTGCTCGCGCCGCAGCACGCGCTGGATCTCCGCCATCGCGAACGGGATCCGCTCCTCCGTCTCCGCGAGCACGTTGATGGAGCGCAGGCGGTCGCTGCCCATCACGCGGTAGCGCGCCGTCTGGAGCGGGATGAGCACCTGGTCGTCGGGGTTGCCGAAGCCGCCGCCCGCGCCCTTGCTCTTCAGCACGCCGATGACGGTGAACTGGAGGCCGCGGATGCGCACCTGCTCGCCGAGGAGGGCGTTCGGGTCCTGGATCTCCAGCGCCTCGAGCACGGCGGGGCCGAGCACGGCGACGCGCTGGCGCCCCCGGTCTTCCCCCGTCGAGAACATGCGGCCCGCCGCCAGCTCGTACTTGCGCACCGGCAGGTAGTTCGCCGTGGTGCCGACGATCTGCGTGTTCGCGTTGCGGTTGAGGTACTGGATCTGGAGCTGCCGCGACATCTCGGCCTGCACGGCCGTCACGTACTCCGCGCGCTCCTCGATGGCGCGCGCGTCCTCCGGCGTCATCTTCGTCTGCTCGGTGGTGCGCACGCCGCCGAAGCCCTGCTGCTGGCCCGGCTGGACGGTGAGCAGGGTGGTGCCGAGGCTCGAGATGCGCTCCTGCACCGACTTCTGCGCGCCGCGCCCGAGCGCGACCATCGCGATCACCGCGCCCACGCCGATCACGATGCCGAGCATCGTGAGGAACGAGCGCAGCTTGTTCGCGCGCAGCGCGCCGAGGGCGACGGTGAGGATCTCGCCGAGCAGCATGCTACTGCCCCCGCGGGGGCCCGCCGCCCGCGCCGCCCGCGCCGCCGGCACCGCCCGCGCGGCCGCCGCCCTGCGGCTGCTGCTGCATGCCCGGCACGCCGCCGCCCATGCGCTCGCGCATGCGCTGGTTGTTCTGGTTGCGCTGCGCCTGGAGCGACGCGGCGGCGAGGAGCGCGACGCGGTCGCCCTCGTTCAGCCCGCTGATCACCTCGGTGTAGTCCCAGTTGCTCGCGCCGAGACGGACCATGCGCGCCTCGTACGACGTCCCCTTCGCGACGAAGACGAGGCCCGGGCGCGTGCGCGTGCGGCGCGTGCTCCCCATCGGCACCGCGCCGACGCCGGGCTGGGTGCCCCGCGACGATCGCGGGCGCGCGTCCACGGGCGCCCCGGCGGGGGCGCTGGCGGGCGCCACGCCGCCCGCGGACGTGCCCTGCTGGCCGCCGCGGCGGCGGCAGGCCATCGCCACGCGGCCGTCCACGCCGAGACCCTGGTAGACCTTCTGCGACTCGGCGCGCACCTGCTGGAAGTCGATCTCGCCCGCGCGCGCCCGCTCGCGCAGCGCGTCGAGCTGCTGCTGCGCCTGCGGGTTCTTCTGGAACGCGGCGGTTACCGCCGCGCAGTCCTTGTCCGTGACCTCGGGGAGCTGGAAGCCGCCCTGCGGGCCCTGCTGCGCGAGCGCCTGCGCGTCCACGCTGCCGCGCGCCTGCTGGCGCACGGGCTGGCCGAGCGCGCCGGCCTGCGGCACCGAGACGCCCGCGGGGGTGTCGGCGCCCGGCACGTCCATGCCGCCCATCATCGCGGCGCGCTGCCGGTCGAGCTGCGCGCGCACCGTGTCCGGGTCGAGGCCGAGCATCTCGGCCGCGCTCGCGGCCTCGCGGATGCCGCGCACCGCCTCGTTCGGCACTGCGACGACGTTCACGCGGCGGTCCACGAGCACGGAGACCTCGCCGTTCATGCCCGGCTTCAGCAGTCCCTCGCGGTTCTGCAGGTTCACGAGCACGGGGAACATCGTCACGCTCTGCTGCACGACGGCCTGCGGCTCGATCTTCTCGACCGTGCCGACGAACGGGCGGTCCGGGTAGGCGTCCACCGTGACGGTCGCCTGCTGCCCGGGCTGCACGTTGCCGATGTCGGTCTCGTTGAACAGCGCGCGCACGCGCACCTGGTTCAGGTCCGCCATCTTGAGCAGCGTCGTGCCGCCGCCGAACGCGCCCGTGGCCGACGTGATCACCTGGCCGAGCGAGACGGTCTTCTCGATGACGGTGCCGGCGACGGGCGCCCGCACCGTGGCGTCCTCGAGGCGCTGCAGCGCGAGGTCGAGCGACGTGCGGGCGCGGACGACGGCCGCCTGGGAGTTCGCGAAGTCGAGCGCCGCGGCCTCGTGCTCCTGGGCGGTGATGATGCGCGACTTGAACATCTCGTCGGAGCGCTGCTTCTGCGCCGTCGAGATCTGGAGGCGCGTCTCCGCCGCGCGCAGGTCCTCGCGCGCCTGGTCGTAGGCGTTCTTCACGTCGCGCGTCTCGACCTCGACGAGGAGGTCGCCGGACTTCACCTGCGTGCCCGTCTCGACGGGCATCTTGGTGATCTGCCCCGAGGCCTTGGACTTCACCTCGACGACGTTGATCGGCTCGACCACGCCGGTGGCCTGCGCATCGATGATGATGTCGCGCCGTTGGACCGGCTGCGTCGCGATGGCCAGCGCCTTGTCCTTCTTGCCAGAGCAAGCGGCGGCGAGCAGGAGCAGGGCGGCGAGAGTGGGAAGCTGGCGCACGGGAGACGGGAGAGAGGAGATCACTGGAGCTCGCGACCGACGAGTGCCTCGAGCTGCGCGCGGGCGACGCGGAAGTCCTGGCGTGCCTGGATGAGCGCGGAGCGGGCGGCGTCGAGCGTGCTCTGCGAGGTGAGGAGATCGAGGAGCGTGGACGCGCCGAGCGTGTACCGCTGCTGCTGGACGCGGACGTCTTCAGTAGCGGCGGCGACGGACACCTGTTGGAGCGCGATCCGCTGCTGTGCCGTGCGCAGGGCGCCGAGCTGCTGGACGAGGTTCTGTTGCGCGGCGAGGTGTGCATCGCGCACCGAGGCATCGGCGATCTCGGCCTGGACGCGGGCGCGATTCAGGTTGTCCTCGCGCTGGTAGTTGTTGAACAGCGGGTAGGCGAGGCGGATGGCGAAGTTGTTCGTGTACGCCAGCGACTGCCCGCCGATGCCGTAGTACTTGTCGAACCCGTTGCCGCTGCGGCTGTACGTCAGGTCGACCGTCGGGAGATACGGTGTGCGCGCGCTGCGGACCGATACCTGCGCCGAGGCGAGCTGCGCTTCCGCCTGACGCACCAGGGGCCCTTCGTCGAGCATGCCAGCGAGGGAGCCGCTGTCGATCGGCGCGAGCGCCAGGTCGAGGGTGTCCGAGGGGAGGGCGGTCACCGGCGTCTGGGATCCAACGAGCCGGGTGAGCGCGGCGCTGGCGACGCGCACGTTGTTGCGCGCCGTGATCAGCGCGAGCTGCGCGTTACCGACGGCGACGACGGAGCGGAGGGAGTCGGAGAGCGTGGCGACGCCGGCGCGGGTCCGCGCGA
>JBJMNJ010000269.1:0-8785 GCA_045804325.1 Gemmatimonadaceae bacterium
GCGGGGAACAAGGACGACAAGAAGTTCCAGGACATCTACGGCATCGAGAACGCCGGCGCCGGCGGGCGCACGATGCTCGAGGACGGCATCCGGGCGGCGGGATTCGCCCCGGAGGACGTCAGCCTCGTGATCGACACGCACCTGCACTTCGACCACGCGGGCGGGAACACCTACCGCGACGCGGACGGCGTGGTGCGCGCGAGCTTTCCGAACGCGCGCTACGTGGTGCAGGGGGGCGAGCATCGCTACGCGGCGAACGCCAACGAGCGCACGCAGGCGAGCTACTTCCCGGCCAACTACGAGCCCCTGCTCGCGACCGGGCAGATGGAGCTGGTGGAAGGGGAGCGCGACGTCCTGCCAGGAATCCGGCTGCTGCCGACGCCCGGCCACACCCCGCACCACCAGAGCGTGCTCCTCACGTCCGAGGGGGAGACGGCGATCTTCCTCGCCGACCTCGTCCCGACGGCGGCCCACCTGCCGCTCCCCTGGATCATGGGCTACGACGTGGAGCCGCTGGTGACGCTGGAGACCAAGCGCCGGGTGCTGGCGCGGGCCGCCGCGGAGGGGTGGCTCTGCATCTTCGAGCACGACGCCACGAACGCCTGGGGCCGGATCGAGCACGACGGCAAGAGCTACCGGCTGAAGGCGGAGGGCTGAAGCGCCGCCGACGATCGGCGGTCAGCGGCCGAGGCCCGAGGGCCGGGGCCGGCTTGCGCCATCCCCTTGTCCGGCTTAGCTTTCGCCCTCACAACCAGGTAAGCGGGGTGCCCCGGCAGGCGCCTCCACCCTCTGGCCCCCGACTCCGCGCCGAGCGCGGCGGGGCGTGCTGCAGGAGTTCAGGCCGAGTCGGCGGCGCACCGTGGTGCGCGGCCGGCGCGTGCGCGGACTCTGAATCACAGGGCCCGCGCGTTTTTTTTCTTCTTTCGGAGAGCTCGCCAATCCAGGACCCGACCAAGCGCGTTCGCGTCAACGCGCAGATCCGCATCAGCCCGCTCCGCGTCATCGGCCCTGACGGCGCGCAGCTCGGCATCATGGAGCGCGACGCAGCGCTCGCGGCCGCGCAGGAGCGGGAGCTCGACCTCGTCGAGGTGGCCCCGATGGCCCGCCCGCCCGTGGTGCGCATCATGGACTACGGGAAGTACAAGTTCGAGCAGGCGAAGCAGGCGAGGGTCGCGAAGAAGAAGCAGCACGTCATCAAGCTCAAGGAAGTCAAGTTCCGCCCCGGGGTGGACGACCACGACTTCGAGACGAAGACCCGCCACGCGCGGCGCTTCCTCGAGGAGGGCAACAAGGTGAAGGTCACCTTGATGTTCCGCGGCCGTCAGATCGCGCACCCCGAGCTCGGCCGCGCCGTCGTCGCACGGGTCGCGGAGGACCTCGCGGACGTCGCGAAGGTCGAGAGCGACGCGAAGATGGAAGGCAAGTCGATGACCATGATCCTCACGCCCAAGGCGTGAGCGCAACCCGAGAAGGGACACCATGCCGAAGATGAAAACCCACAAGGGCGCCAAGAAGCGCTTCTCCGTGACGGGCACGGGGAAGGTGCGGCGCCTCAAGGCATACAAGAGCCACATCCTGACCAAGAAGGGACCCAAGCGGAAGCGCAACCTGCGCCGCCCCACCACCGTGGCGACCAACGGCGAGGCGAAGAACATCAAGCGCCTGCTGCAGGCCTAAGGGAGTCGACCGATGCCTCGCGTCAAGAGCAACGTCACGCGCCTCAAGCGCAAGAAGCAGATCATGAAGGCGGCCCGCGGCGCCTACGGCGGCCGCAGCAAGCTGTGGAAGGCCGCCAAGGAGACCGTCGAGCGCGGCTGGCGCTACGCCTACCGCGACCGCCGCAACAAGAAGCGCGACTTCCGCCGCCTCTGGATCCAGCGCATCAACGCCGGCGCGCGCCTCAACGGCATGAGCTACAGCGTCTTCATCGCCGGGCTCTCGAAGGCCGGCGTCGAGGTGGACCGCAAGATCCTCGCGGACCTCGCGGTGCACGACCCGCAGGCCTTCACCGCGCTCGCCGACCGGGCGCGCGCGGCCAACGACGCTGCCTGAGCGGTAGTCAGTCTCCGCTCGACGACGTTAAGATGCGGCGGCAGCGCGACCCCAGGGTCGTCGCTGCCGCCGCCTTGCTTCGTACTCACCCGATCCGGATCATGACGTCACCGACCGCCGAGTTCAGCGCCGACCCCGCCGCCGCGGTCGAGCGCCTCGTCGAGCGCGCCCTCGAGGACATCGCCCGCGCCGACACGGCCGAGCGGCTGGAGGAGGCGCGCGTGCGCTACGTCGGGCGCAAGGCCGGGCTGCTCACGGAGCTCATGAAGCTCCTGCCGGGCCTCCCCGACGCGCAGCGCCGCGCCGCCGGCGCCGCGGTGAACCGCGCCAAGCAGGGGCTCGAGGCCGCCCTCGACGCGCGCGCGGTCGCCATCGCGCAGGAGTCCGCGCCGAAGGACGCGGCCGACCTCACGATGCCCGCGCGGCACCAGTGGCGCGGCGGCGTGCACCCGGTCACGCTCGTCATCGACGAGATCTCCGAGATCTTCCGCGAGCTCGGCTTCACGACCGCGCTCGGCCCCGAGGCCGAGACGGAGTGGTACAACTTCGGCGCGCTGAACTTCCCGCCGGACCACCCGGCGATGGACGCGCACGACACGCTGTACCTCGGCGAGGGCACGCTGCTCCGCACGCACACCTCGCCGGTGCAGGTGCGCTCGCTCCAGCGCTACGCGCCGCCCATCCGCATCCTCGTGCCCGGCAACGTCTACCGCCGCGACTTCTTCGACCCGTCGCACGCGCCGATGTTCGCGCAGATCGAGGGGCTCTCCGTGGACGAGGGCGTGAGCTTCGTCGACCTCAAGGCGACGCTCACGCACTTCGCCAACCGGTTCTTCGGCGCCACGAAGACGCGCTTCCGCCCGAGCTTCTTCCCGTTCACCGAGCCCTCGGCCGAGATGGACGTGCTGTGCGGCACGTGCAAGGGCTCCGGCTGCGGCGTCTGCAAGCAGACCGGCTGGGTGGAGATCCTCGGCTCCGGCATGGTGCACCCCGCGGTGCTCGAGGCGGCCGGCGTCGACAGCGAGCGCTACACCGGGTGGGCGTTCGGCATGGGTCCGGCGCGCATCGCGATGACGCGCTACGGCCTGCCCGACATCCGCCTCCTCTACGACTCGGACGTCCGCTTCCTCGAACAGCTCGCGCGACCTGTCCCGAGCGGAGCCGAAGCGCCCGTCCCGAGCGGAGCGAAGGAATGAACGCCTCGTACCACTGGCTCAAGGACTTCGTCCCGGTCGACCTCACGCCCGAGCGGCTGCGCGACCTCATCACCGAGCGCGTCGCGACGGTGGACGCGGTCGAGCGCCTGCGCGCCGACCTCGCGGACATCGTCGTGGCGCGCGTGGTGGAGGCGTGGCGCCACCCGAACTCCGACCACCTCTGGGTCACCAAGGTCGACGACGGCTCGGGCGAGCTGCTCGACGTCGTCTGCGGCGCGCCGAACGTGACGCAGGGGACGCTGTACCCGTTCGCGCGCAGCGGCACCGTCATGCCCAACGGAATGAAGATCGAGCGCCGCAAGATCCGCGGCGAGACCTCCAACGGCATGCTCTGCTCGGCGCGCGAGCTCGGGCTGGGCGAGGAGCACGACGGCATCCTTCCGCTGGAGGTGAGCGTGCCGACGGGGACGCCGTTCCTCGAGGCGATGCGCGTCGGCGACGTGCGCATCGTGGTGGACGTGCTGCCGAACCGCCCGGACCTGCTCTCGCACCTCGGCCTCGCGCGCGAGATCGCCGCGGCGACGGGCGTGGCGCTCGACTGGCTCGCCGGCCGCGCGCCCGAGCTGTCCGACGCCGCAGCGGCGCAGCTCCGCGCCGCGGCCGAGCAGGGGCCGGCGGCGGTGGAGGCGCTCGCCGCGTCGTGGGGCGCGCAGGCGCCCACCGCCGACCCCGGCGACCTGGTGGCCGAGCCGGCGACCGACGGGCGTGGCGGCGCGATGGCGGAGACGGACGGCGTGCGCATCACCATCGAGGACCCGGAGGGGTGCCCGCGCTACCTCGGCGCGGTGATCCGCGGCGTGGCAGTGGGGCCGAGCCCGGCGTGGCTCCGCGAGCGCGTCGAGGCGGTCGGCGGCCGCTCGATCAACAACGTCGTGGACGTCACGAACTACATGCTCCACGGCTTCGGCCAGCCGATGCACGCGTTCGACCTCGCGAAGCTCGGCGGGCGCGCCGTGATCGTGCGGCGCGCGCGCACCGGGGAGCGCCTCGTGACGCTCGACGGCGTCGACCGCGCCCTCGATCCGGCCATGCTCGTGATCGCCGACGCCGAGCGCGCGCAGGCGCTCGCCGGCGTCATGGGCGGGCGCGAGAGCGAGGTGGGCGAGGGGACGACCGACGTGTTCCTCGAGGTCGCGGCGTTCGACGCGCGCGGCGTGCGCCGGACGCGCCGCGCGCTCGGCATCGCGTCGGACGCGGCCTACGTCTTCGAGCGCGGCACGGACGTCGACCTGGCCGACGCGTGGCTCCGGCACGCCGTCTACCTCATCCGGCAGGTCGCGGGCGGCGCGTGTCCGGGGCCGTACGCGGACGCGTACCCGCGCCCGGTCGTGCGTCAGCCCGTCACCCTGCGCGTCGACCGCGTGCGGCGCCTGCTCGGCGAGGCCGTGCCGGCGTCGGAGGTGGCGCGCCTGCTCGCCTCCGTCGGGTTCAGCAGCACGGTCGCGCCGGGCACCGAGATGCTCACCGGCCAGGAGGAGCTCCTCGTCGAGATCCCGACGTGGCGCCACGACGTGGCGCGCGAGGTGGACCTCGTCGAGGAGGTCGCGCGGCTCCGCGGCTACGACGCGTTCCCGAACGAGCTGCGCGCCTTCCGCCTGGGCAACGTGCCCGACGACCCGATGCGCCTCACCGCAGCGCGGCTGCGGACGGCGCTCGCGGGCGCCGGCCTGTACGAGGTGCGCCCGATGCCGTTCGTGGCGGGCGCGCCCGAGGGCTACGTGCGCGTCGCGAACCCTCTCGCGGAGAACGAAGCGTTCCTGCGGCGCGAGGTGCTCGAGTCGCTGGCGCGGCGCGCGGAGTACAACCTCGCCCACGCCCAGCGCAACGTCCGCCTCTTCGAGATCGGCGCGGCATTCGCGCCCGGCACGGCCGGGCCGCTGCCGCGGGAGGAGATGCGCGTGGCACTGCTGGTCATGGGCGACCGCCATCCGCCACACTTCACGGAGGACAGGCCGCCGGCGTTCGACCTGTGGGACGCCAAGGGGCTGGCGGAGCTCGCGGCCGCCGCCGCGTTTCCCGGCGCGCGCGTGGAGCTGCGGCCCGCCGGCGACGGCGGCGTGCTGTGGCTCGTCGTCGTCGACGGGCGCGTCATCGGGCGCGTGACGCGCGTGCCGCTCGACGCACCCGTGTGGGCGGCGCCCGCGTACGGCGTGGAGCTCACGCTCCAGACGGTGGACTCGAGCCCGGTGGCGCCTCCGGGCCAGTCCGTCGGCCTCACGGCGCCGGGGCTGGCGGTGGCGCGCGACGTCGGCGGGCTCGCAGGGCGCGCTCGGCCGGCGTTCCGGCCGCTGCCGACGTTCCCCGCGGCCGAGGAGGTCGTGGCGCTCGTGGCGCCGGACGGAGTGACGGCCGCGGACATCGAGCGCGTGATGCGCCAGGCGGGCGGCGAGATCCTCGAGCAGTTCGTGCTCGTGAGCGAGTACCGCGGGCCGCAGGTGCCGGCGGGACACCGGAGCCTCGCGTGGCGCTTGACGTACCGGCACGCCGAGCGCACTCTCAGCGCCAAGGAAGTCGAGGGGCGCAAGCAGCGCCTCGTGAAGACCCTCGAGACGGAGCTCGGTGTCCGCCAGCGAGCCTAACGACCCAGGCGCCGCCGCCCGCGCCTACCGCGAGCTCGAGCAGCTCGTCCGCCACCTGGCCGACGAGCTCGGGTCCTTCCGGCGGCGCGCCCTCGCGGCGGAGGCGCGGCTCCGGGAGCAGGAGGAGGCGCAGGGGCTCGCCGACGCTGCCGCCGCGGACGCCCCCGCCCTGGTCGACCCCGCGGTCCGCGTCGCGGAGCTCGAGCGCGAGAACGCCGACCTCCGCCGGCGGGTGGAGCAGGCCGGCGCGCGCACGCGGCAGCTCCTCGAGCGGGTGCGCTTCCTTCGCCAGCAGCACGGCGTCGGAGGCTCGGCGTGAGCGGCAAGCGCCACGCGGTCCGCGTCACCATCGCGGGAGAGGAGTACCCGATCCGCAGCGACGCGAGCCCGGAGCACACCCGGGCCGTCGCAAGGTACGTGGACCTCGCCGTCAGCCAGGTGCTCGCCAAGGGCACCGTGGTCGAGACGCACAAGGCGGCGATCCTCGCCGCGCTCCAGATCACGGACGAGCTCTTCAAGGAGCGCGAGGCCACGGCGATCCTGGCGGACCGCATGAGCGCCCTGGGCGACGAGCTGCGCCCTCTGCTCCCGCCGGCCAAGCGGGCCTCGGGCGCGACGCCGGAGCCGGAAGACGCGCCACCGCCGGAGGGCGGGGACGGCGTGGAGCGGTAGCGCTCTTTCCTTTTTCTTCGGGTGGGGCTAGCTTGCCAGAACTCTCCGCCCGGGCCGTAGGTTCAAGCCCGCCCTGGATTTAGCGCCCCGCTCCGCGCCCTTCGCCGGTGCCGGCCGGGCCTGACCACGGGGCGTGTGCACGTACGGCCCGGGCGCGACGTTTCACGGCCCGCGGCGCAGGCGCCGCGTTGGAGCATACAACAACTCATGGACTCTCCAGCGACCTTCGCTGCGATCGGCGTGCTGCTGGTGCTCGCCGTCGCGGCCTTCTTCGTAGGGCGCGGTACGGGGCGGAAGGCGGAGACGGCGCGGCAGGCCGTGGCGCGATCGACCGCCGAGGAGACGGCGAAGCGCATCACCGACGAGGCCCGGCGCGAGTCGGACTCCCTGCGCAAGGACGCGGTCCTCGCCGGAAAGGAGGAGCTGATCCGGCTCCGCGAGGACTGGGAGGTCGAGGCCCGCCGCCGGCGCGAGGAGATCGAGCGCGAGGAGAAGCGCCTCCAGGAGCGCGAGCTGGCGCTGGAGCGCCGCACCGACCAGCTCGAGCAGCGCGACAAGGACCTCGGGCGCCGCGCGAGCGAGCTCGGGCGCAAGGAGAAGGCCGTCGCCGATCGCCAGGCCGAGCTGGACGCGATGATCGCCGACGAGCGCCGCCGCCTCGAGCAGCTCGCCGGCCTCTCCGCCCAGGAAGCCAAGGCCGAGCTCATCCGGCGCCTCGAGGAGGAGGCGGAGGCCGACGCGTCGAACCGCCTGCGCGAGATCCGCGAGACCGCGCGCCGGAACGCCGAGCGCGAGGCCAAGAAGATCGTCGCGCTCGCCGTGCAGCGCATCGCGGCCGAGCACACGGCGGAGACGACGGTGAGTGCGGTATCGCTCCCGAACGACGAGATGAAGGGGCGCATCATCGGCCGCGAGGGCCGGAACATCCGCGCCTTCGAGCTCGCCACGGGCGTGGACGTCATCATCGACGACACGCCGGACACGGTGGTCGTCTCGTGCTTCGACCCCGTGCGCCGCGAGGTGGCGCGCGTGGCGCTCGAGAAGCTCGTGGCCGATGGGCGCATCCACCCGGGCCGCATCGAGGAGGTCGTCAACAAGGCGAAGCGCGAGGTGGACGCGGCGATCGTCGAGACGGGCGAGCAGGCCGCGTACGAGACGGGCGTGCACGGGCTCCACCCGGAGCTCATCCGCCTCATCGGGCGCATGCGGTGGCGGACGAGCTACGGCCAGAACATCCTCCAGCACTCGAAGGAGGTCGCCTGGCTCGCCGGCATCATGGCTGCGGAGCTCGGGCTCGACGTGCCGATGGCGAAGCGCGGCGCGCTGCTGCACGACGTCGGCAAGGTGCTCACGCACGAGCACGAGGGGACCCACGTGCAGCTCGGCGTCGAGGTGGCCACGAAGTACGGCGAGAACCCACTCGTCGTGAACTGCATCGCCGCGCACCACGACGACGTGCCCCACGAGAGCGAGGTCAGCGTCCTCGTGCAGGCGGCGGACGCGATCTCGGGCTCGCGCCCGGGCGCGCGCCGCGAGGCGTTCGAGACCTACGTCAAGCGCCTCGAGGGGCTCGAGCGCATCGCGTCGAGCTACCGCGGCGTCGAGAAGGTGTTCGCCATCCAGGCGGGTCGCGAGATCCGCGTCATCGTGACGCCCGAGGACGTGGACGACCCGCGCGCGACGTCGCTCAGCGAGGAGATCGCGCGGCGCATCGAGAGCGAGCTCCAGTACCCGGGGCAGATCAAGGTCGTGGTGATTCGCGAGACGAGGGCGGTGGACTTTGCTCGCTAAGCAGAAGATGCCGAAGACGGAGACGCCCGAGGAAGCCGCCGTCGCGACGGGCGAGGCGCAGGGCGCGAAGCTGATCGACGGGAGCGCGGTGGCCAGGTCCGTGCGCGCGGAGGTGGCGCGCGAGGCCGCCGAGCTCACCGCCCGTGGTGTGCGGCCGGGGCTCGCGGTGATCCTCGTCGGCGACGACCCGGCGAGCGCCGTCTACGTCCGGTCGAAGGAGAAGGCCTGCATCGAGGCCGGCATGAAGAGCGTCGTGGAGCGGCTGCCCGCCGAGACCACCGAGCCGGAGCTGCTCGCGCACGTCGAGCGGTTCAACGAGGACCCGACGATCCACGGAATCCTCGTGCAGATGCCGCTGCCGAAGCAGATCCAGACGGACCGGGTCATCCGCACGATCCGCCCGGACAAGGACGTCGACGGCTTCCACCCAGTCAACGCGGGCAAGGTGCTGCTCGGCGAGCGCGACGGCTTCGC
>JBJMNJ010000270.1:0-16859 GCA_045804325.1 Gemmatimonadaceae bacterium
TTCGTCGCGAGGAACCAGCCGCGCGCCGGCTTCCCGTTAGGCGCCGTGCCCACGCGGCCGGCGGGGACGGTGGCGAGGCCCGAGATCTTCTCGAAGCGCCCTTCCGGCGCGTCGAGCAGCCGGTCGAAGTGCACGCCCATCTGGTAGGCGAGCGTGTAGCCGGCGTTGTCGTACGGCGGGATGGGCGGGCCGCCCGGGTACTGGAAGTCGTTCGGGTGGTCCTGGGGCTCGAACATGTCGAGCACGTGCGGCCGGAACGCCTGCGCCGTGAGGACGACGTACGAGCCCTCGGGGTACGTGCGGCCGTTCGCCGTGAACGGGGCGGCCGCGCGGTGGACGACGACGCCGGCGCGCTGGAGCGCCTGCACGAACTTCGTCCCGGTGAGGAAGTCGCCCTCGTCGCGCGGGATGACGTAGGCGCGCGGGTCGCGGCGCTCGGGCGTGTGGAGGCGCTGCCAGTACTGCAGCGGCAGTCCGCGGTTGCCGCCGATGCCGCCGCCGACCTCCGCGTCGGGCCGCCCGCCCGTGAGCGGGCGGCCGTCGCGCTGCGCCCACGCGCGCACCGAGTCGATCTCGTTCGGCGTGATCGTCCAGTAGTCCCGGCTGCCGCGCTCGATGGAGTTCATCCCCATCCGCCAGATGTTGAACAGGAACTCCTCGCGCTGGCGCGTCGCGACGTCGAGCACCGCGCGGTTCGCCGTCACCGAGTAGTCGATCGACTGGCGGAAGTGCCACTTCTGCGGCGCGATCGGGTTGATCAGGTCGCCGCTCGGCAGCTGGCGGTTCGGCACGAACGGGATCTCGACCGGGGTCGGGTTGCCGATCGCCTCGGTCAGCAGGCCGATCATGTTGTGGAAGTACACCGCGGTGCGGAGGCCGCCGTTCCACCACGTCGAGTAGTTCGACCCGCGCGTGTCGGTCGCGCCGGCCTTCCCCTCGACGGCGTAGCGGTTGTGCATCGCCGCGGCCACGAGGTCGATGCCGGTGACGACGAGCGGGTCGTAGAAGTAGTTGAACGGGTCGCGGAACGGCGGCATGAAGATCACCGTCCCCGCGGGGCCCGTCTGGTGGTGGTTGTAGACGATCTGCGGGAACCACTCCGCGTACTGCACGCGCGCGATGTTCTGCGACTCGGGCTGCGTGAGCGCGTAGAAGTCGCGGTTGTTGTCGTGCCCGATGTACTTCTGGTAGAGGCGCGGGAGGCCCGACGTCGAGCGCTTCGTCGAGTCGGCGTTGCGCATGTACCAGTCGGCCACGAGCTCCATGCCGTCCGGGTTCGCGTGCACGGCGAGCACGATCGCGTCGTCGAGGAAGCGACGCGTCTCGTCGTCGTCCATGCTCAGGAGCTGCCACACGGTCTCGATGAGCTGGTTGGCGCCGAGGACCTCGGTGGCGTGGAGGCCGCCGTCGATCCAGACGATGGCCTTGCCCTCCTTCGCGAGCCGCCGCGCCTCGGCCGAGTCCACGCCTTCGGCGAGCGCGAGCCGGCGGGCGATGCCCTTGTAGCGGTCGAGGTTCCGCAGGTTCGCGGGGCTCGAGATGATCGCCATGAGCTGCGGCCGCCCCTCGGCGGTGAGCCCGATGGTGTCGAGGATCATGCGGTCGCTCTGGCCGGCGAGCTTCTGCCAGTAGCGCATGAACTGCGTGTAGTTCGGCAGCACGTAGTCGGCGCCGACGTCGTAGCCGAACTCCTGGCGGGGGCTCGTGAGGCGGTCGGCGTTGCGCTGAGTGGCACTCGGTGCGCTCTGCGCGAGCGCGGGGGAGCTGGCGGCGGCGAGCAGCGCGGCGAGTGCGAGCGCGCGGCCGCGGTGGGGACGGCTGGGCATGAGGCTGAGTTGAGTGGACTTTTCCAGGGGCTGACGGAACGTGCCTCCGGAAACCCTTACGCGGTAGGGCGATCCAGCGCTGGCCGGGCAGAGGCGGCGACCATATGTTTGGCGCGCCCTGGTCACGATCAGTCCGCTACCCGCCGCATGCCTTTTCGCCGCGTCATTCCCCTTCTGCTCCTCGCCGCCGCGCCCTGCCTCGCCCAGACCGACACGGCGCCCGCGGCCGCCCCGGCGTGCACCGCGCCGCCGGCGGTCACCGGCGAGGGCGACCACCCCGTGCACCTGCTCGTGTGGCGGGTGGAGAAGGGCACGCTCGCCCCGCCCGGGTCCGGCCGGCAGCGCGACCTGCTGAGCTACGTGCTGCAGGAGATCGGCTCGCGCTTCGCGACGCCCTCGGAGCTGGAGGTGGCGTTCGAGCCCGGCACCGTGCTCCGCCTCGCGCGCGACGCCGCCAGCGACCAGGCGGTGGTGATCACGGCCTACGGCCCCCCGCGGCGGTCCTCCTGGGATCCTTCGCCGCCGCTCGCGCCGGAGCTTCCGCCGCCACGTCGCGCGGCGCCGGCGCCGCCCCGGGACACGACGGCGCGGTCCGGGCCGCGCGACGTGGAGGCGTGGCCCACGCTGCACGCGCAGCTCCGCTTCACGCTGCACCAGGATGGCGCGGTGAGCGAGGTCGCGACGACCCGGCGCTCGGTGGTGCCCGCGCTCGACTCGGCGCTCGCGGTGGCGCTGCGCGAGAGCGGCGCGGCGCGCTCGCTGGCGGGCGCCGTACGCCGCGCCCTGCCCGACGCCGACTCCGTGACGCTCGCGCTCGAGCTGCGCGCGGACGACGACACGACGAGTGCGTCGGGCACGGTGGCGCGGGTGCGGCTTCCGCACCACCGGCTGACGACGCCCGCGCTCACGGGAGGGATGAGCGTGCGCTACCCCGAAAGAGAGCGGAATCGCCAGCGCGAGGGGCGCGTGGTGATCGACTACGTCGTGCGCGCCGACGGCAGCACGGACCCCATGTCGTGGCAGCCGCGCGAGGGCACGACGGAGTTCGTCCGTGCGGTGGCGCGCGCGCTCCCGGCGCTGCGCTTCCGCCCCGCTCTCGCCGGCGGCTGCGCCGTCGCGACGGAGCTCCGGCACACGTGGGACTTCCAGGTCGAGCGATGAGGCGGGCCGGCGCCATCGCTGCGGGGCTCGCCGCCGCGCAGGACCTGGGACAGCCGCTCGACTTCGAGATCGTGCGCTAGGGGCCGCCGACGCGCGGGTTCGGGTGCACGCCCAGCCCCACCATCTCCAGCAGCCGCAGCGCGTTCGTGCTCGTCGCCACCCCGGGGCGCAGCCGGTAGTCGAACGTCATGCGCGGCCCGTCGTCGCCGCGCACGAACGACTCCGTGAAGTGCACCGGCACCGCCGCGCCGGCGAGCGGCCCCGCGTCCTCCGCGAGCGCGAGGTCGTGCGTCGTCACCATGCCGACGGCGCCGGCGCGCAGCAGGTGCCCGATCACCGTGCGCGCCGCCACCTGCCGCTCCGCCGTGTTCGTGCCCTGAAGAATCTCGTCGAGCAGGTAGAGCAGCGGCCGCGCGCGTCCGGGCGCCCGCGCCGCCTCCACCACCGCGGCGAGCCGCCGCAGCTCGGCCATGAAGAACGAGACGCCCTCCTCGATGGAGTCCTGCACGCGCATGCTCGTGAACACGTCCACGAGCGGCAGGCGCATCGACGCCGCGCACACGGGCGCGCCCGCGCGCGCGAGCACGGCGTTGAGCCCCACGGCGCGGAGCAGCGTGCTCTTGCCGCTCATGTTCGAGCCGGTGACGAGGACGAACGTCCCCGGCGGGCCCACGGTGAGGTCGTTCGGCACCCGCACGCCGTCCGGGAGGAGCGGGTGGCCGAGCGCGCGGGCGGCGACGACGACCTCGCCTCCATCGCTCACCTCCGGGAACGTCCACGCGGGGTTGTCGTGCGCGAGCGTCGCCAGCGCCGCGAGCGCCTCCGCCTCGCCGAGCGCGTCGAGCCAGTCGCCGACGTGCGTCCCCGATGCCGCGCGCCAGCGCTCGAGGCGCTCGAGCACGTGGAAGTCCCAGAGGAAGAGGAGCTGCGCGACGGCGTAGGTCATCCCCGAGTAGCGCACCTCGCCGAGCGCGACGGCGCGCTCGAGCCGCGCGAGCGCGCCGGCGGCGCCGCCCCCGGCCGCGATGCGCGCCTGGAGCGCGCGAAGCGCCGGCGCCTCCAGCGGCTCGGCCGCGAGGCGCGCGAGCATGGCGCTCTGTCGGCGGAGGCCCGTCGCGCGCGTGTCCGCCTCGCGGATGCCGGCGCGCAATGCGCCGCGCGCGCGGAGCGTGAGCAGCAGGCCGGCGACGATCGGGACGAGCCACAGCCGCCCGCCCCAGCCGAGCGCGAGCCGCAGGGCGCCCAGCACGAGGGTGAGCAGCGGGAGAACGCGCGCGGCCCACACGAGGGCGGGGCGCGCGAGCAGCCATGGCCCCTCCTCCGCCCACCGCCGGAAGCGCGCGAGCTCCTCGGCCGTCACGTCGCCGGCGGCCGCGGCGTGCGCGGCGAGCTCCTCGCGCAGCGCCACGCGCCCCGCGAGCTCCGCGACTGCGGACTGCCGCGCGCGCACGACGCCCGCGTCGGGCGGCGCGCCGAGCAGCCACGCGAGCAGCACCGGCCGGCCCGGCGCCGAGCTCACGACGTCGAGGAGCGCGACGAGCGAGGCGCGCGGGCCGAGCACGTCGAGATCCGCCGCGAAGGGGTGCGCGGCGTCGGCGAGGCCGGCCGCGGGGAGCGCGGCCCAGTCGCGCCGCACGCGCGCGATGCCGCGCTCGCACACGCGCCGGAGCCGCGCGTGCCATGCCTCCTCCGCGCGGAGCCGGCGGTGGCGCGCCACCAGGGCGGCGAAGGCCGCGAGCGCGGCGAGCGACGCGACGGCCCACGCTCCGCGCGGCGCGCTGCCCTCGCCCACGCGATACGCCGCGAGCAGGAGTAGCGCGAAGGACGCGAGGCGCATCCACGACGTGGTGCGGGCGCGCACGGCAGCCGCGTTGCGTCGCTGCTCGTGTGACGCGGCACGACGGAGGTACTCGGCCGCCCGATCCGGCGCGGCCTCGTCAGGCACGGCGGTGACGTCGATCACTCGGACAAGCTAGCGGGCCGACGCCCCGGCGTGACGCGCTCCCATGGCCCGGTCCTTTCCTGGTGCATCGCGGACTCTCTGGGGGCATGGAATGGCACACATCGGCACGAGTCGCGTCGCGGCGGCGGGGCAGGCGGCGGAGCAGGTGGGGGAGGCCGCGCGCGAGGGCGCGCGCCAGGCGTCGCCGTGGATCGTCCCCCTGGCCCGCGTGGGCTACGCGGCCAAGGGGGTCGTCTACCTCGTCATCGCGTGGCTCGCGCTGAAGGTCGCGACCGGACGGGGCGGGGCGTTCGCGAACAGCAGGAGCGCGCTCGAGTGGATCGGCCAGGGTCCGGTCGGCACCGTCACGCTCGGCGTGATCGGCGTGGGGCTGCTCGCCTTCGCGCTCTACTCGCTCATCGCGGCGGCCACGGGCGCCGAGCAGCGGCACGATGGAGCGAAGGGCGCTGCGCTGCGCCTCGGGCAGGCGGGCACCGGGATCGCCTACGGCGCGCTCGGCGTGCGGGCGCTGATGCTGCTCGCGAACGCGCGCTCCGCGCAGCGGGGCGGTGGCGACGGCGCCGAGCACTGGACCGCGCGGGTGCTCGGGATGCCGTTCGGCCGGGCCGTGGTCATCGCGATCGGCGCGGGCATCATCGCCTACGCCGTCTATCAGATGTACGCCGCCTTCGCCAAGGACCCCCGCCGCCACTTCGACCTCTCGCGCACGAGCGCGGGGACGGCGAAGGCGGTCGAGCGACTCTCGCGCTTCGGCCTCGCAGCGCGCGCGGTCGTGTTCGCGCTCATCGGCTGGTTCCTCGTGCGCGCCGCGCTCCGCTTCGACCCCGATCAGGCCGGGGGCATCGACGAGTCCCTCGCCGCGCTCGGCGCGCAGCCGTTCGGCCGCGTCATCCTCGGCGCGGTCGCGCTGGGGCTGGCGGCGTACGGGGGGTACTCGCTCGCCGAGGCGCGGTGGCGGCGCATGCGCATGGCGTAGCGGATCGCGGCCCAGCGCAGGGCAAGAGCGCATCGCGACCCCGCAGAGGCTCGTAGCGCCCAGCCTGACCACCGGGCATCAAACCCTCGGCGACAGGCGACAGGCGACTGCTGCCGCCTGGCTACCTGGCGGGTCGTCGTGATGTGGAACCCCCGGGAGGCTACTACTGGCCTCCCGGGGGTTCTCGCCATCCGGCCCGCGAGCGCGGCGGCAGCGGTCGCCCGTCGCCTGTCGCCAGCGGTCGTAGCGTTGGGCTGGTCAGCGGCTCAGCGCTCGGCGGCTCTGACGACGTTATCCCTCGTCTGCCGGTCGATCAGGATGTGGAGCGGATCGATCCCGGCTCGCGCCGGCTTGCGCGGCACCACGACACGGATCCGCTGCCGGCCGCTCGTGATCCTGTGCTTCGCCAGGTAGATCGGCACGCCGTCGCGGTCCACGCCGGGGCCCGCGGAGTCCACGAAGACGCCGACGTCGATCCACTCGCCGCGGATCGGGACCTCCGTCTCGTTGCCGAGGCTGTCGGCGCGGAGCTTCTTCGCCGTGACGACGAGGTCCACCGCCCAGCGGCCGTCCGGCGTCTTCGAGACGAGCGCGCTGTCCGCCTTGTTCTCGTAGAGCGTGATCGTCTCGAGCTGGTCCTCGACGACGTACTTCAGCGAATCCGGCGCGGCGGCCTTGATCGCGGCGACGAGGTCGAGTCCCGTCGGGTACGGCGGACCCCTGAACTTGTGCTCCGCGTTGAACGCCGCGATCGTCGCGTTCAGGCGCGCCTCGCCGAGGTAGTCGCGGAGCGCGTACATCGCGAGCGAGCCCTTGTTGTAATGGATGTAGGGCTGGTTCTCGTTCAGCGCGAGCGGCTGCTCGCGCTTGCGCTCCGTGCTGCGCCCGACGAGGTAGCGGTCCAGCTCGTACTCCAGGAAGCGCCGCATGTGCGAGCGGCCGTACTCGCGCTCCATCACCATGAGGGCCGAGTACTGCGCGAGCGTCTCGGAGAGGAGCGTGGAGCCCTGCGCGTCCGCGCCGATGAGCTGGTGCGCCCACCACTGGTGCGCCACCTCGTGCGCCGTGACGTAGAACGGGTAGTCGATGTCCTTCGGGTCGTCCACGCGGGCGATGAACCCGATGGCCTCCGAGTAGGGGATCGTGTTCGGGAACGACTGCGCGAAGCTCGCGTAGCGCGGGAACTCGAGGACGCGCACCTGCCGGTGCTGGTACGGGCCGAAGTTCGCCGTGTAGTAGTCGAGCGACTTCTGCACCGCGCGGATCATCCGATCCACGTTGTACGCGTGCGCCGGGTGGTAGTAGACCTCGATGGCCACCGAGTCGGAGGGCGCGGCGCCCGGCGGCGCCGCCCACACGCCGCGCTTCACGACGTACCGCGCCGAGAGGAACGCGAAGAAGTTGAGGATCGGCGCGTCCATGGCGTACGCGAAGTGCCGGCGCCCGCCCTCGGTCCACTCGCGCTGGAGGTAGCCCGGCGCGATGGCGATCTGGTCGGGGGACGTGCTCACGGTGGCCTTGAAGTCCACCCAGTCGGCGTCGCCGCCGATGTAGCTGTTGTCGCGCACGCCGGGCTCGGTGGGGGCGCGCATGCGCGGCTTCGGCTTGAGCCCCTCCTTCTTCCGGTCGTCGTCGTCCGAGAGCTCGGCCTGCGCCGTGTAGCCGATGGACGGCAGGAGCTGGGCGCTGTTGACGAAGCTCCCGTTGCCGACGATCTCGGTGCCGCCCGTCTGGTTCGTGAAGCCGTGCGGCGCCGAGGTCACCCGGTAGCGCATGACCATCGAGTCGCCGGGCGCGAGCGGCGCGGCGAGGCGGTACATCTCGTAGCCGCGCTCCCCGTCGCGCAGCACGCGCTCCGCCGGGCGGTCCAGCGACACCTCGGCCGTGTCCACGTCGATGGGCACGCGGACGTGCACCGTGTCGATGGGGACGGCGGTCCGGTTGCGGAGCGTGTACGTGCCCGCCGCGCGCACGGCGCGCCGCTCGGGTTCCATCGCCACGTCCACCGACACCGCGACGATGCGCGGCTGCGGGACGCGCTCGAACTGCTTGTATCGCCGCTCGTACTCCGCGCGCTGGTGCCGCGTGTCCTTCGCCGTGCGGAAGTGGTTCAGCTGGTTGGTGTTGTGCCAGATGAAGCCGCCGAGCCCGATGAACGAGAGCGCCCCGAGCGCCGCGAGCGCGCGCGCCGGGCGGCCGAAGCGGTACGCGGCGAGCCGCGCGCGCCAGCCGGGCGCCGACTCCTCGCCGCGCGGCCACAGCAGGTTGCTGAGCACCGCGAGCAGCAGCGCGAACGCCGCCCAGTAGAGCTTGAACCAGTAGAACGGCCCGAGGAAGTGCCCGAAGCCGTTCATGTCGGAGTACGTCACCCCCGGGTCGCCGTTGAAGCGTGCGAGGTTGTGCTCGACGCCGAGCTGCGGCAGGAAGAGCATGCCGAAGTAGGCGACGATCACGAGCAGGTGGCCGACGTACTTGTGGTTCGCCAGCACGTGGATGGCCAGCGCCAGCACCGCCGTCAGCAGGAAGTCGGGCAGGCGGACGCCGAAGACCATCTGCAGGTAGAGCGGCAGCTCGAAATGCGTGTACCCCTTCACCGCCTGCGTCGCCACGCCGCACACGACGGTGACCGCGAGCAGCACCGCGAGCACCCCCCACAGCGCGACGAGCTTGCCGAGCAGCGTCGCGCCCGTGGGCGCCGGCGTCGCGTCGTGGATCTGGTGCGCCTTCACGTCGCGCTCCGTCCAGACGAGCTCCCCCGCGTAGAACGCGATGACGATGAGCACGAAGAGCGCGAACGAGCCGCTCATGATCTCCTCCACCTGGTAGGTCACCGGCCAGGTGGTGGTGCCGAACAGCTTCCCGACCTCCCGCGCCGAGACGACGAGGAAGAGGAGCCCCGCGCCGACGATGGCGTAGAAGTACCGGTTGCGGACGATCCCCCAGAAGGCGCGCGCGAGCGTGGACGTGAACTGCGCGAAGTGCGCGCGCCACCCGAACTCGCGCGTCGCCGGCGGCAGCTCGACCGTCCGCACGGGCGCGGGCGGCGCGACCGCCACCGTCGCCTCGGCGGCCGCCGCCTTGCGCGCCCTCCGCGACGCGCGGTCGTTGGCGACGTGCGAGAAGCGGAAGCGGCGCGCCACCGCGAGCAGGAACGCGAGCCCGACGCCGGCCCAGAGCAGCCGGTTCAGCAGCAGCATCCCCTCCAGCGGCACCATCCGCGAGTTCTTCTCGGCGATGGACCAGTACTCGGTCGTGATGCCCAGCGTCTGGAGCCCGAACGGGTCGAGCAGCGACGCCAGCCGCTTGTTCTGCATGTCGTTCAGCAGGCTGCCCGCGATGAGGTAGCCCATGAGCAGCACCGCGCCCCCGACGTAGTTCGGCAGCATCTGCCGCGTGAGCGCGGCGAGGCCGAAGAAGATCGCGGCGGTGAAGAGCAGGTTGGGGAGGAGGACGGTGACGTACGGCGCCGCGTACCAGAGGAAGCTCGCGTCGGCCATCTTCTCCTTGTCCACCCACGGCATCGCCGCGGCGATGGCCATGCCCACGCCGATGCCGAGCAGCACGACGAGGTTCACGACCACCGAGCCCGCGAAGCGCCCGCCGAGGAAGGCGCCCTTGGAGAGCGGCGCCGTGTAGAAGAGCGGGTGGATGCCCGCGTCGTAGTCGCGGTACACGGCGTTGCCCGCGAGCGCCGCCGTCACCGAGACGCCGAGCATCGAGACGAACGCCGTCATCGCGGCGAGCGAGTACGGCGAGTTGGCGAGCACCTTCCCGCCGCTGGCGACGATCACCGACGCGTCGTCCCACGTCCCGCCGGCGATGGTCATGAGCAGCGCGCCGATCGCGAAGAAGATCCCGAAGTAGACCCACGTCGAGATGCGCTTGAGGTAGTAGCGCAGCTCGTACGCGAACCCGGCGGCGAACTGGGAGCGGGCGAGGCTCATACCGGCGCCCCCACCGACTCGCGCGCCGCCGCGGCCGGCGCGGCCCCGCGGCCGAGCGCGCCCTTCATCACGGCGAAGTACACGTCCTCGAGCGTCGCCTCCGTCGCGTCGTACGTCGGGTCCGGGCGGTCCGGGGCGTACACGCGCACGACGGTGCGCCCCGCGAGCAGCTTCGTGGAGATCACGAGGCGCGACTGCTCGAGCGCGGGGATCTCGTCGCGGTCCACGATCTTCCGCCAGACCTTTCCCTGGAGCGCGCGCACGGCGCCGAGCGGCTCGTCCTCGAGGAGGATGGCCCCGCGGTCGATGATCGCCATGCGCGAGCAGAGCTCGCTCACGTCCTCGACGATGTGCGTGGAGAGGATCACCACGCTCTGCGTCCCGAGCTCGGCGAGCAGGTTGAGAAAGCGCACGCGCTCGGCCGGGTCGAGCCCGGCGGTCGGCTCGTCCACGATGATCAGGCGCGGGTTGCCGATGAGCGCCACCGCGATGCCGAAGCGCTGGCGCATGCCGCCCGAGTAGCCGCCGAGGTGCTTCTTCCGCGCCTCGTAGAGGTTCGTCTGGTGGAGCAGCGCCGAGACGAGCTCGCGCCGCTGGCGCCGATCCACGACGCCCTTGAGCACCGCGAAGTGGTCCAGCAGCTCCTCGGCGCTCACCTTGGGGTAGAGCCCGAACTCCTGCGGGAGGTAGCCGAGCGTGCGGCGCACGGCGTCGTGGTCGCGCAGGACGTCGATGACCTGTCCGGGCCCCGTCTCGAGCGTCGCGGTGCCGGTGTCCGCCTCCTGCAGCGTCGCGAGGATGCGCATGAGGGTGCTCTTCCCGGCGCCGTTGGGCCCGAGGAGGCCGAACATCCCCTGCGGAATGGTGAGCGAGACGTCGCGGAGCGCCTGCGTCCCGTTGGGGTACGTCTTGGCGAGCTGCTCGATGCGGAGGCTCATGCGGTCGGGGCGGGTGGGGGCGACGGGGATGGGAGAGCGGGGGTACACGCTTCACCCCGGCACGCGACGCGGCAAGGTCGGGCGCGGGCTGTAAGGGACTCGTGCCGTTGTTTCGCGAAGCGGCGGTCGGTCGTACTTTGGGGGTCGGGCCGCGCCGCGGCCGAGGAGGAGTGGATGACTGATACGTACGCGACGCGCAGAGGATTCCTGCGGCTGCTCCCCGCGCTGGGCGCGGCCGTCGGGGCCGCGGCGGGACTCGCTGCGTGGGCGCGGCCGGCCCGCGCGGCCGGCGCCGCGGGCACGCCGTGCCACCCCGGTGCGCTCGACCGGCCGTTCGTCGGGCACCCGGACCCGCGCCCCGGCATCGACGCGTCGCACGTGACACCGCGCGACAAGATCCACGGCGACGCCGACCTCGCGCGGATCTTCGACCACGTGCGCGAGATGCCGCAGGTCGCCGACGGCATCGCCTGCCGCTGCGGCTGCATGGAAGACCCGGCCGTCCGCTCGCTGCTCTCCTGCTACGAGGGGGACGGGATGGCGTCGCACTGCCTGATCTGCCAGGGCCAGGCGGAGACCGCCTACCGACTGTTCAAGCAGGGGAAGACGCTCGAGGACGTCCGCGCGGCGCTGGACGCGGAATTCGGGTGATGCGCCGAGGGCTCTGGGCGGCGGCCGTCGCCGCCCCGCTGCTCGCCTGCGACGCGCGTGCGCAGGCGAAGCTCAGCGAGCCGGCCATCGTCGCGCAGACGGTGGACGGGACGAAGATCACCGTCGAGTACTCGCGGCCGACCGCGCGCGGGCGCTCGAAGATCTTCGGCGGCGAGGTGCGCTGGGACGAGGTCTGGACCCCGGGGGCCAACTGGGCCACCACTCTCGAGACGGACAAGGACGTCACGCTCGAGGGGCGCGCGGTCCCGAAGGGGAAGTACTCCGTCTGGCTCGTCGTGAAGGAGCAGGGCGACTGGACGCTGCTCCTCGCCAAGGAGGCGCGGCTCTTCCACACGAACCGCCCCACGGCGGAGCAGGAGCTCGCGCGCATCCCCGTCACGCCGCAGTGGATCGCGGCGGGCGCCCCGCCGGTCGAGACGCTCACGTGGGACTTCCCCGTCGTGAAGCCCGACCGCACCGTGCTGCGGCTCCAGTGGGGGACGCTCACGATCCCGCTCCGCATCGCGGTGCAGCCCTCGCGCACGCTCTCGGCCGAGCAGCGCGCGCGCGTCGTGGGCACGTGGACGCTGACGCGCGCGTCGGGCGAGCGGGCGGCGGCGCAGCCGGCGCGCACGGAGCTCCGCATCACCGACGAGGGCGGGCGCCTGCGCGCGCGCTTCTCCCCCACGCTCGCGGGGCACGACGCGGCGTTCGACCTCTTTCCCGCGGGCTCGAGCTGGTTCTTCCCCATCTACTACGACCGGAGCGGCGCGCCCGCCGGCGCGGACACCGACCTCGCCCTCTACTTCGAGTTCGAGGACGGGAAGGTGAAGGAGCTCACGGTGAGCGACGCCGAGGGGACGCTCGTGCGGGGCCCGGCGAAGTAGCGCCGCACCTGGCGACGCCCCGCGCCTAGCGGCGCCGCGCCGTCAGGAAGACCAGCAGCGTCGTGGTCACGAGCGGCAGCGCGAACCACAGCGCCATGCGCGGCAGCGTGACGGGCGCCTCCTGCGCGACGACGATCGACCCGTAGGACACCTCCTCGTGCACCCCGGCGCGGCGCATCTCCGCCGGCGTGGGCGGCTCGAGCAGCCGCGTGCTCATGGGGATCGGCGGCAGCGCGCCGCGGTCCCATCCGAGGACGAGGGAGAGCGCGAGCGCCGCGAGGAGCAGCGCCTGGCGGCGAGCGCCGGCGAGGTCGACGGTGTGGCGAGGCATGGTGCGGCGAATGTCTGGTACGTCGTGGAGGATCGCAATGGCATGAACGGCCCATGCGGGCGGTAGATTCCCGGCGGGGGGGCCACCCGCAGCCCGCGCCCGACGCTCATGCGCATTCGCCGCGCCACTCCGACGGACGTCCCGAATCTCGCGCGCCTCCGCTGGGCGTTCCGCGCCGAGGCGGGTGAGACGCCGGCGTCCACGTTCGACGTCTTCGCCGCGCGCTACGGCGCCTTCGTGCGCGCGGGCGTCGCCAGCGGCGAGTGGGCGTACTTCTTGGCGGAGGAGGACGGCGCCATCGTCGCGCACATGGCGGTGCACGTGGTCCGCTCGGTGCCGCGCCCGAGCCGGCGCGGCGACCAGTGGGGCTACCTCACCGACTGCTACACGGCGCCGGAATGGCGCGGGCGTGGCGTCGGCGCCGCACTGTTGTCGCGCGTCACCGCGTGGGCGCGCGGCAAGGACCTCGAGCTCGTGCTGGTCTCCCCGAGCGAACGGTCGCGCGCGTTCTACGCCCGGGCGGGGTTCGAGGACGCCCGCGACTTCATGGCGCTCCGCCTCCGCGGCTGGGATGACGCACCCGCCGCGGATGCCGCGTCAGGACGGGATGCGGCAGGTGAAGACGACGCAGCCGGGCAGGAGTAGGACGGCGAGGTAGAGCGCGGTGCGGAGGAGCGAGCGTTGATCCTTCATGACGGGTCGCGGGTCGAGGAATGGGTCCCGCGCGACGTGGCAGGACGCGGGCCGCGGCGGTTCGACTCGCTCGCCCGTTCGCGCGTCAGCCGGCGCGAGGGAACGCGAGCGCGAGGGTGTGCTCGCGCACGTCGGCCGGCCACGAGGCCGACTGCTCCTCGAACCGCTCCCGGTCCCCCGCGAACAGCGCGCGCATCGCCTCCTCGTAGCCGGGCAGGTCGCCCGCGAGCGCGGTGGCGAAGCGGTACGCGGCCTCGCGCCGGCGCCGCGTCTCGTCCTGGCCGGCGTTCGCGCGCCGCGCCTCCTCGACGAGCTTGCGGAGGGCGACGCTCGCGCCGCCGGGCTGGGCGGCGAGCCACTCCCAGTGGCGGGGCAGCAGCGTCACCTCGCGCGCGACGACACCGAGTCGCGGGCGTCCGCGCCGCCGGGCCGCATCCCCCTCGGCCGGCGCCTCCGCGGCGGGCCGCTCCGCGTACCGCCGCGAGACCGCCTCGTCGGTGCCTTCGGTCCAGACGTCCGTGACCCGGCCGGTCGCGTCATCGAACACGAGCACCGTCCCGGACGCCCCTCGTTCCTCCGCGCGCTTCACGGCGAGCGCCACGTCGGCCAGGGTACCGTGGGCGATGCGGCGCTCGCCGTCGAAGGCGGTGAAGGTCGGCGTCGCACCGTCCTTGTCGTCCCGGACGAGCTCATTGCGATGGATGCTCATGTGCGGTTGTGAAGAGAGCTCCATTATACCCGGGTACAAATGGTTCGGCAATAGTCTCCGGGTATAATTCCCTCGGGCCGCGATCTCCGCCCCTCCACCCCTCCGCGTGACGCCCCGTGGCGCCACACGGTGCACTCGCTCGAGCTTCCGGAACCCTTCGCGCCTCGGAAAGCTGAGTGCCACCGAGTTCTCGCACCGATCCCGGAGACCGCTCATGACCGACAGCACCCATCTCGAAGTCGCCACCCTCGGCGGCGGCTGCTTCTGGTGCCTCGACGCCGTCTATCGCGAGCTGCGCGGCGTCGTGAAGGTCGAGTCCGGGTACGCCGGCGGGCGGCGGCCGAACCCGTCGTACGAGCAGGTGTGCACCGGCGCCACGGGCCACGCCGAGGTGGTGCAGGTGACCTTCGACCCCTCCGTCATCTCCTACGGCGACCTGCTCGACGTCTTCTTCTCCATCCACGACCCCACGACGCTCAACCGCCAGGGCGGGGACGTCGGCACGCAGTACCGCTCGGTGATCTTCTACCACACCCCCGAGCAGAAGGCCGAGGCGGAGCGGAAGATCGCGGAGCTCGGCGGCTCCGGGCAGTTCGACGACCCGGTCGTCACCGAGCTCGCCCCGGCGCCCGCGTACTACCCGGCCGAGGGGTACCACCAGGACTACTTCCGGAAGAACCCGGGGCAGGGCTACTGCCGCGCGGTCGTCGCGCCGAAGGTGGCCAAGGCGCGCAAGGCGTTCTTCGAGAAGCTCGCACGGTGAGCGCACGGAGGGACGCGCGCGTGAGCCTGCCGCGCGCCCTCTCCAAGCTCGGCCTCTGCTCGCGCGCGCAGGGCGAGGCGCTCGTGCGCGAGGGGCGCGTGCGCGTGAACGGCCGCGCGCAGCGCGACCCGGCCTTCCGCGTGGACCTCGCGCACGACCGCATCGAGCTCGACGGCGAGGCGGCGGGCGCGGAGCGGCGCGTCTACGTCGCGCTGAACAAGCCGCGGGGGCTCGTGACGACGCGCAGCGACCCAAAGGACCGCCCCACGGTCTACGCGTGCCTCGACGACCCGGCGCTCCCGTTCGTGTCGCCGGTGGGGCGGCTGGACAAGGCGAGCGAGGGGCTCCTGCTCCTCACGAACGACACGCGTTGGGCGGCGCGCCTCACCGACCCGGCGTCGCACGTGGACAAGGTCTACCACGTCCAGGTGAACGCCGTCGCGGACGCCCAACTGCTGGCGCGCATGGAGGCGGGCGTCGCGACCGACGAGGGCGAGACGCTCTCGGTGAAGCGAGCTCGGCTTCTGCGCCATGGCGGGCGCAACAGCTGGATCGAGGTCGCGCTCGACGAGGGACGCAATCGGCACATCCGCCGCGTGCTCGACGCGCTCGGGCTCGAGACGCTTCGCCTCGTGCGCGTGTCCATCGGTACGCTCGCGCTCGGCACCCTCGCGAAGGGCGCGTGGCGGCATCTGACGGACGCCGAGGTGCGCGCGCTCGCCCGTTCGTGACATGGGTCATTGCCGGGCGAGCCCGGAGGTCGTAGGTTGGCGTCCCACGATGGCGCTGTGGGCGAGCTCGACCGGGCAGGATGATGACCGCGGGCAAACGTACCATTGGCGCGCGCCCTGCACCCTAACGATTTTACGGGGAACAGGTTTTCATCGTCGGGGTAGGCGAGTACGCTGCCGTCCGACGTCCCGTCGCGACGGACACGCACCTTTGGCCTGAGGAAGACGCAGCAATGGTCGTTGGGCTCCAGCTCCTGGTGGGCGCCGTCGCGCTCACGATGTCCGGCGCCGACTCGGCGCGCGTCGCCGGGACCGCCTCGTCGGACAGCACGCGCGCGGGTGCGCCAGCCGGCGCGCCGGCTGCCGCCCCGGTGGCCGCGGCGAGGGACTCGGTCGTCCTCGACGAGACGCGCCGCCTTCTCGCCGCCCAGCTCGCTGGCCAGTCGCTCGGCCTCGCCGCGAAGAAGTCGGAGCGCCCGGCCCTTGGTCCCAAGGCCCCCGGGCTGCAGATGGCCAGCACGCGCTTCCGCCACCCGGGCGAGCTCGCCACGCGCGACTCGCGCAGGCTCATCTCGTCGTCGCCGGTGCTCACGGAGCCCTGGCTCGCCGCCGCGCCGAAGTACCGCAAGCGGATCAACGGGCGCCTCGTCGCCGACAGCATCGTCGTCGTGAAGTCGACGCACCGGATGACGCTCTTCTACCGCGGCGACTCGGTGGCGGTCTTCCTGGTCGCGCTCGGCAAGAGCCCGACGGGCAACAAGACGGAGCGCGGCGACAACCGGACGCCCGAGGGCCTCTACTACATCGACGCGCGGAACCCGCAGAGCGAGTACTACCGCTCGCTCCACGTCTCCTACCCGTCCGTCGCCGAGCGCGAGCGCGCGCTGAAGCTCGGCCTCGATCCGGGCGGTGACATCATGATCCACGGCCTCCCGTCCCGCTTCGCGCAGGTCGGCGACGCGCACCGCCTCTACGACTGGACGAAGGGGTGCATCGCCGTGACGAACCAGGAGATGGACGAGATCTTCGACGCGGTGCAGCTGGGAGCGGTGATCGACATCAAGCCGTAAGAGCTGGCGACAGGCGACAGGCGACAGGCGACCGCTGCTCACCAGCGGACGAGCGACTCGACTGGAAGCGGAACCCCCGGGAGGCTACTACTGGCCTCCCGGGGGTTCTCGCCATCCGGCCCGCGAGCGCGGCGGCAGCAGTCGCACCCGCCCGCCTTCGGCGGGCACCCGGCCAGTCGCCAGGTCCGTAGCGTTTGACGCTAGAGCAGAATCGCC
>JBJMNJ010000271.1:0-4592 GCA_045804325.1 Gemmatimonadaceae bacterium
CCCTCTTTCATGGCGTGCTGCACGGCACGCTCGCCACGACCGTGGCCGAAGTCGTGTTCACCACGAACATGAGCGGCTATCAGGAGGTATTCACCGACCCCTCCTACCGCGGGCAGATCGTCGTCATGACGGCGCCGCTCATCGGCAACTACGGCGTCAACGCCGAGGACCCGGAGTCGGGACAGCCGCAGGTGGCCGGCGTGATCGTGCGCGAGCTGTCCGAGCACTACTCCAACTGGCGCGCGACCGGCGACCTCCTCGGCTGGCTCGACGCGGCGAAAGTGCCGGTGCTGGACGAGGTTGACACCCGCCGCCTCACGCGGCACCTCCGCTCCGTCGGCGTCATGCGCGGCGTGGTGGCGGCCGGCGACGAGCCAGGCCGTGACGCGCTCGCGGCGCTCGACGCGTGCCCCTCGATGGAGGGGCTCGACCTCGCCACGCGCGTCACCACTCGCGAGCCGTACGCGTGGGGCGACCCGCGGGCGCCGCACCACATCGTGGCGTACGACTACGGCATCAAGCGGAACATCCTCCGGCTCTTCGACGACGCCGGCTGCCGCGTCACCGTCGTCCCGTCGGACACCCCGGCGGAGGCGGTCCTGGAGCGGGCGCCGGACGGCGTGTTCCTCTCGAACGGCCCCGGCGACCCGGCGGCGATCGCGTACGCGCCGGGGAACGTCCGAAAGCTCGCCACCGCCGAGGTGCCGATCTTCGGCATCTGCCTCGGGCACCAGCTCCTGGGTCTCACCTTCGGCGCCGAGACGACGAAGATGCCCTACGGCCACCGGGGCGGAAACCATCCCGTCCGCGAGATCGAGTCGGGCCGCGTGCTGATCACCTCCCAGAACCACGGCTTCGCGGTGCGCGGCGACGAGCAGGGGATCCCCGGCGCGCCGGGCCTCCAGGTGACACATGTCAACCTCAACGACGGGACGGTCGAGGGCCTGATGCACCGGGAGCTGCCGATCTTCGCCGTGCAGTACCACCCCGAGGCGGCGCCGGGGCCGCACGACGCCCGCCCGCTGTTCGGGCGGTTCCTCGAGGTCGTGACGGGGAACAAGCGTTCTCGCGGGTAGGGGGCTGGGCTCGCAAACTCTTGACTTGCAAGAGTTAACGTCCTACTTTCGACCATCTACCCCCGCTGTTGAGCGCGTCTCCCTCGAGGTCAATCGATGACTAAAGCGGACCTGGTCGAGCAAGTCACGGCGCAGATCGCCCGCACCGCGGGGCCCATGATCTCGAAGAAGGACTGCGCTCGCGTCGTCGACGCCTTCCTCGACGCGATCAAGGGCGCGATGAAAGACCAGAAGAACATCGAGGTCCGCGGCTTCGGCACCTTCAAGATCCGGCAGCGGAAGACGCGCATGGCGCGCAACCCGCGCACGGGCGCGCCCGTCGAGGTGAGCGCGCGTCCTGTACCGGTCTTCAAGCCGTCGAAGGAGTTGCGCGCGTTGGTCGCCGGCGTGGACATCTCCGACATCCACGACGACGAGCACGACAACGAGCACGAGCACGACTCGGAACTCTCGGAGGCGTAAGGCGATACCAGGATAGTGAGACGGCCCCGGCGTGCACCGTACGCCGGGGCCGCGTCGCTCCCGCGCCTCGCGCCGCCCGCGCGCATCGCCGCCGCGCATCGCTCCGTGCGCGTAACTCGTTCGCCGCTCTCTCCATGCAGCTCACCGTCCTCCTCTTCGCGTCCTACGCCGACCGCATCGGCACGCCGAGCCTCGCGGTCTCGGTGGACGCCGGCGCGACGGTCTCGGATCTCCTCGGGAGAATCGCGCAACTCCCGGGCGGCTCGGAGCTTCCGCCCTCGCCGCTGGTCGCGGTGAACCAGCGCTACGCGACCCCCGACCAGGTGCTCGCGCCCGGCGACGAGGTCGCGCTGATCCCGCCGGTCGCGGGAGGCTGAGTGCGCGCGGCCATCGTCCAGCACCCGCTCGACCCCTCGCGCCTGCTCGCCGAGGTGGCGAGCCCGGCGAATGGCGCGGCGGTGCTGTTCGTCGGTACCGTGCGCGAGACCAACGACGGCCGTGCCGTCACCGGAATCGACTACTCGGCCTACGCGGGCATGGCCGAGCGCGAGCTCGGCGACATCGCCCGCGAAGCCTGCGAGCGGTTCGGCACCCGGCACGTCGTCGTCGAGCACCGCGTCGGCACGCTCGGCCTCGGCGAGGCGAGCGTGGCCATCGCCGTCGCCCACGCGCGGCGGGCCCAGGCGTACGAGGCCTCGCGCTGGGTGATCGAGGAGATCAAGCGCCGCGTGCCGATCTGGACGCGCGAGCACTACCGGGCCGGGACGGGCGAGTGGGTCGACCCGACGCGCGTCGCCGCGTCGCCCACCGCCCCCTCGTGACGCCGCGGGCCCCGACCGACCGCCTGGCGCGCCCGCTTCGCAGCCTGCGCCTGTCCGTCACCGACCGCTGCAACCTCCGCTGCGAGTACTGCATGCCGGAGGAGGACTACGTGTGGCTGCCCCGCGGCGACCTCCTGACGTTCGAGGAGCTCGCGCGCCTCGTCGGCGTCTTCACGCGCCTCGGGGTGGACAAGGTGCGGCTCACCGGCGGCGAGCCGCTGCTGCGCACGGACCTCCCGCGGCTCGTCGAGATGCTCGCGGCCCAGGGCGGCCTCGCCGACCTCGCGCTCACGACGAACGGCGTTCTCCTCGCCGAGCACGCGGCCGCGCTGCGCGCCGCGGGGCTGCGCCGCGTCACCGTGAGCCTCGACACGCTTCGCCCGGAGCGCTTCAGGCACCTCACGCGGCGAGACCTGCACGCCCGCGTGCTGCGGGGCATCGAGGCGCTCGCCGACGCCGGCTTCTCGGGCAGCAAGATCGACACGGTGGTGCTGCGCGGCGAGAACGACGACGAGCTGGCCGCCCTCGTCGAGTACGGCCGCCGGACCGGCGCCGAGGTGCGCTTCATCGAGTACATGGACGTCGGCGGCGCGACGCGCTGGTCGCGCGAGCGCGTGGTGTCGCGCGCCGAGATCCTGGCGACGCTCGCCGCGCGCTACGGCGCGGTGGAGGCACTCGCGCCCACGGACTGGGCGCCGGCGGAGCGCTTCCGGCTGCCGGACGGCACCGTGTTCGGGGTCATCGCGTCGACCACCGCGCCGTTCTGTCGCACCTGCGACCGCGCGCGCCTCACGGCCGACGGGAGGCTGTTCCTCTGCCTGTACGCCACGCTGGGCCTCGACCTGCGCGGCCCGCTCCGCGCGGGCGCCCCCGCGGCGGAGCTGGAGTCCATCGTGCGCGCGGCGTGGGAGGCGCGCGACGATCGCGGCGCCGAGCGGCGCGCCGCGTCGGAGGCGCGGGCCGCGCTGGTGCCGCTCGAGCGCCTGCGGCGCGACCCGCACCTCGAGATGCACACGCGCGGCGGGTAGCGCGCGAGCGAACGCGCGCTGTCACAGGGGACGTGGCATCCCGTCTTCACCTGTGGGGCGTCGGTTGCAGGGCGTGGTGGGGCCGGATACCTTGACATGGCTCACCCATCCACGCCCAGGAACACAGTCATGGTCAACAAGATTACGGTCGTCGGCGCGGGCAACGTCGGCGCGACGGCCGCGCAGCGTGTCGCCGAGAAGGAGCTCGCCCGCGTCGTCGTGATGGTGGACGTCGCGGAGGGCATCCCGCAGGGGAAGGGCCTGGACCAGTATCAGTCCGCCCCGATCGAAGGCTTCGACACCCGGGTGATCGGCGCGAACGACTACGACGAGACCACCGACTCGGACATCGTCATCATCACCGCCGGCATCGCGCGCAAGCCGGGCATGTCGCGCGACGATCTGCTCAACACGAACGCCGGCATCGTGAAGTCGGTGTCGGAGCAGGTGAAGAAGACCTCGCCGAACGCGATCGTCATCGTCGTGTCGAACCCGCTCGACGTGATGTCCTACGTCGCGAAGCACGTCACGGGCTTCCCGCGCGAGCGCGTCCTCGGCATGGCCGGCGTGCTCGACACCGGGCGCTACCGCGCCTTCCTCGCCGAGGCGATGGACGTGTCGGTGCAGGACATCCAGGCGATGGTGCTCGGCGGCCACGGCGACACGATGGTGCCGCTGATCTCCTACACGACGGTGAGCGGCATCCCGGTCACGCAGCTCCTCGAGAAGTCGCGGCTCGACGCCATCGTGGATCGCACACGTAACGGCGGTGCCGAGATCGTCAAGCACCTCAAGACCGGTTCCGCGTACTACGCGCCGTCGGCCGGCGCGGTGCAGATGGTCGAGGCGATCGTGCACGACCAGCGCCGGATCCTGCCGTGCGCCGCCTGGCTGCAGGGGGAGTACGGGATGAACGACCTCTTCCTCGGCGTGCCGTGCAAGCTCGGCCGGGGTGGGCTGCAGCAGGTGATCGAGGTCGAGCTCACCGCGGACGAGCGCGCGGCGCTGGAGAAGAGCGCGCAGGCCGTGCTCGAGCCGCAGGGCGTGCTCAAGCTCTGAGATGAGGTGATCCGGACGCGAAGTGCGGATTGCGGGACGCGACGCCGCCAGGCGCACGCGCACTCGCGATTCGCATTTCGCGCTTGATCCCCACCCCCACAACGGGACCAATGTTCTTCCTCGAGTTCTACCGCTCGACGATCGGC
>JBJMNJ010000272.1:0-2826 GCA_045804325.1 Gemmatimonadaceae bacterium
AGACCAGCGACCTTGCCGGCGTCCTTCGTGGCCTGACGCTGCGAATCGTTGAAATAGGCAGGCACGGTGACGACCGCCTTGGTCACGGTGTGACCGAGGTAGTCTTCTGCCGTCTGCTTCATTTTCTGGAGAATCATCGCCGAGATCTCGGGCGGCGTGTAGCGCTTGCCCTGGACCTCGACGGCGGCCATGTCGTTGGCGCCGGCGACGACCTTGTACGGCACCTTCTTCATCTCGTCGGAGACCTCGGCGATCTTCCGGCCCATGAACCGCTTGATCGAGAACACGGTGTTCTGGGGGTTGGTCACCGCCTGACGCTTCGCGATCTGGCCGACCAGTCGCTCGCCGTCCTTGGTGAACCCGACGACCGACGGGGTCGTGCGTCCGCCCTCGGCGTTGGGGATGACGACGGGGTCGCCACCCTCCATGACGGCCACGACGGAGTTCGTCGTGCCGAGGTCGATGCCGATGACTTTGTCCGCCATTGAGTCCTCTCGTGAGTGCGTGGAGCGCCGCGCCGGAGCCGCCGGCCGCGGGCGCCGGATGCGGCCCGCGGGCTGGTGGGACTCTTGCGAAGGCGCTCGGCCGTAGCGGGGCAGCCTGCGTCCCGCCGATGACGTCCGGATGTCGTGGCAAGGGCGGGGCCGCCCATCTGCGCCGCTTTGGCAGAGTCGGCGACCGACGAGCAGGCTCCAGCCCGGCCAGACTGACGGGCGGCCCGGAATCTTGCCCCAACGGCAGGATCGCGCACCGCCCGCACGATAGCACGAGGAGACATGTTCCCGATCGGCGACGACAATCCGACGCTCCGCACGCCGGTGATGACCTACGCCATCCTCGCCCTGATGGTCGGGACGTGGCTCGTGGTGCAGGGGGCCGGTCTGAACCCGACGACCCTGGCCACCAGCGTCTGCAACTACGGGATGGTGCCCGGCGAGGTGACCGGGCGCGCGGCGCTCGGCACCGGCGTCCCGATCGGCCCCGGGCTCGCCTGCGTGATCGACCGCGACCCGGTCAACACGTTCACGCCGCTCACGTCGATGTTCCTGCACGGGAGCTGGATGCACCTGATCGGCAACGCGCTCTTCTTCTGGGTCTTCGGCAACAACATCGAGGACAGCATGGGGAAGGTGCGCTTCGCGATCTTCTACGTGCTCTGCGGGCTCGCGGCGGCGGCGACCCACGTGTTCTTCCAGCCCGCCTCCCCGGTGCCCACGGTCGGCGCGTCAGGCGCCATCTCCGGGACCCTCGGCGCCTACCTGCTGCTCTACCCGAAGGTCCGCGTGCGGCTGCTGATCTGGTTCATCTTCCTCATCCGCATCGTCAGCGTCCCCGCGTGGCTCGTGCTGCTCTACTGGTTCGCCGTGCAGGTGCTCACCGGCCTCCCGGAGCTCAACCGGCTCGACTCGGAGGTCTCCGGCGGCGTGGCGGTCTGGGCGCACGTCGGCGGCTTCGTGGCCGGGATGGTCCTCGTGAAGCTGTTCGAGGACCGCCGCCTCGTGCGGGAGCGGGCGATGCTGGGCAACCCGAACTCCGTCTGGCGCGGAAGCTTTTGATCCCCGCGCCCCCTGACAGGGGAACCCGGCACGCGTAGGTTTGTTTCGGCGCCGGTCACGGGGGGTCACGCCCCCGTCACGGCGCCGCCGGCCATCCACCTCTCGGGGGAGAGACCCGCGTGCGCCTGATACCGCGCGACGAGAAGTTCTACGACATGTTCGGGGAGATCGCGACCCGCCTGGTCTCCTCCGCAAGCCTCCTCAACAAGCTCTTCACCGACCCGAGCCGCATCGGCGAGTACTGCTCGCAGATCAAGAACATCGAGCACGAGGCCGACCGGATCACGCACGACGTCATCCAGCGCATCGACCGCAGCTTCGTGACGCCCATCGACCGCGAGGACATCCACACGCTCGCGTCGAAGCTCGACAACGTCATCGACCTCATCGACGGCACCGCGCGCCGCGCGACGATGTTCCGCGTCACCGCCACGCGCGAGCACGCCAAGCGCCTGAGCGAGGTGCTCGTCCGCGCGGGCCAGGCGCTGCACGCGCTCGTGAGCGGCATGAAGCAGACGCGCATCGTCACGGAGCGCTCGGCCGAGGTCAAGCGGCTCGAGGAGGAGGGGGACGCGATCTACCACGAGGCCGTGGGCGAGCTGTTCGCCGGCGGCATGGACCCCCTCGACGTGCTGAAGTGGAAGGAGATCTACGACACGCTCGAGCGCGCCCTCGACGAGTGCGAGGACGTGGCGAATGCGGTCGGCAGCATCGCCCTGAAGAACTTCTAGCCCGGCGCGCGTGGTCGGATTCATCGTCTTCATCGTCGCGATCGCCTTCCTGTTCGACTTCATCAACGGCTTCCACGACTCGGCGAACTCCATCGCCACGATCGTGGGGACGCGGGTGCTCAGCCCGCTGGCCGCGGTGGTCTGGGCGGCGTTCTTCAACTTCCTCGCCCTCTTCACCGTCGGCACCGCCGTCGCGAAGACGATCACGAAGGGGCTCGTCGACGTCTCGGTGGTCTCGCCGAACGTGATCCTCGCGGCGCTCCTCGGCGCCATCGTCTGGAACATCATCACCTGGCTCTGGGGACTCCCCTCGAGCTCCTCGCACGCGCTCATCGGCGGCTACGCCGGCGCGGCGATCGCCAAGGCGGGCCTCCCGGCGATCACGTGGGGGAGGAAGTGGATCGAGACGCTCTCCTTCATCGTGATCTCGCCGCTGGTCGGTATGCTCGCTGGCTTCCTGCTGATGGTCGCAGTCTATTGGATTTTTCAAAGGATGGCTCCCGCCCGCGTTGACCGGTTTTTCCGCGGCGCGCAATTAT
>JBJMNJ010000273.1:0-11540 GCA_045804325.1 Gemmatimonadaceae bacterium
TCTGTAATCTAGCGTCGTGACCGCGCCCTTGCCGAGCCAAGTGGGGCCGTGTCCACGGCGGCATTCAGCTCGCTTGCGGCGCCGCGACCTCGAAGCGGCAGCGTGGCCGCTCTCCCCGCTCGCAGCGCTCGCGCACCGGCGCCTCCACGAGCTCGGCGAGGAAGCTCTGCATCGCCCGGCAGACCTCGGGCCGTCCGTGCGTCGCCTCGGCGAGCAGGCAGCCGTAGCCGCGGATGACGTAGCCGCCCTCCACCGGCGCCACCGCGTTGAGGCCCCCGAGCTCCTCGAGCAGCGCCGACGCCGCCTCGACGCGCTCGGCCACGCCGCCGCGGAGGCGGGGCTGGCCCGCGGCCACGCGGCGCCCGACGGTGTGCATCAGCTCGTCGAGGTCCTCCCGCGGCAGGCGCTCGCCGAGCACCCGCACGAGCTCGGCGACGAAGGGGATGTAGGCCCGGGAGAGCAGCGCCTCGGCGGTCGGGATCACCTCGTACAGCGTCGCGGGCCGGCCGACCGTGGGCTGGCGGCCCGACTCGCGGACGAGCCCCTCGCGCTGCAGGGTCACGAGGTGGGCGCGCACGGCGTTGTGCGTGAGCCCGAGCCGGTCGGCGATGCCGTTCGCCGTGAGCGCCGAGCGCCGGAGCAGGTCGACGATCCGCTCTCGCGTCCCGCCGAGTCCGCGCGGATGACGTGAGTCAGGCGACATCATCCCTCCCGGTCGTCGGGCTCCGGGGTGTACGGAGCAGTTCTTGCGGATTTTCCAAGAACATCTTCGCTAATGCTCCTCTGCGAGAGCAGAAGTCGTACCCTGTCGAAGCCAACCGTTCACACCAGCACAGGAACGCGTACCGCCATGCGCCTCTCCCCCCGTCCCGCCGGCCGCGCCGCGCTGTCCGCCCTGCTCCTCGCCGCCGCCGTCTCCGTCGCCTGCGCGAAGAAGGAAGGGGCGCGGAGCGACACCGCCGCGGCCGCCGCCGGGACCGACACGTCCGCCGCCGCGCCCGCTCCGGCGCCCGCGCCGGCGTCGCCCGCCGCGCCTAACGACGCGCAGATCGCCCACATCGCCGTCACCGCGAACTCCATCGACAGCGCGGCCGGAGAGATGGCGAAGCGAAAGGGCAGTGCGAAGGCCGTGAAGGACTTCGCCCAGACCATGATCACCGACCATACGGGCGTGAACAAGCAGGCGGTCGCGCTCGCGAAGAAGCTCAACGTCACGCCGCAGGACAACGACGTGAGCCGCGGCCTCATGGCCGGCGCGGACTCGGCGCGGTCCGACCTCCAGGGGAAGTCCGCGGGGGTCTTCGACAAGGCGTACATCGACCACGAGGTGGCGTACCACCAGGCGGTGCTCGACGCGCTGGACAAGACGTTGATCCCGAACGCGCAGAACGCCGAGCTGAAGGACCTGCTGCAGAAGGTGCGGCCCGCGATCGCCGCGCACCTCGAGCGCGCCAAGTCGATCCAGTCATCGCTCGGCAAGTAGCCGTGCGGCGGGGGCGAATGCTCCCGGGCGCATCCGCCGCGGTCCTCGTCGCGGCGGGCGCGCTCGCCTGCGTGCGGCACGGCGCGCGCGCTCACCAGGTCGCGATGAGGAACTTCACCTTCGAGCCCCGGTCGATCGTGGTCTCACCGGGAGACACGGTGGTGTGGACGAACGGCGACTTCGTCCCGCACACCGCGACGGCGACGGACGCCGCGTGGGACTCGAAGTCGGTCGACGGCAGCGGCACGTGGCGCTGGGTCGCGACGCGCACCGGGCGTCACGCCTACTACTGCGTGTTCCACCCGAACATGCGGGGGACGATCGAGGTCCGCTGAGCCGGCGGCCCCCCTCCGCTCGAGCCGCCGCGGCCAGGGCCGCCCGCCGCGGCGGCACGCAGCCCGGGGCGGTCACGATTCGCGGAGGCTCCTCATGCGCTCCCGCTCTCTCGTTCCAGCCCTCGCGCTCGCGCTCGCGTCGCTCGCCGCCTGCGACGGCGACTCCACGGAGCCCCTCGCCGACGTGCAGCTCAGCATACGCGACAACTGCGACCCCGCGACCTTCAACGCGGCGCTCGGGGCCGGCACGTGCACGGGCGCGGGCACCATGACGCTCGCGCAGTTCAACAGCGAGCTGAACTCGACGCACAGCGTCGCCGCGTGGAACTTCGATCCCGCCACGCTGACCGTCCGGGTGGGGCAGCGCATCGCGGCGAGGAACAACGGCGGCGAGACGCACACCTTCACCGAGGTCGAGGACTTCGGTGGTGGCATCGTCCCCGCGCTCAACACCGCGTCGGGCAACACGGCGGTGGCGCCGGAGTGTCAGTCGCTGCCGGCGGGCGCGATGATCGCCGCCGGGGCCACGTTCCTCAACGAGGAGGAGGAGGTCGCGGGGAGCGAGAAGTACCAGTGCTGCATCCACCCGTGGATGCGCGCGAACGTGACGGTCACGAACTGAGCCGGTCGGCGCACGCGAGACGAGCCTCGCCCCGCCGCCGGTGGCGCGGCGGGGCGCTCCGGGATCACTCGACCACGACCACCGAGCCGGACATGCCGCTGTGGTTCGTGCAGGTGTACGTGTAGGTGCCGGCCTTCGCGAAGGTCCGCTGGCTCGAGCCGCTCGCGTTGTTCGGGACGTTCTGCGGAGCTCCGTCCGCCGCGCCGAAGGTCACGTTGTGCGTCAGGCCGGTCTCGTTGGTCCACGTCACGGTCCCGCCCAGCCGGAGGGTCACCAGCTCGGGCGTGAAGCGGTGCTCCTCGGCCGAGTAGCCGTCCGACGCCCGCGAGCTCATCGCGACGATGGCCGAGGCGACGGGCGTCGCGGTCGGCTTCGGGCCGCCCGGCCCCGTCGGCGTCGTGGATTCCTGGTCGTTCCCCCCGCTGCCTCCGCCCCCGCAGGCGCTCGCGAGCGCGACGAGCGCGACGAGTGCGGCGCTCGCGATGGCGGCAGATGGTCGGGGCGTGCGCCCCCGGCTGTCGGACTCGGACATGCTGCTCATGTGATCTCTCCCCCTGTGAGAGCCTGCGAGCATACATGTCCCACCGGCCGACACGTCCGAAAGTCCCAGGCGGCGAAACGCTTCCCGCGTGCGGCGAACGGCGCGTTTGCCGCGGCGGCTTCCCGGTGGCCCGGAACGACGAGCGCCCTCGACGCTGACGCGTCGAGGGCGCTCGCCTCGGTCACCCGCCGCCCTGGGGCGGCCGGGCCGCGGTCAGGCGAACGCGTAGACCGGCCAGAGCAGCCCGATCCAGAAGCTGCCGAGATCGAAGGCCCGCCCGAACAGCGCGGACAGCTCGGCGAGCTCCTGCTGCGTGAGCGGCTGACCGTTCGCCTTCACGAAGCGCTCGGTGTACTCGCCGGTCGTGGCATTGTAGGTGGCCGTGAAGCTCGCGTAGAGCCTCCCGTCGTACTTCACCTCGCCCTGCGCGCTGGTCGCCGTGCTCGTCTGGTCGAAGGTGAGCGCGTGCCCGTCGTAGCCGATCGAGAGGCTGGCCGTCTCCCGCTCCAGCGCCGCGTCGAATGACGACTGGAGGCCGACGCTGTAGCCGAGCGCCGGGACCGAGACGTCGAAGGCGGCGGTGATCTTCTCCGCGCCCTCGGCGCCGGTGACCGAGGCGTTCAGGCCGAAGTTGACCGTGGTGGTCGCGTTGCTCGCGGAGCCGTTGATGCCGAAGGTCGTGCCGCTGGCCGTGAGGGCCTGCGAGATGACGTAGTCGGCGAGCGTGGCGCTCCCCTGGTCGCGCACGACGCGCACGCGAAGGGCATCGCTCGACGCGGTGCTCTGGTCGATCAGGTCCACGTAGCCGATGCGGGCGAGCGGCGACGCCGGCGCACCGGCGAGCGCGTCCCATGCATAAAGGACGATCCGGATGCCGTTGGCCGGCGCGCCCGTGGCGTCGGAGAGGACGTAGTCGTTGACGGACGGGTCGTAGACGTAGGTGTTCCCCTTGACCGTCTCCGGGACGACGTCGGCGGTCACGACCGCCGCGGCCGAGCGCGCGAGGAGGATCGCGCTCGCGTCGCCGCTCCGGCTGCCGCGCAGCGAGGTGGTGAGCTTGGCGACGGCAGCGAACCCGGTGCTGGGCGCGGAGGCGAAGTAGTTGCCGGCGAAGGCCATCGACTCGAACGCGGACTGCTCGAAGACCGCGGCGATGGGCGCGACCTTGGCCGCGGCCACGTCGGCGTCGATGGAGGAGACCGTGTCCGGCCCGGTGGAGTCGCTGCAGGCAGCGAGCGTGGTCGTCGCGGCGATCGCGAGCGTGGCCAGCGTGCGGCCGAGGGGGCGCATGGCGTGCATGATGGGATTCGTCCTCGAAGGAATGGCGTGCCGGCGAGCGAGCACTCCCGGCGCTCGCAGCAAGGACTGTCCAGCCGCGTACACTGTCACGCCGTCGTCGGGCGGCCGTGCCGGAGTGACCCCCGTCACGGCGGCCCGGCTCAGCGGCACCCGATCGCGAGGGAGGCCAGGACCGGCAGGTGATCGGACGGGAAGCGGCCGTCCCAGCTGTCCGGCAGGATGCCGTGCGTCAGCACCGTGACCGCCGGCGAGACGAGCACGTAGTCGATGCGGCGCTCCGGCTCGATCGCGCGGAACTCGGTCCACGTGGACGTCGGGCCGTAGTGCCCGGCGCGGCTGACGCGGAAGGCGTCGCGGAGTGGCGCGGTGGCGCCCGCGAGCGTGTCGCTCGTGAGGATGCGGTACGGCGCGCTGCGCGGGTCCGCGTTGAGGTCGCCGGTCATCACGATCGGCAGGTCGCCCGCGAGCGCGGCGAGGCGGCGGCGGATGAGGCGCGCGCTCTCCTGGCGGGCCTGCTCGCCGATGTGATCGAAGTGCGTGTTGAGGTGCACGTAGCGGCACCCCGTGCGCCGGTCGCGGAAGCGGGCCCACGTGGTGACGCGCTCGATGGCGGCGTCCCACCCCTTGCTCCCTGGCGTGTCCGGCGTCGGCGAGAGCCAGAACGTGCCGCCGTCGAGCAGCTCGAGCCGGTCGGTGCGATAGAGGATGGCGCTGAACTCTCCGCCGGCGCGGCCGTCGGCGCGTCCGACGCCGATCCGTGCGAAGCCCGGCAGGCGCGCATCGAGGTCGGCGAGCATGGTCGACAGCGCCTCCTGTACGCCGACCACGTCCGCCTCGTGAAAGCGCACGAGCCCCGCCACCCAGTCGCGCCGGTGCGGCCAGGCGTTGGGGCCGTCGGACGGCGTGTCGTAGCGCAGGTTGAACGACATCGTGCGGAGCGGCGCCGTGGCGGGTGCTTCCCCACGGTCGGCCGAGGTCACGCCGCGCGCACAGCCGCCGACGGAGACGAGCAGGAGTGCCACCGCGGCGGCACGATGCAGGGCGACGCGACACGTCATGCGGACTCTCGGCGGAGGGCGTTGCGCTAGTGCTGCCTCGTCGAGCGCGAGTCTGCAAGCCCTCCGCGAAGCGGCGAAGCGGCTCGTGTCGGCTCTGGACATGCCCGTGGCGCGAGTCGGGCGCGCCTACGCCGGGTCGATCTCGTAGAGCGGAATCAGGTCGGCCCAGGGGAAGTAGAGCGCGGCCGCCGCGATGGCCGGGAACCATCCGCGCACCGCGAGCGCGCTCGCGGCGGCCGCGACGGCGGCGTGCATCGACGGAACGACGAGCGCCCCGCCGATGCGGGTCGTGCCGAGCTCCCGCGCCGCGGGCTGGGCGACGCCGATCGCGTCGACCGCCGCGCGCTCCACGCTCGGCATCAGCTTCCGGCGGCGCGCCGCGTCGTGCAGCGCGCGCAGCGCCGCGCACCAGTCGCGCTCGTCGACCGCCCCGACGGCCGTCGCGGCCTCGACCCACTCCTCCATCTCGAGCTCCTCGAGCCGCAGGATGAAGCGGGAAACGAGCGCATGGTTCGGCCCGTAGACGTGCCGCGGCTGCTTCAGTCGCATCTGCCACTCCATCGCGTTGGGGCGGCAATATCCCGTAGGGGGCCGGAGCGCCGAAAGAGCGCGCGAGCGACTGGTGCCGCGTCGCGACCACGCCGTGGCGTGGCCGTTACGAGAGGGGACGGACGGATCGCCGCGGCGTGCGCGGCGTGGCCCGACATGCTCGCACACTGGACGCGCCTCCCCGTCGGTGGCATGATGGAGCTCGAGTGGCCGTCCGGGCTTTTCCCTACAGCGCGCCCGTCCCGACACTGGTAGTGTCGATCCCCGCCCGTTCCACTCCCCACCCACACGGCAGCCCGCATGGTCACCCTGCGCCGCGCCCGGGTGCTCGTCGTCGAGCGCGATGATGCGCTGCGACGATCCACCGCCGAAGTCGTCGCCACCGGCGGGCACGAGGTGCGCGAGGCAGCCGACTCCTCATCGGCGCTCGCCCTGGCGCTGACCTTCCGGCCGGACATCGCGCTCGTGCACGTCGGGCTCGCCGACGCCTGGACGCTGGTGACTGCGCTCCGGGCGGATCCGAGCACGCGCGCGTGCGCCATCATCGCCACCGGCGGCAGCCCGGTTTCCGCGTACGTGCGCGAGCCCGGGCTCCGGGAGGTGGAGGCGTACCTGCTCAAGCCCGCCGACCCGGCCTTCCTCCTCGCGGTCGTCACCGGCGCGCTCAAGGGCGGAGGCGTCGCCGAGCGTGCTTCGCGCGACTGGCCCATCGTGGACGGGGACGGGACGGCGGACGGCCCGGGCTGATCGATCGGGCAGCGTCGCCGCCCCGGGTTTCGCGCACAGTGCCGCGCTCGGCACTCGGCGTGCACAGCAGGTCGTGCTCTCTGCGGACCGAGATGACGACCCCGGGACCCCTGGCGACACTCTGCGACGACCTGACCGAGCGGACACCGGAGATCCTTCGGGCGGCGGCGGCGCTCTGCGGCGTGGGGCCATCGCTCACTCCCGCCGGCGCGGACGGTTGACGGCCGCGCCGATGGACCCCGTCGTCCGCCGCTTCGCCGACGAGGAGGGCCTCCACTGGACGGCCCGCCGCTTCGTGTCCGCGCTCGGCCGGGGCATCGGCCCTTCTTTCGGCCCCTCGCCGCGCAGCGACACCCTGCCGGGCGGGTGGCTGACGTTCGAGTGCGAGGAGACCGGCTGGCTCCGGCGCCTCGCCCCGGCGCCCGACGACTGGGCGACGTGCAGCGAGGACGAGCTTCGCGAGTACCACGCGGCGGCACGCCACGTCCGGCAGCGGCCGAAGAGCGGGCCGCTGCCGTAGCGCCGCGAGCTCCGCGCGTCCGCGTCAGGGTCCGAACGGCCGACGCGGCGCGCGCGCGCGCGGCACGATGCTCGCTCTCCAGGAGGCCAGTCTCACACGCCTCGAAGCGCAGCGAATGATGCACCGCAGCACCCACCGCAGCACCCATGGCAGCGCCCGCTCCCCCCACAGCACCCGGCGCCGCACGCTCGGCCCTCTCGTCAGAAGCCTGACCCTGGCGGCCGCCCTACCGGCAGGGCTCGCCGCGCGGGCCGCGCCCGCGCAGGAGCTCGAGCCGACCCAGGAGCCGACCCGGACGAGCAGCGAGACCGCCCGCCCGACCAAGAGCGCCGCGCGCGGCGCCGCGCGCCACCGGGCGCGCGACGCGATCCGCGAGCGGGCCGAGCGCGACCGCGCGTACCGCGTCGTGGTGTCGCTCGCGGATCGCCGCCTCCGCGTGATCCAGGGCCGCGACGTCATCATGGACGCGCCCGTGGCGGTCGGGAACGGGATGACGCTGCGCGGCCTCGGCCAGTCCTGGAAGTTCGACACCCCGCGCGGCGTGCGCACGGTGCAGCGGAAGCGCGTGAACCCCGTCTGGATCCCGCCCGACTGGATGTACGTCGAGACCGCGAAGGAGAACGGGCTGAGGGTCGAGCGCCTCGACGAAGGCAAGCCGCGCGTGCTCTCCGACGGCAGCAGGCTCGTGATCCGCAACGGCGTCGTGCGGCGGGTGACGCGGAACCGGACCTACACGCCGCGGCTCGACGAGCACATCGTCTTCGACGAGATCCTCTTCATCCCGCCCTCGTCGACGAAGAACCGGCGCGTCGAGGGGGAGCTCGGCCGGTACGCCCTCGACACGGGCGACGGCTACATGATCCACGGCACGCGCTTCGAGAGCACCGTCGGCCAGCGGGCGTCGCACGGATGCATCCGCATGCTGGACGACGACATCGCCTGGCTGTACAAGAACGTCCCGGTGGGGACGCGGGTGTACCTCTACTAGCCGCCCGCGGGAGCGCAAAATTTACAGACCGCGCGCGCCGTCCCGCCGCGCGCGGAACGGGACGTGCGCCGAAAGGGGGCGCGCCCACCTCACACCTCGGCTACTTTTCCCGCTGCCGCGACGACGCGGTACGCTGCTCGGGGGCACATGGCCGACTGGACTCCCCGCTCCTGGCTCCTCAACGCCCGCCCCCTGGGCGGCGCACGCGTGCGCATCATCGAGCACGCGGGGCGGCAGTGGCGCGTCTACGAGAGCCGACTCGGGCAGTACGACCGCCGCTCGCGACCCCACCTGTTCTTCGAGTCGGCCGAGGCGGTACGACGGGTTCGCGACTTTCCGCCGGATTGGTACGAGCTGCCGGACGCGGACCTCATCAGCCTCAGCGAGCACCGCTGACGGCACCGGTCCCGCCCGGGACCGCGAACGAGGAGAGCGCGAATGGGGAACCAGGACGGGGCGCCGGCCGGGCCGGACCTCGCCGCGGGCGTGCCAGCCGAGCAGGTGCCGGAGGGCGGCATGCTCGCCGGCCGCGTCGGTGACGACGCGGTGCTCGTCGCCCGCGCGAACGGCCGCTGCTTCGCCGTGGACGCGAAGTGTGCGCACTACGGCGCGCCGCTCGCCGACGGCGTCCTCGTGGGCGAGACGGTGCGCTGCCCGTGGCACCACGCCGCGTTCAGCGTGCGCACCGGCCAGGTGGAGCGGCCGCCGGCGCTGAGCGGGCTCGCCTGCTGGGACGTGCGCGAGGAGCACGGGCTCGTGCGCGTGACGGGCCGCCTCACGAAGCCGCCCAGCCCCGCGGAGGGGGCCGCTCGCCCGCGGCGCAGCGAGGACGGACCCTTGCGGATCGTGATCGTCGGCGCGGGCGCCGCCGGCGTCGTCGCCGCGGAGACGCTCCGGCGCGAGGGGTTCCAGGGCGCGCTCACGCTGCTCGAGTCCGACCCCGACGAGCCGGTGGACCGGCCGAACCTGTCGAAGGACTACCTCGCCGGCAACGCGCCCGAGGAGTGGATCCCGCTCCGGCCGCCCGACTACTTCCGCGACCAGGGCATCGAGCTGCGGCGCGGACGGCGCGCCGCGGAGCTCGACGTGCGCGGCCGCCGCGTGCGGCTCGACGACGGCGCCGACGTGCCGTACGACGCGGTGCTGCTCGCCACCGGCGCGTCGCCGGTGCGGCTCACGCTCCCCGGGACCGGGCCCGCCGTCCGCACGCTGCGCACGCTCGCCGACAGCCGCGCGATCGTCGCGGCCGCGGAGCAGGCGGGCCCTGCCGCGCCCGCGGTCGTCATCGGCGCGAGCTTCATCGGGCTCGAGGTCGCGGCGTCGCTCAAGACGCGCGGGCTCGACGTGCACGTGGTGGCGCCCGAGAAGCTTCCGCTCGAGCGGGTCATGGGCACCGAGCTCGGCACGTTCGTCAAAGCGCTGCACGAGGAGCACGGCGTCGTCTTCCACCTCGAGGACACGGCGACAGCCATTGGCGACCGCGACGTGACGCTCAAGAGCGGGGGAAAGCTGGACGCCGACCTGGTCGTGATCGGCGTCGGCGTTAGGCCACGCACTGGTCTGGCCGAACAGGCTCGATTGGCCATGGATCGCGGCGTCGCCGTCAACGAATTTCTGGAGACCAGCGCACCACACGTATTCGCGGCCGGTGACATCGCGCGGTACCCTGATCCATACACCGGCGAGCGCATTCGCGTCGAGCACTGGGTTCACGCCGAACGGCAGGGACAGGCGGCCGCGCGCAACATGCTCGGTGTGGGATGGCCCTACGACGACGTGCCGTTTTTCTGGAGCGCGCACTACGACGTGTCGATCAACTACGTCGGGCACGCCGAGCAGTGGGACAAGGTCGAAGTGGATGGCGATCCGTCCGCGCGCGATGTCGCTGTGCGGTTCAAGCGAGCTGGGCGCACGCTGGCTGTCGCCAGCATCTTCCGGGATATCGAAAGTCTGACTGCAGAAGTAGCGATGGAGCTCGAGGGCAACCGCCAATGACGAACTCGTGATGAATCGATGATGATGCGTCTCGCACCGCTGATCCTCGCCGCCGTCGCGTGCGCCACCGGCTCGCAGGCGAACGGCACGTCGAGCGCGCCTAACGCCGCGGCGGCGAGCCCCGCCGGCACCGTCGTAGTCGCCAACATGGGTGACAACACCGCCACGCTGATCGACGTCGCCACCAAGCGCGTCGTCGCGACGCTGCCCACCGGCAACGGCGCGCACGAAGTCGCCGTCTCGCACGACGGGCGCTGGGCGGTCGTGAGCAACTATGGCGTGCGCGGCGCACCTGGGAACACGCTGACGGTGATCGATGTCGCCGCCGCCGCCGTCACGCGCACGATCGACCTCGGCGAGTTCAGGCGCCCGCACAGCTCGGCGTTCCTGCCCGGTGATTCGATCTTCGTCGTGACGTCGGAGATGAGCAAAGCGATCGTGCTCGTGGATTTCAACGCCGGGACCGTCGCTGGTTCCATCCCCACGAACCATCCGGTGTCGCACATGCTCGCGCTGACGGCTGACGGCCGGCGCATCTTCACGAGCAACATCGCCGACGGCACCGTGAGCGAGATCGATGTGCCGGGACGCAAGTTCGTGCGCGAGTACACCGTCGCGCCGGCGGTGGAGGGCATCGCGGTGAGTCCCGGCGGCGAGCAGGTGTGGTCCGGCAGCAATCAGGCGAAAACCGTCACCATCATTGACCCGAAGGCCGGCACGATCATCGGCACGATCGCCGGATTCGGGATGCCCTATCGTCTCGCCGTGACGCCGGACAGCCGGACCGTCGTCATCACCGATCCGCCTAACGCCGTCGTCCGCATCATCGACCGGGTGACGCGACAGGACCGGGCGACCGTGAAGATCCCGGCCGAGGGCGTGGGGGCTGCGGCGGAATTCCCGGGATCGCCGTCCCCGGAGGGTATCATCCTCTCGCGCGACGGTCGTACGGCGTTCGTGGCGCTGCAGGGCAGCTCGCGCGTCGTCATGATCGACATCGCGGCCGGCACCATTCTCGGCTACGTGCCCACCGGCGCCGGTCCGGACGGCATCGGGTACTCGCCGTTCGGGCGATGATCGGCCGGTGAAGATCCGCGCGCGCCACGCGGCGCGCGTGACGGCGATGGCAGCGCTGCTCGTGGTTGGCGCGCGATGCGAGACGGACACCGGCGGCCGCAGCGCTACGCGTCAGGCTGATGACGCCACCACGTACGCGGTGCAGCGGCTGGCGCTGGACTCGCTGTTCAACGGTCGCGAGCATGCGCAGCGTCTCGTGCTCTGGGCAACCGATGTGATCGACGGCCCCGCACTCGAACCGCTTGGGTCCGCGGTCATGAGATCCGCGGCCCCGCGCCCCATAGACATCACGCGCCTCGCGCCGTCGCTGCCTGCGCGCACTCTGA
>JBJMNJ010000274.1:0-2643 GCA_045804325.1 Gemmatimonadaceae bacterium
CCGTAGCGCGCCGACAGCGCCCGGCGCAGCGCGTCCACGAGCGGCGGCTCGAGCGGCTCGCCCGAGGCGAGCGTCCACGGGGACGTCAGGCGCGGCTCGAGCACGCGGCGGTCGTACATCCAGCGGCTCCGCTGCGCCCAACGCCGGGTCCGGAGGACCTCCTCGAAGAGGGCGTCGGCGCCGCGGACCCAGCCCGGCGCGACGTCGATCCAGGCGGTCTCGTCGAGGGGGATCCGGACGAGCGACGAGAAGCTCGGGTCGAACGAGGGGGCCTCGGGCGCGCCGAACAGCGTCGGCTGGTACGGGACGTCCGGCACGTGCCGGATCTAGCGGCGCCGCGCCGGCTTCGCCGGTCAGGGACGGCCGAGGAGGTGCTGCCAGACGCTGACGTGGATCTCGCAGGGCACGTCGCCGTCCTCGGTGTGGCCGACCCGATCGGCGAGGGCGGCCGCGAGCGCGCCGAGGTCCATCCAGCGGGGATCCTCGTGGAGCGGATCGCCGAGCACCGCGTGCCCCACCTCGTGCACGAGCACCGTCTCCTCGACGCACGCGAACGTGCCGGCGCTCGGGTCCTGCGTCGTGATCCGGAGGTCGCCGTCCCAGCAGCCGAGCGCCGTCCCGCCGCCGCACGCCACCGCCGGCGCGCCGTCGAGCGTCAGGGTCGAGCCTTCGAGCGCTCGCCATTCGCCGCCCCAGAACTCGAGGGCGGCCGCGAGCGTGGTCTCCACGCGGGTCGCGAGGTCCGGATGGCGCGCGAACGGGGCGTCGGTGCGGATCACCACGCCGACCCCGTGCACCTCGAGATCGGGCACGGGGCCGCTTCGCGTCGTGCACGCCGTGAGCGCGCCGAGCGCGCCGAGGAGCAGGCCGGTTCGCGGCGACATGCACCTCGAGTGCGGCACGGCCGGCGAGGGCGGTAGCCCCGAGGTCAGGTGTCACCGGCGCAGGGGTGGCATCACACCCGGGGAGCTGGGGACGCCGCGCTCCCGCGCCGAGCACCGTGCCGCCGGCAGGTCCAACTGCGCGCAGGAACACGCGATATCCGACATGCACGCAGGTCGTCACCGCCTCCTTGGTAGCTGGTGCTCCCCCTCCGGGTCATGCGAGACACGTCCCACGTTCGCGCGACACGGCCGCCGTGTGACCGCTTCAGCCTCCCCCGAAAAGTGCCCCGCCCCCAGGTGACCTCGAAATGACGAACACCCTCCTCCACCGTCTCCGCCTTCCCCTCGCCCTCGCTGGGCTCGCGCTCGCCGCGTGCGGGGGCCGGGCGCCCAGCACCGACGGCGCGCCCGCGCAACAGGTCGAGGTGGGCGTCCAGCCGCCGACCGCGCGCGTCGAGCCCGGCGCGTCGGTCGAGTTCCAGGCCGCGGTCACCGGGACCGTCGACACGTCCGTCACCTGGCAGGTCGTGGAGGCCGCGGGCGGCAGCGTCGACGCGGCCGGCCTCTACACCGCGCCCGCGGCCGGGGGCACCTTCCACGTCCGCGCGTCGAGCCGCGCCGCGCCGACCGCCCAGGCGACCGCTACGGTGAGCGTCGTCGCGCCGCCGCCGCCCGTGACGGTGGTCGTCGCACCCGCCAGCGCCTCCGTGCTCGCGTGCCGGACCCAGCGCTTCACCGCGGCCGTGTCCGGCACGACGAACGGCGCGGTGACCTGGTCCGTGCAGGAGGGCGCCGCGGGCGGCACGGTCGACGCGAGCGGGCTCTACACCGCGCCTTCGGCTGCCGGCACGTACCATCTCGTCGCGACGAGCGCTGCCGCGCCCGCGTCCATGGCGACGGTGCCCGTGACGGTGACGGAGTCGGTCCTGAGCGTCGCGGTGACCCCGCAGACCCTCACGCTCGCGCCGGGCGGCACCGGCCAGTTCACGGCGACGGTGACGACGACCTGCGGCTCGTTCGCGTCGGTACGCACCGTCACGGCGCCGCTCGCGAACTGAGTCTTCCTTCACCGCAGCGCGGCCTCGCGGCCTCGCGGCGAGCTAGCGCGGATACCCGTAGCCCCCGCGCTCGACCTTCACGAGCTTGCCCGCCTTGAAGGTGGCGAGCTGCAGGAACGCGTCCGGGCCGAGGTTGTACGTCCAGATCTCCTGGTCGGCCGTGGTCGTCACCACGTCCGCGCCCGCGCCGGCGGCGGCTCCCACGGCGGCGGTCTGCACGTCGGCCCGGAGGTCCTTCGAGGCGGGAGCTCCGCACCGCGACAGGAGCTCGAGCTTGCCGATGCCGATCTCGAACGCGGCGGAGCCGCAGGCGGCGACGGGCAGCGCCACGGGCGCCGGGACCGCCCGCGCATGCCCGTAGGAGCCGCGCTCGACCGCGATCACCTTCCCGCCCTCGACGGTCACGAGCTGCACGAACGAGCTCGGACCGAAGTCGTAGGTCCACTGCTCCACGGTCACGACCTCCCGCCGCGACGTCGCGACCTGCTGCGCGGCGTCGACGCGGACGCGGCCGCGCTCCTCGGTGTGGGGATCGACGAGCGCCGGCTCGCCGCACTTCCCGAGGAGATCGAGCTTCGCGTCGCCGACCGAGACGATCCCCCCGGCGCACCGGAGCGAGTCGGCGCGCGCGGCTGCGGGAGCGACGGCGAGCGTCAGGATCGTGAGGAGCGGGACGGCGCGCATGGTGACTCCGCGAGGAC
>JBJMNJ010000275.1:0-6934 GCA_045804325.1 Gemmatimonadaceae bacterium
CGCGACGACGCCGGCCTGCACGCGGAGATCGCCGGCCCCGGCGAGAACGGCGAGCAGCGCATCGGCTTCGACTACATCGCCTGCGCAAACCCGCCGTCGCCCTGAACGCGCGCGCGGCGGCACGGCCACGGCGACGGCCAACTCACGCGCGTTTCGATAATCTCGCACCCAGGCCGACCACTGGCATCTCCGGAATCGACAGACGTCGCTCCGACCCTGCCAGCAAGCTACATCGATCGGCCCACGAGGCCGGGCGCCGCTACACTGGGCGCCCGGTCTTTTTTCGCGCGCCCCGCGCCGGTCGATGCGCAAGATCGTCCACATCGACATGGATGCCTTCTACGCCTCGGTCGAGCAGCGCGACGACGCGTCGCTGCGCGGCCGGCCGGTGGTCGTGGCCTGGCGCGGCAAGCGCTCGGTGGTGTGCGCGGCGAGCTACGAGGCGCGCAAGTTCGGCGTGCGCTCGGCGATGCCGATGGCGCGCGCGGTGCGGCTGTGCCCCGCGGCGATGGTGGTGCCCGTGCCGCGCCAGTGCGGGCAGAAGAGCCGCGAGATCGCCCGCGTTCTCGCGCGCTACTCGCCCGTCGTCGAGGGCTCGAGCATCGACGAGTGGTACCTCGACATGGGCGGGACGGAGCGCCTCTACGGCGACGAGCCGCTCGCCGCGACCGCGGCGCGCATCCGCCAGGCGGTCATCGACGCGACCGGGCTCACCGTCTCCATCGGCGGCGGCACCTCGAAGCTCGTCGCGAAGCTCGCCGTGGAGCTCGCGAAGCCGAAGCCCGGCACCGGCGCGACGGGCGTGCACATCGTCGAGCCGGGCGAGGAGGCCGAATTCATGACGCGCTTCGCGCTCGGCGATCTGCCTGGCGTCGGGCCCAAGTCGCAGGAGCGCCTGGCGAAGGTGGGGCTCGTGACGGTCCGCGACGCGCTCGCGGTCGGCGAGCCGGCGCTCCAGCGCATCGCGGGGGAGGGGGACGGCGAGTGGCTGTGGCGCCGCATTCATGGCGTCGACGACTCCCCTGTCGAGCCGTCCCGCGAGACGAAGCAGATGAGCCGCGAGGACACCTTCCCGAAGGACCTGCACGACGACGCGGCGCTCGCGCGCGAGCTCACGCGCCTCGCCGTGCGGGTCTCCGCCGACCTGCGCGGCGACGGCCTCCGCGCGCGCACGATCACGGTGAAGATCAAGGACGCCGACTTCACGACGCGCTCGGCGAGCCGCACGCTCCCGGAGGCCGTGGAGAGCGAGCGCGCGATCGCCGCCGAGGCGCGCGCGCTCCTCGTGAAGCTCCGCAAGGCACGCCGCGTCGGCGTCCGCCTGCTCGGCGTCGCGCTCTCGGGGCTCGTCGAGGAGTCCCGCGCCGAGCCCGGCCAGCTCGCCCTCTTCGCGCCCGCCGCCGCCGCGCGTCCGGAGACCGACCGCGACCGCGCGCTGTCGCACGCGGTGGACAGGGTGCGGGAGAAGTTCGGCTCGAAGTCGGTGGTGCCGGGGACGCTGATCGACGAGTAGTCGTGGGTCCGTGGCCGTTGGCTCAGGACCCCACGACCCCTAGAACGTCCTCGTCTCTCCCGGCCGCATCACCGTCAGCGTGCCCGCCGGGAACGCCGCCCGCACCTGCTGCTCCGTGTCGAGCCCGGGGAACGTCCCGAAGTGCATCGGCACCACCGTGCGCGGCGTGAAGTACTTGCGCAGCGCGAGCGCCGCCGTCACCGCGTCCTCGGTGTACGGGCCGCCGCCCACGTTCAGGAGGATCACCGACGGGCGGAAGCGCTCCTGGATCAGCGCCATGTCGCCGAAGATCCACGTGTCGCCCGTGTGGTAGAGCGTGCGGCCGCCGGGGAACTCGAGCACGAACCCGACCGGGCGCCCCGGCTCGCTCGAGTGCATCGCCGGCACGACGTGCACCGTCACGTCGCCGACGCGGACCTTGCCGCCGACGTTCACTCCGACCACCTGCGACTCCGGCAGGCCGAGCGTCGCCACCCACTCGTACGCGGAGATCACGCGCGCGCCGCTCGCCTCCGCGATCGCCTTCGCGTCCGCCGAGTGGTCCGAGTGCGAGTGCGTGACGAGCACCGCCTGGGGCCGCCAGGCGCGCGAGTAGCGCCCGAGGCGCTTCAGCGAGTCCGGCGTCGCCGGGTTGCCGGTGATGAACGGGTCGATGAGGATGCGCGTGCCGCCGCTCGACGTCACCTCGAACGCCGCGTGGCCGAGCCAGCGCACGGTGATCTGCGCGCGGCGGGAGACCGATGAGACCGAGGGGCTGGCGGAGTCGCGGCTGGTGGCCTGCGCCGGGACGGCGGCGGGGGCGAGCACGGCGGCCACGAGGAGGGCGGCACTGAGAACGCGCATCATTCGCATGGGAGCATCTCCTGGATGATCTGAGCTCGGACGCTCGCGCGGAGGCGCGGAGCGGCGGAGAACGGCGAGAGACTTCGAGAATTCAACTGCTACTGGTCTTTCTCCGCATCTCCGCGCCTCCGTGTGAGACCCTGTCGGGGTGGTAACTTACCTGTCGGCTGCCAACAGCACCTCCCGCACACGCCATCATGGTTCCAGACATCCTCGCCGAGCTCGAGGCCGACGCCTCGGCCGACGCCGCCGCGGCCTTCGGCCGGCTCGTTTCCGGCTACCTCGCCGCCACGCGCACCGGCGAGGGGCCCGTCTCCACGCCGCGCACCCCCGCCGAGGTCGCGCGCCGTTTCGACGAGCCCATGCCCGAGGCGGGCCGGCCGCTGGCCGAGGTGCTCGCGCGCCTCGAGCGGGACGTGCTCTCCGACGCGAACCGGCTCTACCACCCCATGTACGTCGGCCATCAGGTGAGCGCTCCGATCCCGGCGTCGGTCTGGACGGAGTCGCTCGTCGGCGCGCTCAACAACTCCCTCGCCGTCTGGGAGATGTCGCCGACCCTGACCGTGCTCGAACATGCGGTGATCCGATGGATGACCGCGCTCGCCGGCTTCGGCCCGGGGGCGGGCGGCACCTTCACCTCCGGCGGGACGGAGGCCACGTTCACGGCGCTCCTCGCCGCGCGGAGCCGCGCCATCCCCGACGTGTGGGAGCGGGGCGTCGGCGCCGACCCGCCGGTGATCGTCTGCGGCGAGCACGCGCACTACGCCGTGACGCGCGCCGCCGGCGAGCTCGGGCTCGGCATGCGCGCGGCGGTGAGCGTGCCCTCGCGCGACTGGAAGCTGGACGTCGCCGCGCTCGAGCGGACGCTCGACCGCCTCGCGTCCGAGGGGCGCCGCGTGATGGCCGTCGTCGCCACGGCGGGGAGCACGGCGACGGGGAGCTTCGACGACCTCGACGCCATCGGGCGGCTGTGCGAGGCCCGTGGGCTCTGGCTCCACGTGGACGGCGCGCACGGAGCCTCGGCGCTGCTGTCCGCGAAGCACACGGGAAGCCTGCACGGCATCGAGCGGGCGGCGTCCCTCGCGTGGGACCCGCACAAGATGATGCTCATGCCGCTCTCCGCCGGCATGGTGCTGGTGCGCGACGAGCGCGACCTCGAGGCGGCCTTCGCGCAGCGCGCCCCCTACCTCTTTCACGGCGCGGGCGCCGAGCGGGTGCTGGACCAGGGGGTGCGGAGCTTCATGTGCTCGCGCCGCGGCGACGTGCTGAAGGTGTGGGTGGCGCTCCAGCGCCACGGCGCCGCGGGGCTCGGCGCGCTCTACGACGGCCTGTGCGACGTCGCGCGCCGGCTGCACGACACGCTCGCGGCGCGCCCGGACTTCGAGGTGCTGCACGAGCCCGAGTGCAACATCCTCTGCTTCCGCTGGCTGGGCCGCCGCGCGCCGGACGACCCGGCGCTCGACGAGATCAACCGCACGCTCCGCGAGCGCTACAACCGCTCGGGCGCCGGCTGGATCACGACGACGGTCCTCGGCGGCCGCCGGGTGCTGAGGGTGACGGTGATGAACCCGCGAACGAACGCGGAGCACGTGGACCAGCTGGTCGAGGGCCTCGCGGCCATTGGCCGCGCGCTGCCGGCGCCGCTGACGGCTGAGGGCTGACGGCCTACCGCTTGTCCTCGGGATACAGCGTCACCCGCACGTAGTTCTTCGGGTCGAGATAGAGCCGGGCCGCGTCGCGAATGTCCGCGTTCGTCAGCGCCGCCACGAGCTTGTCGTACAGCAGGATGTCGGCGAGCGGCTCGCCGTACTGGTCGCGCGCGACGATCTGCGCGGCCCAGAAGCCGTTCTGGCGCAGCGCCGTCTCGCGCTCGCGCAGGTGGATCTCCTTCACCTTCGCCAGCACGCTGTCGGAGACGCCGTTCGCCTGCACCGCCGCGATCTCCGCGAACACCGCCTTCACGAGCTCGTCGGCGCGCTCCGGGGACGACGGGTAGCTCACCGAGACCGAGTACTCCGGGCGCGGGATGCGCGAGAGGCCGGCGTCCACGCTCGGGCTGTACGTGCCGCCGAGCGCCTCGCGGAGCCGCTCGCGCACCGTGATGTTCAGGGCCTCGCGCAGCGCGCTCATCACGTACCGCGCGCGGAGCGAGACGTCGGGCGCGGGCCCGGTGAACACCAGCGCGGTCTGGCTCTTCGGGTCGAGCCCCTTGCGGACGCTGCGCTCGACGACGCCGCGCGGCGCGCGCACGCCGACGTCCTTCCACGCCTCCCTCCGACCGGCCGACGGCAGCCCGCCGAGCCAGCGGAGCACGAGCGGGCGGATCGAGTCCGGGCTGAAGTTGCCGACGAGCACGAACGTGAAGTCGCCCGCGTCGGCGAAGCGGTCGCGGTAGATCGCGTACATGCGGTCGAGCTTCGCCTCGTCGAGCAGCGCGAGCGTGAGCGGGCGGCTGCGCGGGTGGTGCTGCGTGAGCGTCACCGCGAGCGTGTCCTGGAAGGCCGCCTGCGGGCTCGCCGCGCGGTTGGCGAGCACGGTGCGGAACTGCTGCTGGAGCGCCTTGTACGCCGCCGTGTCCTTGCGCGGCGCCGTCACGTACAGGAAGGCGAGCTCGAACAGCGTCTCGACGTCGCGCGGGCTCGCGCTCCCGCTCAGCCCCTCCTCGAGCGAGCCGATCGACGGGCCGACGCGCACGGCGGTGCCCGCGAGGCGCTTGCCGAGCGCCACCTGGTCGAACGCGCCGACGCCGCTCGCGCCGCCGACGACGAGCGAGGCGAGCGAGGCCGAGACGAAGTCGCTGTCGGCGACGAGCGACGTGCCGCCCGGGCTCCACGCGCGGAGCACGATCTCGTCCGCCTTGAAGTCCGTCGGCTTGAGGAAGACGCGCACGCCGTTCGAGAGCGTCCAGAGCGTCACGCCCACCTCGGGGAGCTGCCGCGTGGACGCGATGGATCCCGGGCGGGGCGGCGTCGCGACGAGCGGCGCATCGGTCACCGAGTCGGCGTACGCCGTCACCGGCGCGCCGCGCGCGCGCTGCATGGCCGCGAGCAGGGCCGCGCGGCCGGGCACGGGCGCCCCGGCCGTCTCCGGCGCGCTCACCGACACGATGCGGTTGCGGCTCGCCACGAGGCCGCGCGCCAGCCGGTTCACCTCGTTCACCGTGATCGTGGGGAGGAAGCGGCGGTGCAGGGCGTACTCCGCCTCGACGCCCGGCGCGGGATCGCCCTCCAGGAAGGCGTTCACGTACTGGTCGGCGAACGCCGAGGACGGCGTCTTCTCGCGCTCGGCGTAGCGCTGCTCCATGGAGCGCAGGAAGTCCTTCTTGGCGCGCTCCAGCTCGCCCGCGGTGAAGCCGTGCTGCTCGACGCGCCGCGCCTCGATCACGAGCGCCTCGAGCGCGCGCTCCACGTCGCCGGGCTTCGCGACGGCGTTGAGCTGGTAGACCTCGGCGCCGCGCACCAGCTGCCCCTGGCCGGAGCCCGCCGCCGCGAACGGCGCGTCGGGCTTCTGCACGATCTCGTCGAACCGCTGGTTCAGCATGAAGTCGTAGAGGTCCTGCACGATCGCGCGGCGGAAGTCCGCGACCGTCCGCGTGCGCGTGACCGGCCGCCCGAAGAGGAGGCCCACGGTCGTGCGCTGCGCCTCCGGGTCCGTCGCCACGGCGAAGCGCGTCGAGTCGGCGGCGGGCACCGGATGGGAGGGGCGCGCGCGCGCGCCCTGCCGCGCGGGGATGTCGGAGAAGCGCTCGCGGATCATCCGCTCCACCGCCGCCGCGTCGAAGTCGCCGACGGCCACCACCGCCATGAGGTCGGGGCGGTACCACGTCTCGTAGAAGCGGCGGATCGCCGAGGGCGGCGTCTTCTGGATGGACTCGGGGCTCCCGATGGGGAAGTGGTCCGCGTACGGCGTCCCGGCGAAGTAGACGGGATACTGCCGCTCCGCCATGCGGATGTCCGCGCCGCGGCGGCTGCGCCACTCCTCGAGCACCACGCCGCGCTCGCGCTCCACCTCCGCGGAGTCGAGCAGCACGGCGCCGCTCGCCCAGTCGTCGAGGATGTCGATGGCCGTGGCGAGTGCCCGCGCGCTGTCGGTCGGCACCTGCAGCTCGTACACGGTCTCGTCGAAGCCCGTGTACGCGTTGAGGTCCGCGCCGAAGCGCATGCCGATCGACTCCATGAAGTTGATGATGTCGTTCTTGGCGAACCGCCGCGTGCCGTTGAACGCCATGTGCTCGACGAAGTGCGCCATGCCGCGCTGGTCCGGGTCCTCGAGCACGGCGCCGGCGTTCACCGCGAGCCGGAGCTCGGCGCGCTTCTCCGGCCGCGAGTTCGCGCGGACGTAGTAGTGGAGCCCATTGGGGAGGACGCCGGCGCGCACCTTGGGGTCGGCCGGTAGCGGCGCCGAGGTGTCGGCGGTGGCGAGCGAGGATGCCGCGGCGGTCGGCGCGTCCTTGCTCACGGGGCCGGGCGAGGGCGCGACCTGCGCGGCCACCCGCGCCGCACCGGCCAGCGAGATCGCCGCGAGGGCGGCGCGGAGCGAGGGAAGCTGGAAGGGCGTCATGAGACGGTGGTGGGAGGC
>JBJMNJ010000276.1:0-4893 GCA_045804325.1 Gemmatimonadaceae bacterium
GGTCGTCAGGGGGGCGAGCGCCGTCCCCGATTCGTTACAGCAGCCCATGGTCGCTCCTGGACGGATGGGTCAGCACGGGATGGTCAGCCGGTCCCCGCCGGCGAGGCGCGGAGCGCCGCCGACGAAGGCCGACCCGATGTAGGTCCGGCCCAGCACCGCGGTCGGAATCAGCTCCGGCGCGCGGCTCCCCGCGCCCAGCAGCGTGTCGAGCGACAGCCGCGCCTCGCCGATGCGGAAGAAGGCCCAGAAGAACCGCACGTCGAACACGGTGTGCGCCGGCTTCTCGAGCTCGACGATGCGGCGCGCGAGGCCCAGCCGCGTCTCCAGCTCCCCCGCGTCCGCGGCGACGTCCGCCACCGGCAGCAGCACCGAGAAGCGGTGCGCCGTGCGGTGCATCGCCAGCAGGTCGCGCTCGAACCGCAGCCAGTCGCCCTGCGCCCGCTGCGTCGCCGGCAGCACGTCCGGCAGCGCGACGACGTCGAAGCTCGGCCACGACGTGCCGTGCTCGCGGTTGAGCCGCTCGAGGCGGCGGTGGCGGCGGGCGAGGAAGTCCTGCCAGCGCCGGCGCGTCAACGCGCCGCCGCCCTCGCTGAACGCCTCCCAGTCGGCCGCCGGCGCGGCCTGCGTCGGCCAGTCGCGCGGCAGCGGCACCGCGGCGACGCTCGCGTACGAGACGCCGTGCGCCGCGCGCAGCGCCTCCACCGTGGGGTACTTCGCGGCGAGGTGCCGCTGCCAGCGGGCGCGCTCGTCGGCGCCCGCGCTCGGCACGAAGCCTAACGCGGACTGCGCGAACGTCCGCCAGCGGCCCCCCTCCGCGCCCGCGGGGGCCACCAGCGCGAACGGCGCCAGCTCCTCGGCCGGCGTCGGCGCGGTCCCGCGGGCCGCCGCCCACCGCGACACGAGGCCGCCGTTCCCCTCCGCGGGCGTCCAGAGCGTCTCGCGCCGGCCCGTCCGCGGCCCGTCCGCCGCCTCGGGGTCCCCGAGCGCGAGGCCGCCGAGGAGCCGCGTCTGATACGACTCGACGATGCGGATGCACTGCGGCCGCGCGTCCGCGCCGCCCGGCGCGTCGAAGGTGTGCGGGTCCGCGCGGTCGCCGAACGCGAGCTCGAGCGCCATGCGCAGCCCGTGCGGCGTGCCGCGCCAGCGGAAGAGCTCCATCGCGTACCGCACGAGGAGCCGCTGCCGGCGCACGCCCCACGAGGGGTCGGCGGCGACGTCGAGCCAGTCGCCGAGCCACGCCAGCGCCTCGGCGGGCGCCACGCGCGGGTCGAACAGGTCCTCCACGTTCACGACCCGGTCCTCGATCATCGTGAGCGTGCTCTCGCAGTTCGCGAGGTACCGCTCGAGCAGCGAGGCCGAGGCGGCGTCCTCCCGGTAGACGGCGGGGAGGAAGCGGCGCGGGTAGGAGAAGCGCGGCGACCACACGCGCAGCGCGCGCAGCCGCGGCGTCGCCGTGCCGCTCCCGCTCGCGAGCGTGAGGCGCAGCTGGAGGTAGCGGCCGTGCGCCCGCTGCAGCAGCACCTCCCACGTCCCCGCGCCCGCCTCGCGCCGCGTGGCCGGCGCCGCCTCGGCGCGCAGCCAGGGCAGCTCGGGGCCCGTGCCCCGCAGGTGCAGGCCGGGCTCCGGCTCCCACAGCCCGAGCACCTGCTGCGCCGCGCCGGGCGAGCGCACGACCCCCGCGGCGTCCTCGCACTCGTCGCCCGCGCGGCTCTCCACCCGCACCTCGGTGCCCGGCGGGATGCAGCCGTCGAGCAGCAGGCGGTCCCAGGTCGTGGCGAACTCGCGGCTGTCGAAGACCGGCGTGACGAGCACGCCGCGCTCCTCGTAGCGCGCGCGCGGCTGGTGCACCACGGGCGTCCACGCCGGCGCGGCGATGCCGCTGTCGTAGGTCGCCGCGCCGCGCACCGCGACGAGCGCGCGGCCGCCGAAGCGGCGCAGCGGGAACAGCTCGGCGGCGCCGCGCAGCTCGAAGTCCTCCGCCTCGTCGCTCGGCGCGTACGCGAAGGCCTGGTTGCCGCTCGCCGTGGCGACGAACAGGCGCCGCGACGGTCCGGCCTCGCCGTACACGCGCGCGGTCGCGAACACGAAGTCGTGCGCGAGCCCTCCGGTGCGCGACGCGTCGAGCCACGCCGACGGGTCGCCGCTCCACGCCGCCCCGTCGCGCCGCAGCCGCACCACGCGCCAGCGCCCCGCGGCCACGTCGCGGTCGAGGAGCAGGACCGTGCCGGGCCCCGCCGACTCCACGGCGATCGGGTCCGCCGTCCATGCGGGGCTCGCGCGCAGCGCGAGGCCCGCGGGCGCCGCGACCGCCGGCCGCTCACGCGGCGCGCCGGCGACGGGCTGGAAGTCGTCCTGCTCGGGCGGCTCCGGGGGAGACGCCGCGGCGCCGCTCACGAGCGCGAGGCGGCAGTCGAGCTCCCAGAGCAGCGGGCCCCCGGCGTCGTCGCCCCGGTCGAGCACCCAGACGCCGCCGCCGTCGCGCGCCGCCATGTCGATCGCCTCCAACGCCCCCGCGCCCGGCCAGCGCAGCCGCAGGGGAGGTCCGCCCGCGACGAGGTCGAAGCTCAGGAGGCCGCGCTCGCTCCCGCGCGCGTAGACCACGACGAGGTAGTCGTCCGCCGTGACGGCCAGCGCGAGGTAGCGCTCCGCGCCCGCCCTGGCTGCCTGCGACGGCGCGAACTCGCCCTGCGCGCGCGCGTCGGGCGCGGCACACCCCGAGTCGTCGGGCCAGAAGGCGCCCTCGCGCGAGTCGCCCGCGGAGAACACGACCAGCGACGCGCCGTCGCCGCCGATGCGGTACACGTTGCCGTGCCGGTCGGCCGCCGCGGCGCGCCGCGCGTCGAGCGCGAGCGGCGACTCGCCCGGCGTCCGCGGCAGGTCGATGCGCACGGGCCTGAGGCGGAGCTCGGACGCCTGCGCGTCCCAGTCCGGCAGGTCCGTGGGGACCAGGAGCGCGGCGTCGGCCGCCACCCCGTCCCACAGCTCGGCGGCGGTGCGCGCGCCCGCGCCGTCGCCGTCGAGGCAGCGGCCCCAGTCGGCGCGACCGAGGAGCAGGTCGAAGCGCGAGCCGTTGACGTTGGGCATCAGCAGCTCAGCGGGACGACCGGCACGGGGAGCAGCGTCCCGGCCTGGCTGGTGGGCGCGGCGTCGCCGCGCAGCGCGTCGATCGCGATCGGGTCGCCGGCGACGACGGAGATGCCGAGCACGCGCGGCAGCTCGAGGCCGGTCATCTCCACCACGTCCGTGGGCGCGCCGCCGCCCTGGGCGAGCAGCACGTCGACGACGGACGTGACGCCCGGCACGCGCGCGGTCTCCGCGAGCAGCGCGCGGCTCGCGACCGCGGTGCGGAGCGGCCACCCGCGCGCGGGGTCCACCGTGCGCGCGGTGAAGAGCGGCGACGGCCGCGGCGTGCACCCCGCCGGGCCCACCGGCGCGAGCACGGCCCGCAGCCGCTGCTTGACGCTCTCCACCACCGCCGCGACCGACTGCCCTGCCGCGACGTCGACCCCGACGGAGATCCAGATGCCCTTGTAGTCGGGTCCGCGCACCACGATCTCCGTCGTCACGAGGCGGCGCGGGTCGAGGTAGCCGCAGACCGCGTTGAGGAAGAGCCGGTCGGCGCGCGGCGCGTCGGGCTGCGCGGGGTCGAAGCGCGGGATCACCATCACGGTGACGGCGCCGGGCGCGGAGCCCGGCTCGCCGCCGTCGAGGTCGGGGTGGTACGCCGGGAGCACCTCGACGCGACCGAGCTGCACGCCGGGCGTGCGGCACGCGATCGACTCGAAGTCGTCCACGCTCACGAGGCGGTCGCGGTGCTGGAGGTAGCGGCGGACCTGCTTCTCGCCCTCCTCGACGGTCTCCGCGTTCGCGCCGCCCCACGTCTGCACCGGGTTCCGCACGACGAAGCCCGGCGGCAGCTGCGGCGCCGCGGTGATCGCCTCCGCGGCCACGTTGCCCGCCGCGCCCTCGCAGTACTCGTAGCTCGCGGCGACGCGGGCGCCCCGCGGCAGCCGGCGCCCGCGCAACCCGTCGCCGAAGCGCAGCGTCCCCGCCTCCGCGTCCAGCTCGAACACCTCGACGGGCTCGTCGGCGGGCGCGTCGGCCGGCGCGACCGCGGCCGGCGGCGCGCCGAGCGCGGAGCGCGCGTCGGCCACGGGGACCTCGGGCGGCGCGGCGGCGAGGTCGTCGGTCTCCGTCCAGGTGTCCGGCACCTCGCTCCCCACGCGCGTGACGACCACCACCGAGCCCGGGAGCACCGGCGCGCGCGCGAGCCGGCGCGTCTGGTCCGGCGTCCCGTCGCCGTCGGCCAGCGGCTCGGCGACGATGCGCTCGAACTGGCGCACGGGCGCGGCGTTGATCCCCACCCAGCGGATGCGCGCGTGCGCCGCGCCGTCGGCGCGGATGCGCAGCCACGTCACCACGCGGTCGGCGAGCGCCGTGTCCTCGAGCGTCGGCGGCATGTCGCCCACGCCCCCCTCGAGCGGGTCCACCTGCTCCCACAGCCCGAGCTCGGCGGCGGAGGGCAGCGCGAGCTGCACGACGCCCGGCTCCGCGAGCAGGTCGTGCTCGGTGCGCGGCTCGAGCTGCCGGTAGCGCGGGCTCGGCCGGTCGGCGGCGTCGCGCGCCACGCGGCGGCTCGCCGTCACCGCCGGGATCTCGAAGCGCAGCAGGTCGCCGGGCTGCGGCCGGCCCCCGGGGAGCAGGCGCGCCGACTCGGCCTCGAGCGACGGCACGACGCCGAGCGTGAGCGTGCGGCCGCCGATGGCGGCGCGGACCTCGTCGGGCGAGTCGTTGCGGCGCGCGGCGAGCGCGATCCACAGCGCGCGGTCCACCGTGTCCGCGCCGAGGTCGACGCTGGAGAGCGTCTTGGGGTCCAGCGCGACGGTCTGGTAG
>JBJMNJ010000277.1:0-3206 GCA_045804325.1 Gemmatimonadaceae bacterium
CTGATCAACACGCTGGCCGTGTACCGCCTCTACCGCCGCGACGCGATCGTCGTGGACCTGGGCACCGCGACCACCTACGACTGCATCACCGCCGACGGCGTCTTCCTCGGCGGCGTCATCCAGCCGGGCGTGCAGTCGTCCGCTGGAACACTGTTCCGGCGGACGGCGAAGCTCCCGGCGACGGAGATCGTGCCGCCGGAGCGGGTGATCGGACGCCGCACGGAGGAGTGCATCCGCGCCGGCGTCGTCTACGGCGCCTCCGAGTCCATCGACGGGATCGTCCGCCGCATCAAGGCGGAGTGGCCGCGGCCGAACGTGCCGATCGTGATCGCCACCGGCGGGCTCGCCGAGTCGCTGCGGCCGTTCTGCCAGGAGATCGAGCAGGTGGACCCGTACCTGACGCTGCGCGGCCTCAGGATCGCGTACACGCTGCTCGCACCGGGCGCCTGACGCGCGGGCCGGCGCGCTACGCTTCCCGAAGAACCCGCGCGGGGTCCGTGCGCGCCGCACGAAGCGCCGGTAGCCAGCCAGCGACTACCCCGACGGCGGCGAGCACCGCGAACGCCGCGCCGAGCGTGAGCAGGTCGTGCGGGCCCACCGCGTAGAGCAGCGAGGCGACGAGCGGCGAGGCCCACCACACGACGGCGGCCCCGGCGGCGAGCCCGCCGCCGACCAGCAGCGCCACGCGGGCGAGCACGAGGCGCAGCACGCCGCCGGGCGTCGCGCCGAGCGCCATGCGGATGCCGAGCTCGAAGCGCCGGCGGCTCACCGTGTACGCCGTCACTCCGTACAGCCCGAGTGCGGCGAGCAGCAGCGCGAGCGCGCCGAAGTAGCCCGAGAGCGTCGCCAGCAGGCGCTCCTGCGCCAGCGACGCGTCGACGATGCCCTGGAACGGACGGAAGCTCAGTGCGAGGTCCGGGTGGACGGCCAGCACCGCGGCGCCGACCGAGTGGGCGAGCGATGCGGGCGAGGTCGCGGACGCGCGCACCGTCAACGTCACGCCCGCCTGCGGGCGCCGCATCTGGAGCAGGGGCCAGTACATCGTGGGCGGCGGCGCCTCGCGCGGACTCTCGTACACGGCGTCGCCCACCACGCCGACGATCTCCATCGGGCGCGGGTCGGCGGTCGGCCTGCGCTCCTCCAGGATCGTGCGGCCCACCGGGCTCTCGCCGGCGAGATATTTCGCGACGAACGCCTGGTTCACGATCATGGCGCGCGGCGAGCCGGCGCGGTCGCGCGTGTCGAAGTCCCTGCCGGCGACGAGGGGCGTGCCCATGGTGCCGAACCAGCCGGGGCTCACGAGGTTCATCATGACGTAGCGCTCGCGCTCGGGGAACGGCGCGCGACCGGGGAGCTCGATACCCCAGTTCCGCGTGTCGCCGCTCACCGGCGTCATCACCGACAGCGCCGCGTGGGACACGCCCGGGACGGCCAGCGCGGCGTCGCGGATCCGCTCGTAGAGGCTCAGCAGCGCCGCGGAGTCGAGCCCCATCCGCTGCGCGTCCACGCCCACGACCAGCGCACGGTCGCGCTCGAAGCCCAGGTCCCGGTCGGCGAGCGTCGCGAAGGTGCGCACGAAGAGCCCCGCGCCGGCGAGCAGGACGAGCGACAGGGCGACCTGCGCGACGACGAGCGCGCCGGCGATCCCCCCGCGCGACCCCGAAGCGCGGCCCTGCGCGCGGTCCGCCATCGCCTCGAGCGGCGGCACGCGCGCGCCGCGCACGGCCGGCCCCGCCCCGAACAGGAGCGCCGTCGCGGCCGCCACGGCCGCGAGGAACGAGAACAGTCGCCAGTCGGGCCCCACCGCGAGCGAGACCCCGGCGGCGGCGCTCGAGAGGTGTGTCACCACGACCCGGCTGAGCCAGAGTGCGACGAGCACGCCGAGCGCGGCGCCCGACGCCGCGAGCAGCAGGCTCTCGACGAGGAGGAGTCGCGCCAGCCGTGCCGGGCTCGCGCCGAGCGCGGTGCGCACGCCGAGCTCGTGCCGGCGCGCCGTGGCGCGGGCGAGCAGGAGGTTCGCGACGTTGCCGCACGCGACGAGCAGCGTGAGGCCGACGACGCCCACGAGGGCGAACAGGGACCGCGCGTAGCGCTGCCGGAGCGACGAGGTGCCGGCCGCCGCCGGGCGGAGGACGAGCGGGTCCCGCAGGAACGCCGCCGCCGCTTCGGGGCGCCAGTTGGTGGGCCGAGCCTCGTCCGCGATGCGCGGCTGGATGGTGCGCAGCACGGCAGTCGCCCGCTCGGCCGTCTGGCCCTGGCGCAGGCGTACGATGATCTGAAGGTACCAGTCGGAGCGGCTGTCGAGCCGGTGCGCGCGCCCCCGAACGAGCGCCTCGGCCGCGAGCGGCACGGCGACGTCGAACGCGCGTCCGACGTGCGGCCCGAAGAACCCGCGCGGCGTCACGCCCACGATGGTGACGGGCACGCGGTCGAGCGTGATCGTGCGTCCGACCACGTCGCTCGCGCCGCCGAAGCGGCGTTGCCAGAAGTCGTGGCTGATCACGGCGACGGCCGCCGCGCTCCCGACGTCGCGCCTGTCGTCCGACGGCTGGAGCGTGCGGCCGAGGGCGGCGCGCACGCCGAGGACCTCGAACATGCGGCCGCTCACCAGGAGGCCGTTGACCGGGTCGGAGACGCCGCGCGGGGCGAGGTCGAAGCGCGGCATGCCGAAGGCGAACGCGCCGTCGAAGAGGGTGTCGCGCGCGCGGACGGCTTCCCACACGGGATTCGGCCAGCCGTGCGGCCTCTCCCCATCCATGAGCGCCGTGAGGCGCTCGGCGTGGCGTACCGGCAGCGCGCGCAGGAGGAGCGCGTCGACGATCGAGAAGATCGCGGCGTTCGCACCGATGCCGAGCGCGAGGGAGAGGACGGCGACCGCGGTGACGAGCGGGGTGGCGCGCAGCGCCCGGACGGCGTCGCGGAGGTCGGTCATCGCGTGGCTCCTAGGGGGAGGGCAGCTCGGAGCTGCACGCGTTGGACGAAGTGGCACGCGCGATGGTTGTCGGCGCCGCGGTCTGTCGTCCGTGCAGTCGGCACGTCCGTAGTGGCCGACCCGATCGGGGCCCGCTTGCCATTTCGGCAAGCATCTGCTGGCATAAGCCTTTATATGTCTTGCGGTTGCGTGGATCGGCGGGTGTCGGTGGCCCCTTGACCCGCCGCCCCGCGACGGATATACTCCCCCGCGCTTAGCACTCACCCCGCGTGAG
>JBJMNJ010000278.1:0-7225 GCA_045804325.1 Gemmatimonadaceae bacterium
GGGATGCTGCTCCTTTCTCCTTTCTCCTTTCTCGCTCCTACACGGAGGCCGGCTCGCGCTTCGACCCCGACAGCACGTCCCGGAACACCTCGATCGCCAGCTCCACCTTGCCGAACGGCGCCGAGACCTGCACGCCCTGCACGGCGCCGCGGATCTCGCGCAACATCTCGCGGGCGATGGCAATCCCTTCAGCCACCGCGTGCTCTCGCGACTTGTCACTCGCCTTGCGCATGCGATCGAGGATCGCGGGAGGCACCATCACACCGGGGACCTCGTTGGCGAGGAACTCCGCGTTCCGCACCGAGACGAGCGGCCAGATGCCCGCGACGATCGGGATGCGGGTGTGCTCGATGCTCGCGAGGAAGCGCTCCAGCTGCTCGACGTCGAACACCGGCTGCGTGATGGCGTACTCCGCCCCGGCGTCCACCTTCCACTCGAAGCGCCGCAGCTCCAGCGCCGGGTCGATCGCCGCCGGGTTCACCCCCACGCCGATCACGAAGCGCGTCGGCTGGCCGATGGCGTTGCCGCCCGGGTCGAGCCCGCGGTTGAGGTTGCCCACGAGGTTCGTGAGCCCGATCGCGTCGATGTCGAAGACGGCCGTGGCGTCGGGGTAGGGGCCCATCTTCGGCGGGTCGCCCGTGATCAGCAGGACGTTCCGCAGCCCCATCGCGCTCGCGCCGAGCAGGTCGCTCAGCATGCCGAGGAGGTTGCGGTCGCGGCAGCAGTAGTGCGTCACCGCCTCGATCCCGACCCGCTGCTCGATGAGGAGGCTGGTCATGAGCGCGCCCATGCGGCTCTGCGCGCGCGGGCCGTCGGGCACGTTGATCGCGTCCACCCCGGCATCGCGGAGGAGGGCGGCGTCGCGGAGGAGCTTCGACGCGTCCACGCCGCGCGGCGGCACGATCTCGACGCTCGTGACGAACTCGCCGCGCGCGATCTTCGCGCCGAAGCGCGACCGCTCGGCCAGCGGCGAGGTCGGCACCCCCTCGGTCGGCGTCGGCGTGCCGGCGGTCCGTTCGCGCCGGCGCTCGGGGCCCGCGTACTGCGCGGCGTGGCGCGGCGCGAGCGGCCGCACGCCGTGCACGATGGCCTTCAGGTGCTCGGGCGTCGTCCCGCAGCACCCGCCGACGACCTTCGCGCCCGCCTGGACCAGGTGGCGCGCGTAGCTCGCCATGTACTCCGGGCTCGCCATGTACATCGAGCGCCCGCCCACGTCGCGCGGCATGCCGGCGTTCGGCTGCGCCGAGAGCTTGCGGCGCGTCACCTTCGCCATGCGCTCGATGGCGTCGAGGATCCCCTGCGGCCCCACGCTGCAGTTCAGCCCCACCACGTCGGCGCCCCACTTGTCGAGCTGCTGGGCGACCGTCTCGGGCTCCGCGCCGTACGGCGTGCGGCAGTCCTGCCCGATCGTCATCTGCGCGACGACGGGCGTGTGCGGGTCCACCTCGCGCGCGGCCACGAGGGCCTGCTGGATCTCGTGCAGGTCGCCGAACGTCTCGAGGATGAACAGGTCGGCGCCGCCCTCTTTGAGCGCGGACATCTGCTCGCGGAACGCGGCGCGCGCCTCCTCGACGCTCGTCGGGCCGTACGGCTCGATGCGCACGCCGAGCGGGCCGACGGCGCCGGCGACCAGCACCGGGTGCTTCGCCGCGTCGGCCGCCGCGCGCGCGATCTGCGCCGCCTTGACGTTCAGGTCGCGCGTCTGCGCCTCGAGGCCGTACTGCGCGAGCTTCACGCGGTTCGCGCCGAAGCTGTTCGTCTCGAGCACCTCCGCGCCCGCGGCCACGTACTCGTCGTGCACCGCGCGCACGAGCTCCGGCGCCCGCGCGTTGAGCTCGTCGTAGCACTGGTTGATGAAGACGCCCCGCGCGTAGAGCATCGTCCCCATCGCGCCGTCGAAGATCACGACCTGCTCGGGGTCGAGCAGCCGGGCCACCTCCGGGCGCACGTCCGTGGCGGTCATCAGACCCCCGCCGGCTCGGCCGCCGCCGGGTCCGCCGCCCCCGCGCTGCGCACCGCGTAGTACTTCGCTTCCGGGTGGTGCGCGACGATCGCCGCCGTGGACTGCTCGGGGATGAGCTGGAACGACTCGGTGTAGGTCATCCCGATCGCGTCGGCGGGGAGGAGCTTGAAGAGCTCCGCGTGCCCTTCCAGGTCGGGACACGCCGGGTATCCCCACGAGTAGCGCTTGCCCCGCTCCGCGTCGAGGCCGAGCTCCTGCCGCACGCGGCGGTGCATCCACTGCGCGACCGCCTCCGCCGCCTCCACGGCGAGCCCGTGCTCGTAGAACGCCTCGCCGTAGTTGCCCTCGGCCTGCATCCTTTCGAAGCGGCGCGTGGCCTCGTCGCCGACGGTGACGAGCTGGAACGCCACCACGTCGATCTCGCCGCTCTCCGCGGGGCGGAAGTAGTCGGCCAGACAGAGCCGCTCCCGGCCGTGCTGGCGCGGGAACTTGAAGCGCGCCACCTCGCGGAGGGACTGCGCGTCGCTCTCGTACGCCGCCGGGTCGTAGACGACCAGCTCGTTCCCCTGCGCCTGCACGGGGAAGTAGCCGTACACCGCCTGCGGCCGGAGCCACCCCTCGCGCTTCGCGCTCGCCGACAGGCGCTCGAGCGTCGGCTCGAACTCCTCGCGCACCGTGCGCTCGAACTCCGCGCCGGAGCCGCGGCCGCCCCACTGCAGGCGGTACAGCTCGTCGAGGTCCAGCAGCGCGAACACCTCGTCGAGCGGGATGTCGCGCAGCACGCGCGTGCCGAGGAAGGGCGCCGCGGGCACCGGCACGGTCGCGCTCACGTCGCTGCGCGTCGTGTCGTCCGAGCCGCCCGCGGTGTCCTTCCCGACCTGCGCGCGCAGGAAGACGTCGCGGCGGGCGTCCTCGAGCGCCTTGGCGACGAAGCCCTCGCGCTGCTGCGCGTCCTGGAGCCGGTCCATGGTCTCCAGGCCCTCGAACGCGTCCTTGCAGTAGAACACTCCGGCGGGGTAGGGGCGCTCCCCGTCCACGAACAGCGCGCGCCGCCCGAAGCGGCGGTTGATCGCCGCGCCGCCGATCATCACGGGGAACTGGAGCCCGCGCTTGTCGAGCTCCTGCACGCAGAGCGGCATCTGCTTGCTCGTCGACACGAGCAGCGCCGAGAGGCCGATGGCGTCCGCGCCCACCTCCACCGCCTTCTCGATGATCGTGTTCACCGGGACCTGCTTGCCGAGGTCGTAGACGGTGTACCCGTTGTTCGAGAGGATGGTGTTCACGAGCGACTTGCCGATGTCGTGCACGTCGCCGTAGACGGTGGCGAGCACCACCTTGCCCTTCGTGTAGCCCTCCTTCCGCTCGAGGAACTGCTCGAGGTGGCGCACGGCCTTCTTCATCACCTCCGCGCTCTGCAGCACGAAGGGGAGGATCAGCTCGCCCGCGCCGAACTTGTCGCCGACCTCCTTCATGGCGGGGAGCAGCACCTCGTTGAGGACCTGCACGGGGCGCTCGCGCACGCCGGCCGCGTCGAGGCGCTCCTCGATGCCGTCCTTCTTCCGGTGCAGGATCATCCAGTGGACGGCCTGCTCGGGCGTCATGCCGGCCGTCGGATCGGCCTTCTCCGCGCCCTGCTCCTTGCTCCCCGCGCCCGCCTTGTCGAAGTAGTCGATGAAGCGCTGGAGCGCGTCCGGGCGGCGGTTGAAGACGAGGTCGTCCGCCAGCGCCCGCTCCGCGGCCGAGATCTCGGCGTAGGGGCGCACGTGCGCCGGGTTCACGATGGCGGCGTCGAGCCCCGCCTCCACGCAGTGGTGCAGGAAGACCGAGTTCAGCACGGCGCGCGCGTCGGGCGCGAGGCCGAAGCTCACGTTGGAGACGCCGAGGATCGTGAGGACGCCGGGGAGCTCGCGCTTGATGAGGCGGATGCCCTCGATCGTCTCGACGGCGCTGTCCACCCACTCGGCGTCGCCGGTGGCGAGGGTGAAGGTGAGCGCGTCGTAGATCAGCGCGTCGGCGGGGAGCCCGTACTCGCCGACGACGATGTCGTAGATCTTCCGCGCGACCTCGAGCTTCCGCTCGCGCGTCTTCGCCATGCCGACCGGGTCGATCGTCAGGGCGACGAGGGCGGCGCCATGCTCCTTGGCCAGCGGCACGACGTCGTCGATGCGCTTGCGGCCGTTCTCCATGTTGATGGAGTTGATGATCGCGCGCCCCGGCGTGTGCTCGAGCGCCGCCTTGATGACGTTGGCCTCGGTCGAGTCGATCATCAGCGGCGTCTCGACGCTCATCGAGAGCAGCTTGACGACCTTCGACATCTGCTCCGCCTCGTCGCCGCGCTCGGTGAGCGCCACGCACACGTCGAGCACGTGCGCGCCCGCGTCCAGCTGGTCGCGCGCCACCTCGAGGATGCCCTCGTAGTCGTCGGAGAGCAGCAGGCGCTTCACCTTGCGCGAGCCCTGCGAGTTGACGCGCTCGCCCACGAGCAGCGGCGGCGGGTCCTGGTGCAGGGTGATGGCGCGCATGGCCGAGGACACTCTCGGCACGTGGTGCCCCTTCCGGCGCGTCCTCGGCCCTCGGCCCTCGGCCCTCGGCCCGCTGTCGGGGAGGCTGTCGGCCGAGGGCCGGGTGCCCGCCGAAGGCGGGCGGGTGTCGAGGGCCTTCTCGGAGTCCCGAACTGCGCGAACGATCTCGGCGAGGTGCTCCGGCGTCGTGCCGCAGCAGCCGCCGACGATCGAGACGCCGAACTCGCGCACGAACTCGCTCAGCGCCTCGGCCATCGGCTTCGGCTCGAGCGGGTAGACCGCGTCGCCCGTGCCGGTGTTGAGCGGGAGGCCCGCGTTCGGGATCACGGAGACGGGAAGCGTCGCGTGCTCGCTGAGGTAGCGCACGGGCTCGCGCATGTGCTCGGGGCCCGTGGAGCAGTTCAGCCCGATCACGTCCACGCCGAGGGCCTCGAGCGTCGTCATGGCGCTCGCGATGTCGGTGCCGAGGAGCATGCGGCCGCTCGTGTCGAGCGTGACCTGCGCCTGGAGGGCGACGGGGCGGCCCGCGGCGGCGATCGCGCGCCGGCACCCCTCGACGGCGGCCTTCACCTCGAGGATGTCCTGCGACGTCTCGATGAGGAGGACGTCCACGCCGCCCTCGACGAGGTAGCCGGCCTGCGCGGCGAAGTTCTCCACGAGCTCGTCGAAGGCGATGTTCGAGAGCGTCGGGTCGGAGCTCGAGGGGAGCATCCCCGTCGGGCCCATCGAGCCGGCGACGAAGCGCGAACGGTCCGGCGTGGCGAACGTGTCGCAGGCCGCGCGCGCCAGGCGCGCCGCGTTGACGTTGATCTCGCGCACCTTGTCGCGCAGCCCCCACTCCTCGAGGCGGCGCGGCGTGCTCTGGAAGGTGCACGTCTCGACGACGTCGCACCCGACGGCGAGGAACGACTCGTGAATCCCCTGGATGACGTCGGGGCGCGTGAGCACGAGGTGGTCGTTGCACCCCTCGAGCGCCTTGCCGCCGTAGTCTTCGGCCGTGAGGTGGTGGCGCTGGATGTTGGTCCCCATCGCGCCGTCGTAGATGAGGACGCGGCGCCGGAGCTCGGCGAGGTACGGGGGGACGGGGCGGGAGTTGTGGGGCGTATCGCTCATGCTGGGCTCGAATACGAGAAGGGCCCGGACGCGTCGCGCCGGGCCTCGGGCGCTTTAGCTGGTTGTTTTACGTGGCCGCAAGTTGCCGGTAAATCGCCACGACCTTCGATTGTGTGTTGCTACGTCTGACTTTAGCGCGTTTCGCCGGCGGCCGCAAGCGCGGTCCCGCGCGCCGCCGCTACCGGAGGCGGGGCACCCGCGGCGGCGTGTCGGACCGGTCGCGCCCCGCGGCGGTCGCGCGCCCCTCGACGCGCTCCACGAGTGCGATGAGGCGGTGCCGCTCGAGCGGCAGCGCGAGGTCGGCGAGCGTGACGCGCTGCACCGCCGTCGGCAGCGAGAGCGAGCGCCGCTCCTCCTCCTCGTCGCGGTAGACGACGACGCGGCCGCCGGGCGCGAGGGGGATCCGCGCGAGCTCCGCGCTCTCGGACGCCGCGAGGTGGCGCTCGACGACCACCAGGAGCGGCCGCTCGCCGCGCGCGGCCTCGGCCGCACCCGGAAGACCCGGCGTCAGCAGGGTGCGGTGTCCCGCGCTCGCCAGGGTCTGTGCGAGCCCCTCGAGCAGCGCGGTGTTGGATCCGACCAGGAGAACGGTGCACATGAGCGGCTGAGTCTATGGCGTCGAACCGATCCCCGCCAGACGCGACGCGTTTCGGCTGGGGCGCCGCCAGTCGCAAGGGGCACGCCGCCGCCGCGTCGCGCGCTACGCGACGGCGCCCAGGATGAAGCGCTCGAGGACCTGCAGGAGGAAGTACGCGGCGATGGGCGTGATGTCGATCATCCCGATCGTCGGGATGACCTGCCGCAGCGGGCGAAGGACGGGCTCGGAGAGCACGAACGCCCAGCGCACCCACCGCGAGTACGGCGAGACGCCGGGAATCCAGCTGAGCAAGACGCGCACGAGGATGGCGAGCCCGAGCAGCCGGAATGTGAGCCAGAGCACAAAGAAGAGCAGCCCCGACGGGCCCTGGCTCGCGAAGTAGACGCCGCGCACCACGAGGCTGATGACGTACTGCAGCAGCGTGATGAGGACGATGCCGCCGACCACCACGGCGACGAGCGCCCACCACGGGGCGCTCGTCGGCATGCCGCCCGCGCGGACGATGCGTCGCTCGACCGGCGCCATCAGCGGGTCCACGCGCGCGCGGAAGAAGCGCGCGACCGGGCCGAAGGGGTTGATGCGCCGCGTGCGCACGAGCCAGTCGACGAGGCAGACGACGGCGGCGACGACGGCCAGCGCGAGCAGGACGAGGCGCAGGACGCCGATGAACGCCCCGAGGGCGGGGAGGACGGTGTTCACGAGGAGAATCTAAGGGTCGTCGCCGCGCCGCGCCTACGGCGTCAGTGCGGCCTTCACGTTCATGTTCCGCAGCGCGAAGGCGAAGATGTCCGCCGTCTCCTCGATCACCTTCGAGGTCGGCTTGCCCGCGCCGTGCCCCGCGCTCGTCTCGATGCGCACGAGCACCGGCGCGTCGCCGGCCTGCGCGGCCTGCAGCGCCGCCGCGTACTTGAACGAGTGGCCCGGCACGACGCGGTCGTCGTGGTCGCCCGTGGTGATGAGCGTCGCCGGGTAGCGCGTGCCCGGGACGACGTTGTGCAGCGGCGAGTACTTCCGGAGCGTGGCGAAGTG
>JBJMNJ010000279.1:0-3353 GCA_045804325.1 Gemmatimonadaceae bacterium
GCCTCGCGAGGCGACGCCGCTCCGGATGTGGTCGGAGGACATGGCCTTTCGCGTGACCGCGGACCCGTCGCCGCCGCGCGCGCGCGAGACGACCGTCTACAAGGTCGTGGTCCGCGACAAGGACTCCGGGCAGCCGATCGAGGGCGGCGAAGGGCAGATCTTCGCGACGAGCCGGGACGGCGTGAACATCTACTACCCCCTCGAGCCCGGCCCGGAGCTCGGGACGTACTACGGCCGCCTGCGGTTCATCACCGCCGGCGACTGGGCCATCGCCATCCGGTTCCGGCGCGACTCGACGAAGAAGCTCGAGCGCATGGACTGGCGACAGGACGTCCGCGCCGAGCGCGCGTCCACGCCGTAGCGGCGCGGCTCGCGCGCCGCGCGGACTCACGCAAGACTCCATCTCCATCGAGATGCGCCACTTTCATCGCACGCACGTCACGCCGGGCGAGGCCATCGCCGCCGCGGACACCTACTTTCCCCCGCTCGGGATGCAGCAGGCCGCGAGCTCCGCGCGCACGCGCACCTTCACGGGCCCGCTCGGCACGCTGAAGCTGTCGGTGCGCGCCGAGGGCGGGCACTACACGTTCGTCGAGGTCGAGACCGACCAGATCGGCGAGAGCCGGCTCGACAAGAACGTGAAGAAGTACTTCGTCGCGCTGCACCGGCAGGCGGACCCGGCGCACACGCTCGAAGCGGGCTACTGATGGCCTCGCGCACCCCGGCGACGCCGAAGCGCCCGCGCGGCGCGCCGGCGCGCGCGCGCACCGACGGCGCGGGCGCGCCGTCGTCCGCGCTGAGTCGCGAGCAGCTGCTCGAGCTCTACTACTGGATGCGCCTCACGCGCGCGCTCGAGGAGCGGCTCGTGGCGCTCTACCGCCAGACGAAGGTCGTCGGCGGTCTGTTCCGGTCGCTCGGGCAGGAGGCGGACGCGGTGGGCTCCTGCTTCGCGCTCGAGCAGCGCGACGTCATGTCGCCCCTCATCCGCAATCTCGGCGCGATGCTCGTGAAGGGCGCCACGCCGGTCGAGGTGCTGAAGCAGTACATGGCGAAGGGGGACTCGCCCACCCGCGGCCGCGAGCTGAACATCCACTTCGGTGACGTGGGCGAGGCCGGGAAGACCCGCGGGTTCCTCGGGCAGATCTCGCCCCTCGGCGACATGGTGCCGGTCATGGCCGGCGTCACCCTCTCGTTCAAGATGCGCGGCGAGGACCGCGTGGGGCTCGTCTACGTCGGCGACGGCGCGACGAGCACGGGCGCGTTCCACGAAGGCATCAACCTCGCCGCCGTGCAGCGGCTGCCGCTCGTGGTCGTCGTCGAGAACAACGGCTACGCGTACTCCACGCCGACGTCGAAGCAGACGGCCGCGAAGCGGTTCGTGGACAAGGCGATCGGCTACGGCGTGCCCGGCGAGCAGGCGGACGGCAACGACGTCCTCGCCGTGTACGACGTGACGAAGCGCGCGGTGGACCGCGCGCGCCGCGGCGAGGGGGTGTCGCTCGTCGAGCTCATCACCTACCGCCGCAAGGGCCACGCGGAGCACGACAACCAGAGCTACGTCCCGCCCGGCGAGATCGAGCGCTGGGCCGCGGAGAACGACCCCATCGACCGCTACGTGCACCGCCTGACGACGGAGCTCGGCTTCGCGGCCGAGGCGCTCGCGGCGGTCGACGAGCGAGTGCGCCGCGAGGTGGACGACGCGACCGACGAGGCCGAGAAGTCGGACTTCCCGCAGCCGCTCGACGCGCTCGTGGGGGTGTACGCCGACCCGCCGGCCGCGACGCCGCTCTGGTTCCGCGAGGGCGTCGGCGGCGCGGTGGCCCGGAGCGAGCGCGCCACGGACGGCTGGGGCGTCTACGAGGCGGAGGGGAAGCCCTGATGGCCGAGATCACGTACCTCGAGGCCATCCGCGAGGCGCTGTTCGAGGAGATGGAGCGCGACCCGAACGTCTTCTGCATGGGCGAGGACATCGGCGCGTACGGCGGGGCGTTCAAGGTGACCGAGGGGCTCCTCGCGAAGTACGGCGAGCAGCGCGTCATCGACACGCCGATCAGCGAGATCGGGATCGTGGGCGCGGCGGCGGGCGCGGCGCACATGGGCATGCGGCCGGTGGTCGAGATGCAGTTCATCGACTTCCTCGCCAACGCCTACGACATGCTCACGAACTACGTGGCGACGGCGCGCTACCGGGCGTTCCTCCCGTGCCCGATGGTGGTGCGGGGCCCGAGCGGCGGCTACGTGCGCGGCGGCCCGTTCCACTCGCAGAACCCCGAGGCGGGCTTCGTCCACACGCCGGGGCTCAAGGTCGTCTACCCGTCGACCGCCGAGGACGCGAAGGGGCTCCTGAAGGCCGCCATCCGCGACGACGACTGCGTGCTCTTCTTCGAGCACAAGTACCTCTATCGACGCATCAAGGGCACGATGCCCGGCGGCGACCACGTGGTGCCGATCGGCAAGGCGCGCCTCGCGCGCGAGGGCACGGACCTCTCGATCATCACGTACGCCGCGACCGTGTGGAAGGCGCTCGAGGCGGCCGAGCAGCTCGAGCGGGAGGACGGGCTCTCCGTGGAGGTGCTCGACCTGCGGAGCCTCGCGCCGCTCGACGACGAGGCGATCCTCGCGACGGTGAAGAAGACCAACCGGGCCCTGGTCGTGCACGAGGACACGCGCACGGGCGGCATCGCCGGCGAGATCACGGCGCGCATCAACGAGGCGGCGTTCGAGTGGCTGGACGCGCCCGTGCTGCGCGTGACGGCGCACGACATCCCGCTCCCGTACGCCCCCGCGCTGGAGGACTTCGTGCTTCCCCAGACGGCCGACGTGGTGCGCGCGGCGCGCCACCTCGCGGCATACTAGGGGCGGTCGTGACGAGCGGGCAGGGAAGGCCGGCCGCGCCGGAGATCAACCGGAACGCTCAGCGCATCGCCGTCGGCTGCTTCACGGCGTTCGTGGGGTTCTGGAGCGGTGGGATGGTCGGCGTCGCGCTGAGCTGGGCGTGGGCGTTCCTCACGCGCGCGCCGCGGTGTCAGGGCATCCCATCCTGCGACTGGGGCTACTGGGCGACCGCCGGCGCGTGGATCGGGCTCATCACGCTGCCGGCCATCTCCCTCTGGCGCCTGCGGCGGCGAGACGCCGCAACCACTCAATCGAACCGAGGTTAGTCCGGTGGCGCGTGTAGACGTCCCGATGCCCCAGATGGGCGAGTCCATCGCCGAGGGCACGCTCTCGAAGTGGCTGAAGAAGGTCGGCGACGACGTCAAGCGCGACGAGCCGATCTTCGAGATCTCCACCGACAAGGTGGATGCGGAGATCCCGGCGCCCGTCGCCGGCGTGCTCGCGGAAATCATCGTCAC
>JBJMNJ010000280.1:0-3266 GCA_045804325.1 Gemmatimonadaceae bacterium
CGAAGAACTGCAGCTCGCCGTTGGGTCCCCATCCCTCGCCGCGCCCGCGCGCCCAGAGCCGCAGCTCGCGGTAGCCCATGAAGCTCTGCTGTCCCGCCGAGAAGCGGTGATAGGCTTCGACGCGATGCCAGGGCTCGAGCCCACCGGCGAGCACGCGCAGCGAGCGCTCGTTGATCTGCGTCGCTCCCGTCTGGAGCTGCCCGTTCACGGTCTCGGCCTGGTCGCTCACGCCGGGGGGCGGCTCGTAGACGAGTCCGCGTGTCGAGTCGCGGTCGTTCGTGCCGATCACCGTCGTCACCCCGAAGCCGGGGCCGCGCCGGTCGCCGGCGACGCCCGTCACCGGACCGTCGGCGCGCTTGACCCACGGCGCCGCGACGAGGCGCATGCGCGCGAGCGCCACCGTGCTCGGATCGCCGTCGCCGAGCGCGCGGCCGGAGATCATCGTGAGGCGCAGCGCGCGCACGCGGCGCAGCAGCACGTCGTTCACCCGCTCGTGCGGCGCGCCGAATGGCACGCGCACCAGCACCCACTGCTTCGTCACCTGCAGCGGCCGGCCGTCGACGGTGTCGATCACCGTCGCGCTGCGACCGATGCGCGCGTAGCGCGACGGATCGCCGAGGTCGATCACGTAACGCAGGAGCTGCTCGTCCTCGCGCCGCGCGTTGGTGATGTTGAGCGCGCCGTCGAGGTCGATGTCCTCCTCGTCGAGCCGCCCGTTGCCCGCCGTGCAATCGGCCCGCGTGTCGCCGGCCGCGCGCACCGTGCGCTCGGCGCCGCGACAGAGCACCACGTCCTTCTCCGTGCGCACCGACGCGCCGTCGACGACCACGAGCGAGTCGGCCCGATCGCCGGGGAGGCCGCGGTCGTTCTTCGCCGCGTCGAACGCGCGCGTGAACGGGTCGCGCTCCGAGTCGAGCCGGTCGAACCCTTCGACGCGGCGACCGGAGTAGAGCGAGTCGAGGGCGCGGCCGGTGTGACGCACCGTCAGCGTCTCCGGGGCGAAGGCGAGCGAGTTCTCCGACACCTCGCCGAGATCGAGCAGCAGCGTCGGGTTGCGCGCGCGGCCGGCGAGCGTGGTGTCGACGAGCGCCCAGAACTCCAGCTGCTCGGCGAGCGACAGATCGCGGCCGCCGGCGCCGAGCGAGGTCCGGATCGACCGCCAGCGCGTACCGGTCGGGCCCGAGGCAAGGGGCCAGGCGCACCGGCCCGCGGCGTCGGTGAGCCCGCAGTCGAACGGGCGAAGGGTGAGCCAGAGCAGCGTCTCGGGCGCGGTCGCGGCGCCGAGCCCCGACACTTCCGCCTGCGGATCGATCTGCTGGAGCGTGAACGTGCGCGCACGGCCGTCCGGGCCTTCGACGAAGGTCTGCCAGGCGAGCGGCGCCGCGCGGTCCGGCTCGAGCTGTCCGCTCCATCGCCGTGCCACCTCGCCGCGCCCGTACGCGGGAAGGCTCGAGAGCAGCCATCCGGCATCCTGCAGCCCGATCTGGACGCCGCCCTCGCCCTCGAAGCTCTCGACGTACGCCTGCTGCCGGTCGCGCCCCTCGGGACGGCTGAGCGCGAGCTCGCCCTGCACCTGCAGTCGCGACGACGCGGTGGTCGCGCCCCACGGGAGTCGCGAGAGCGCGCGGTCGAGTGGCGCGAGCGGCAGCGCGTAGCGGCCAGTGAGCCCCGCCGTCGTCGCCGCCGCGCGCTCGAAGCCGAGCTCCGGCCGCGTGAACGCGGACGACTGCGCCTGCGACACCGCCGTGAAGGCGAGCTGCCCGCGTGGGAAGGTCCACTCGCCCGTGAGACCGGCGAGCCGCGTGGGCGTGGCGGCGAAGAGCGGGTTCTCCTCGTAGCGCACGCTCACGGTGCGGGGACGCGCGAAGAGCGTGTCGGGGCGGGTGAAGGTGACCTGCCCGAGCTCGTAGTCGAGACGGTAGTCGACGTCGCGCACGAGCTGCACGCCATCGACGACGATGCGCTCCGAGCCGCGGCGCAGCTGCACGCCGCCCAGCATGAGGGACGCGCGGTCCGGGCTCCCCTCCGTCTCCGTGCGGACGCGGATGCGATAGACGCTCGTCGGATGGCGCGGCGATCCGAAGGCGAGGTACTCCCCCGGCGTCTCGTAGACGGCGACGTTGGCCGGGTTGCCGGCCTCGATTCGCCCACCCTCGCCGCCGCGGGCCGCGAACGGCCGCAGCGACGGGAAGACGAGGAAGTGATCGCCCACGATGAGGGGCGCGGGCGCACCCGCGGCGCCCGCGCCGGCCGATTGATTGAACACCGGGTCACCGCGGCGCGGCCAGAGCCGTTGCTCGACGTCGAACTCCGCGCTGTTGGTCGGTTGCGCGAGGCCGAGCATCTGGAGGTACGTCTCCGCCGTGCCGGCGAGCGGCTTCTCCTGATCGCCCGCGCCCGCGACGACGCGCACCTGCGTGCGCTCGCGCACGAGATCCGGGCCGCCGATGCGGTAGACGCTGCGGATCTCGCGCGCGAACGCGGGCGACTGCGGCGTGACGTTGGGGTCCCACACCAGCGTCGCCACCTGCTCGCCGGCAGTCGCTTCGATGTCGGGGGTGCCACCGGTCGTGACCCATCGCCTGTCCACGCCGTTCACGCGCACGTCGTACGCGACGACGAGACGCTCGTTGGCGCCGTTGAGCGGGCGCACGAGGGCGAACCAGAGGAGCGACGGGTCGGCGTAGTAGTCGACCCCCTCACGCAGCACGTCGTAGGTCTGCGCGCCGGTCGCACGGCGCACCCCTTCCTCCTGCACGAGGAAGCGCGGGCCGCTCGGATTCTGTGGCGGCGCGCCGAACTGGAGTCGGTAGACGCGGAGCCGCGTCGGGCGCAGCGTGTCCGGCAGCGCGGCGCGCGCCGCGGCGAGCTGCGCGCGATCGAGGATGTCGATGGCCGGGTAGCCCGGGAGCGCGCGCGGGTTCACGGCGAAGAAGAACCGGCGCGGCTCGATCTGCCAGTCCTCGATCTCGTGCTCCCCGCTCTGGAGCGCACGATCGCCGATCACGAACTGCCGGTCGCGCACGACGTTCCCCTTCTGCTGCGCCGCGATCGCCTGCAGGCGCAGGGGCCCGAGCTGCGCTTCCGCCTGCAATCCATAGTTGCCCGCGGGCACGCTCGCGCCGAGGAATCGAGACGCCGGCGCGGCGAAGCTCACGTTCCCCAGCTCCACGCGCCGCAGCCGCTCGCCCGGCTTCCCCTCGTACCAGAGCGCGAGCTGGTTGGAGGCGTCGAACTCGCGCTGCGAGTCGTAGTCCACGTTCACG
>JBJMNJ010000281.1:0-13803 GCA_045804325.1 Gemmatimonadaceae bacterium
ATGCTATCCGCGTACGACCTCGTGGTGTTATCCCAGCGGAGCGAGCCGGCCGCAGGCCGGCGAGCGAACGCGCTCCCAGCCGAGCCGCCCGCAGGGCGGCGAAGGCGCTCCCAGCCGAGTGAGCCGCGCCGCAGGCGCGGCGAGCGACGGCGCTCCCAGCGGAGGAGGCCGCGAGGCCGCCGAACGCGCTCCCGCGGCAGCGAGCCGGCCGGAGGCCGGCGAGCGAACCGCCCGCAGTTGCGTTAAGTCTACGCCGCGGAATACCTTTCCGGCTCCCCGCGCCCCCCTCCCCGACAGTCGTCCGATGGCCGATTTCATGAAGATCCTGCAACAGGCCCAGCAAGTTCAGGGGCGGCTGCAGCAGATGCAGGAGGAGCTCGCGACGAAGACCGTGAGCGCGTCGGCCGGAGGCGGGATGGTCACCGTCGAGGCGGACGGCAAGGGGCAGGTGCGCCGCGTGAAGATCGACCCGAGCGTCGTGAACCCCGGCGACGTCGAGATGCTCGAGGACCTCGTCCTCGTCGCCGTCACCGAGGCGCAGAAGAAGGCCGCGGAGCTCGCGCAGGAGGAGATGGGGAAGCTCACGGGGGGGCTGAACCTGCCGAATCTCCCCTTCAAGCTCCCCTTCTAGTCTCGCGGCGGTGTCCGCGATCGACGACCTCGCGTCCGAGCTGGCGAAGCTTCCCGGCATCGGTCGCAAGACTGCCCTCCGATTGACCTACCACCTGCTCAAGCAGCCGCCGGAGCAGAGCCGCCGCCTCGCCGACGCGCTGACGACGCTCGCCGAGCGCGTGCGCCCGTGCGCCCGCTGCTTCAACCTCACCGAGGACGAGCTGTGCAGCATCTGCCGCGAGGCCTCGGGCGGGCGGCGCGACCCCGCGACGATCTGCGCGGTCGAGGAGCCGTCCGACATCGGCGCGATCGAGCGGGCGGGGGAGTTCCGCGGCGTCTACCACGTCCTGGGGGGGCGCCTGTCGCCCCTGGACGGCATCGGACCCGAGGACCTGACGGTGCGGCAGCTGGTGGCCCGCGTGCAGGCCGGAGACGTCCGGGAGGTCATTCTGGCCACCAATCCGAGCCTGGAGGGGGAGGCGACGGCCCTGTACCTCCAGCGCCAGCTCGCCTCGCTGGGGGCCACCGTCACCCGGATCGCCCGCGGGCTGCCCGTGGGCGGTGACCTGGAGTACGCGGACGGCGTCACCATCGCACAGGCGTTGGCGGCCCGCCGGGAGATGCGCTGATGAGGCGCGGATCGACGGACGGGACGCGCCTGGCGGCCATCGGCTTCCTCGCCGGCGTGGCCGCCGGCGCGCTGCTGTGGAGCGACCAGATGCACCGCAGCCGCCGGAACCTCTTCAGCCGCTCGCCCGTCCGGCGCTTCCTCGCGCTCGGCCACGTCGGCGGGGAGGCGAGCCTGGAGAATGCCGTGCTCCTGCGCGAGTACCTCGCCTGGGAGACCCGAACGATGCTCCGGCGCCGCGCGCAGTTCGCGCTGCGGCGCATGGAGCAACACCTCGACCTGTAAAGGGGCAGACCCGCATGGCCGTCGGTGCCGCCAGCTGGTCGTTCACCGAAGACGACTTCGGGGCGATCACGCAGTCCCTCCAGCGCTTCCTGCACGACGCCAACGCGCGGTGCGCGCTGCTCGTCGACCGCACCGGCCAGCTCGTGGCCACGGTGGGGGAGCAGCCCAACTTCGACCCGACGGCGTTCGCCACGCTCACCGCGGCGGACTTCAGCGCCAACGACCAGCTCGCGCGGCTCATCGGCGAGACCGACTTCAACTCGCTGTTCCACCAGGGGGAGAAGGAGTCGATGTACCTCGCCGACGTCGCGCGGCGCGTGATCCTCGTCGTGCTCTTCGACAACCGCACGACGCTCGGCCTCGTGCGCCTCAAGATGAAGCAGGTCGTCGAGGAGCTGACGCGGCTGTTCGAGCAGGTGTTCGCGCGCGGCCAGGGCGGCACGCAGTCCCCCGGCATTCTCGCCGGCGCGGACGACGAGATCGACAAGCTGTTCCAGTAAGGAGAGACGACAGCATGTCGATGATCAACTACGCCTCGCGCGAGATCAACTGCAAGATCGTGTACTACGGCCCGGGCCTCGGCGGCAAGACGTCGAACCTGGAGCACGTCTACGGCAAGGTCGCCCCGGACACGCGCGGCAAGCTCATCTCGCTGGCCACGGAGACGGAGCGCACGCTGTTCTTCGACTTCCTCCCCGTGGACCTCGGCACCATCCGCGGCTTCAAGACCCGCTTCCACCTCTACACGGTGCCGGGGCAGGTCTACTACAACGCCAGCCGCAAGCTGATCCTCAAGGGCGTCGACGGCATCGTCTTCGTGGCCGACTCGCAGATCGAGCGCATGGAGGCCAACCAGGAGTCGATGCAGAACCTCTACGACAACATGGCGGAGTACGGGTACGACCTGACCCGCATGCCGTTCGTGATCCAGTACAACAAGCGCGACCTGCCCAACGCGGCCCCGCTGGCCGAGCTGCAGGCGGCGCTCAATCCGGGGTGGGAGGTGCAGGAGTCGGGCAGGCAGCGCGTCACGCCCGACCCGTACCACGCCGGGCAGAACCTCGTCGAGCAGCTCGCGACGGGCGAGTGGATCGAGCGCGCGCAGTACTTCGAGGCCGTGGCCGTGACGGGCGACGGCGTGTTCGACACGCTGCGCGCGGTCAGCAAGCTGGTACTGAAGTCGCTCGCCTGACGAGCGGCCCGGCGCACCGTCCAGTGGCCCGGTGAACCTCCCCAACGCGCTCACCGTCGCGCGCATCGCGGTCACGCCACTCGTGGCGTGGCTGCCGTTCGTCGAGTCGTGGCCGCTGCGGCTCGTGGCGTTCGTCATCTACATCGCCGCCGCCGTCACCGACTACTGGGACGGCGTGCTGGCGCGGCGCCGCAACCTCATCACGAGCCTCGGCGCGCAGCTCGACCCCCTCGCCGACAAGCTGCTCCTCCTCGGCACCTTCGTGCCGATGTGGGTGCTGCAGCGCCCGGCGGGCGACGCGCTCGCGCGCCTCGTCGGGCTGGGCGCGGGCGCGGGGCGGTTCTGGTTCGAGCTCCCGGGCCCGGTGCACGTGTCGCTGCCCTGGTGGGTGATCGCCATCGTGCTCGGGCGCGAGGCGTTCATGACGGCGTTCCGCACCGCCGCGGCGCGGCGCGGCACCGTGATCTCCGCCATCGGGCCCGCGAAGTGGAAGACGGGCTTCCAGATGACGTGGATCGGCGCCGCCTACTTCTGGTTCTTCGCGCACACGCTCGCCGCGCGCGAGGGGTGGCTCGAGCTCACGCCCTGGATCGTGTTCGCGTGGTTCAACGGCATCGTCGGCGCGGTGACGATGGTCGTCTCGGTCGCGCTGACGGTGTACTCGCTCTGGCTCTACCTGCGCCGCTACGGGTACGTGTTCCGGGGCGCGCGGACCGGCGCGTGACGGAGCGGGCGAAGAGCGGAGCGCGCGCGATCGTACCCGGCGCCCCGGACGCGACGAGGAGCGGGCGCGCCGGCTCGGCCGGCGCCCTGGAAATCGAGGTGGTCACCATCGGCGACGAGCTCCTGCTCGGCTACACCGTCGACACGAACGCCGCCTACCTCGCACGGTCGCTCGCCGCGGCCGGCGTCACCATCGCGCGGCGGGCCACCTGCGGCGACGACGCCGACGACATCGCGGCCGCGGTGCGCGACGCGCTCGACCGCACGGGCGCCGTGATCACCACCGGCGGCCTCGGGCCCACCGCCGACGACCGCACCAAGGCGTCCATCGCCGCGCTCTTCGGTCGGGCGATGGTCCTCGACGAGGCGCACCTGGAATGGATGCGCGAGCGCTGGCGCACCGTCTTCCAGCGCACGATGCCGGAGAGCAACGTCGCACAGGCCATGCTGCCCGCCGGCGCGCGCAAGCTGCGCAACAACCACGGCTCCGCGCCCGGCGTCCTCCTCGAGGACGAGCGCGGGCGCTGGGTGGCGATGCTCCCCGGCGTTCCCCGCGAGATGCGCGGCATGACGGACGACACGATCGTCCCGATGCTGCGCGAGCGCCTCGCCGCGGCGGGCGGCACCCCGCCGGTGGTGCTGTCGCGCACCCTGCGCACCACGGGCATCGGCGAGTCCGCGCTCGCCGACCTGCTCGGCCCCCTGCAGAAGGCGGTGGACGGGATGCCGCTCGCCTTCCTCCCCGGCCCCGACGGGACGGACCTGCGCCTCACCTCGCGCGGGCTCGACGAGCAGGCGGCGCGCGCCGCGCTCGACGCCGCCGCGGCGAAGCTGCGCGCCGTGGCCGGCCCGTACGTCTACGGCGAGGAGGCCACCGACCTCGCCGCGGTGGTGCTCGACCTCTGTCGCGCGCAGGCGCTGCGGCTCGCGGTGGCCGAGAGCTGCACGGGCGGGATGCTCGGCGCGCGCCTCACGGCGATCGCGGGATCGAGCGACGTAGTGACCGGCGGCGTCATTGCCTACGCCAACGCGGTGAAGGAGCGGCTGCTCGGCGTGGCCGACGCGGTGCTGCGGGAGCACGGCGCCGTGAGCGAGCCGGTCGTGCGCCGCATGGCGACGGGCGCGCGCGAGGCCGCCGGCGCGGACGTGGGCATCGCCATCACGGGCGTCGCGGGGCCGGGCGGCGGGACGCCGGAGAAGCCGGTCGGCTCCGTGTGGCTGGCCGCGGACGTCGCAGGACGGGTGGAGTCGCGCCGCGTCCAGCTCATCGGCGACCGCGAGGAGATCCGCCGCCGCGCCACGCAGGGCGCGCTCGAGATGGTGCGCCGTGCGCTCCTCGCACGCTGAATCGGCAGCGCCTCATTCGCCGTAGGACACGCTGGCGCACGGCCCTGCCTGCCGGGCGGTCCCGAGCCGGCGCGGGCGTTGCACCGCTCGTCACCACGAGAGACATTTCCCGGACGAGCCCGCCGCCGACCGGCGGCGCGCGCGCGTCCGGCACACGCATTCCCCGTCATGACCGCACCGAACGATCGCACGACCGAGCAGAACGACGAGCTCCCCGAGGGCGCGTCCGGCGCCGCCGGGGCGGCCGACGCCGCCTCGCAGGACCCCGCGGACGCTCCGGTCGCCGACGCCGGCACCGACGAGGCCCGTCGCCAGCTCGACGAGCAGCGCGAGCGCTACCTCCGCCTCGCCGCCGAGTACGACAACTTCCGCAAGCGCGCGACGCGCGAGCGGCAGGAGGCGGGCTCGCGCGCGCAGGCGGAGCTCGTGAAGATCTTCATCGACGCCCTCGACGACGTCGCGCGCTTCGCGCACGTGGACCCCACGACCGTGGACGCCGCGACGGTGGTGCAGGGCGTCGAGATGGTCGAGAAGAAGCTGCTCAAGGGGCTGGGCGCCGCGGGCCTCGTGATCGTCGACCCGCTCGACCAGGCGTTCGACCCCAGCCAGCACGAGGCGGTGGCCACCGAGCCCGCGCTCTCGCCCGAGGACGACCACATGGTCGCGCGCGTGTACCAGCGCGGCTACGTGTTCGGCGGGCAGCTCCTGCGCCCGGCGCGGGTGGTGGTGAAGCAGTGGAACGGTTGAGCGGCGGCGCGCGCTGACCATGGCGCAGACCAAGGACTACTACGCCGTCCTCGGCGTGTCGCCCACCGCCCCGCAGGACGAGATCAAGAAGCAGTACCGGCGCCTCGCGAAGAAGTACCACCCGGACGCGAACAAGAACGACGCGAAGTCCGCGGACCGCTTCAAGGAGATCTCCGAGGCGTACGGCGTCGTCGGCGACGAGGAGAAGCGCAAGCAGTACGACGACATGCGCCGCCTCGGCGCCTTCGGCGGCTTCGCGGACCGCGCGCGCACGGCGAGCCGCCCGAGCGGCGCGGGCGCCGGCGGGTTCGGCGGCGCGGGAGCGGGCACCGCGGGCGCCGGCAGCTTCAGCTTCGAGGACCTCGACCTCGGCGGGCTGGGCGGCCTCGGCGACCTGTTCGGGCAGATGTTCGGCGCGGGCGCCCGCGGCGGCGCCGGCGCGCGCCCGAGCAGGGCCAGACCGTCGAGGCGACGCTCGAGATCCCGTTCCGCGTCGCCGCGCAGGGCGGCAAGGTGCCCTTCGAGCTCGAGGTCACCGAGGAGTGCCCCACCTGCCACGGCAGTGGCGGCAAGCCCGGCGCGACGAGCAGGCCGTGCCCGGAGTGCAAGGGCCGGGGCACGGTCTCGTTCGGCCAGGGCGGCTTCGCCGTGAGCCGCCCGTGCCCGATGTGCCTCGGCCGCGGCGTCCTCCCGAGCGACCCGTGCCCCTCGTGCAAGGGCGCGGGCGAGGTGCGCGCGCGGAAGAAGGTGCTCATCGCGGTCCCGGCGGGGGCGGAGTCCGGCACGAAGGTGCGCCTCAAGGGGCAGGGCGGCCGCGGCGCGAACGGCGGTCCCGCGGGCGACCTGCTGATCACGTTCGAGGTGCAGCCCGACCACTTCTTCCGCCGCGAGGGCCTCGACCTCGTCGCGAGGATCCCGATCAACGTCGCGCAGGCCACGTTAGGCTCGCGCGTGAGCGTGAAGACGCTCGACGACCGCAAGGTGGCGGTCCGCATCCCCCCGGGCACCGGCTCGGGCAAGCGCTTCCGCGTGCGCGGCCAGGGCGTCAAGAAAGGCGACCAGACGGGCGACCTGATCATCGAGACCGAGGTCACCGTCCCCGAGAAGCTGACCGAGGAGCAGGAGAAGACGATGCGTCAGTTCGCGGAGTCCGCGGGGCTGAAGTTCTGAAGAGCAGGGCGTAGGAAGCAGGGTGAGTGCGTAATGGAGCAGGGAGCAGGAACGGACCCCTCGGGGCCGCCCCTGCTCCCTGCTTCCTGTCCCCTGCTCCCTGTTCTCACCCCAGCGGCGCCAGCAGCGCCCCCAGCAGCAGGAACTGCGACTCGATCAGGCGGACGATCCCGCCGAGCACCGCCATCTCGGCCGGCGAGAGCTCGTGGCCGTCGGCGCCGCGGATCACGGGCTGCGCCGGGTTGCCGGTCGCCGTCGCGAAGAGGAAGCCGTTGACGCGGAACGTCGCGTCCAGCCCGGAGGCCGCGAAGCTCGCGGCCACGTCCACCGTGTCGCCACCGGCGATCACCTTCATGGTGACCTCGGCCGACCCGCCGAGCGCGTCCGAGCCGCGCACCGTCGCGCGCGTGTGGAAGTTCTGCGTCGGGACGTCGAACGCGAACGCGACCTCGAGCTGCGCCTCGCCGTTCTGGACGTGCGCGCCGACGTCCACGTCGAAGTCGAGGCGCGTGGTGCCGTCGGAGGCGAAGCCGTCCACGCCCACCTGCACGCCGGTGAGGCCGACGTCGGCCTGCACGCCGTAGTCGAGGTAGGTGACGCCGCCCGAGACGACGCGCAGGCGGTACGCGACCCGGTTGAACGCGGCCCCGCCCTCGTCGGTGAGCTCCGCGTAGCCGATCTCGGTCTCCACGATCGGCTGCTTCGTGACGGGGTTCACCGCGTACAGCACGAACCGCACGCCGTTGGCGGGCGCGCCGGCGCGCCCCGGCGCGGGCACGTAGCCCTGCGTGATCGGCGAGAACACGAACGTGGTGCCGAGCACCGTCGACGGGAGCAGCGGCGCCTCGGACACCTCGGGCGCCGCGTCGAGCGCGCGGGCGAGCACCAGCGCCGCGCCGCGCGCGGAGTCGGGGCTCACCGTGCGCGCGGAGAGCACCGCGCGCACGCCGGCCACCGCGGCGGACGCGTTCACGCCCGGAGCGGCGGCCACGGACGGGCTCAGGGCGAGGAAGCTCGATACGGCGGGCGCCTCAATGGCGCGCTGGGCGGCCTGCAGGCCGGCATCGACGCGCGCGGCGTCGAAGGTCGCGCTCTTCGGCGCGTTGCCGTCGCTGCACGCCGCGACCACCGCGAGCAGCCACGCGGCGAGCGCGGGGGCGCGGCGGCGCGCGCGGATCGTGAAGAGCGAGTGCTTGAGCGTCACGTGATCCTCCGAGGTATGGGCGGTTCGTTCGCCCACCCCTCGTGCAGACCGGCGGCCGCGCGCCAAGTCGCTGTCACGCAATGAGATAGGGCAGGGCCCGCCGGCTCGTGTCCCCTCGGGCTGACGTGGGCGCCGACAGTCGACGCGAATCGACACGCGCGCGCCGCGCTCGCAATGTGATCTGGATCACACCGCCCGCCCTGGATCGGGCGGGGCGACCGGCGGCTAGGCCGCGAGGATCGGCAGCGCGGGCCGCGCCCGGCGCCCGGACTCGATCACCCCGCCGCCGAGCACGCGATCGCCGTCGTAGAGCACGAGGCTCTGGCCGGGCGCGATCGCCGCCACGGGCTGATCCAGCGCGAGCTCGACCTCCTCGCCCTCGACGCGCACCACCTCGGCCGCCGCGGCGCGCGCGCGGTGGCGCACCTGCACCTGCACCGCGGCGCCCACCGCGGGCGGCTCGCCGAGCCAGTTGATCTCGCGCGCCGTGACGCCGCGTCCGAGCAGCTCCTCGCGCGGGCCGATCACGACGGCGCGATCGGCGGGGCGGATCTCCACGACGAACATCGGCTGCGCGAAGCCGCCCGGCAGCCCGCGCCGCTGCCCGACCGTGTAGCGCGCGTAGCCGCGGTGCTCGCCCACCACGCGCCCGTCCGAGAGGAGGACGGGCCCGGGCTGGAGCGGCGCGGCGTCGGCGCCGAGCCGCGCGGCGATGACCTTCGCGTGGTCCCCGTCCGGAACGAAGCAGATGTCCTGGCTCTCGACCTTCTCGCTCACGACGTCGAGGCCGAGCCGCCGCGCGACGGCGCGCGTCTCCGCCTTCGTGAGCCCGCCCACGGGGAGGATCAGCCGCTCGAGCACCTCGCGCGCGATGCCCCAGAGGAAGTACGACTGGTCCTTCGCCGGGTCGAGGCCGCGCCGCAGAACGCCGCCGTCCGTTCGCGCATAGTGCCCGGTCGCGACGTACGACGCGTCGATGCCGTCCGCCTTGCGCACGAGGTCCCGGAACTTCGTGAACGTGTTGCAGCGCACGCACGGGATCGGCGTGCGGCCGCGCGCGTACTCGGCCACGAAGTCGTCCACGACGTCGTGCCCGAACGCGCTCTCCATGTTGAGCACGTAGTGCGGCACGCCGATCCGCTCGCACACGCGCCGCGCGTCGTTCACGGAGTCGAGCGAGCAGCACGGCCGGTCCGGGAGGTCCGTGTCGTGGCAGAAGAGCTTCATCGTGACGCCCACGACGTCGTAGCCGCGCTCGGCGAGGAGCGCGGCCGCGACGGAGGAGTCGACGCCGCCGGACATGGCGACCAGCACGCGATCGGGCATCCCGCTAATACCCCGCTCGGCCCGGCGCGATCACCGCGTGTAGACGTCGCGCATGGCGTCGGGCGCCGAGCCCGCGAGGCGCCGCGCCTTGCCGATGAGCGCCGGGAAGAGGTCCGCCACGCGCTGCACGCACTCCTCCGTCGTCAGGCTGCCGAGGCTCATGCGGACGGCGGAGCTGGCCTGCTCGAACGACGCGCCGATGGCGGTGAGCACGTGTGAGGGCGTCACGCTCCCGCTCTGGCACGCCGACCCCGAGGACGCCGCGACGCCGGCCAGGTCGAGCGCCATGAGGAGCGACTCGCTGTCCGTGCCGGGGACGGAGATGTTGAGGATGTGCGGCGCGCGCGGCGCGCCGCGCCCGTGGACGGTCGCATCCGGGATGCGCTCGAGCAGCGCCGCCTCGAGCCGGTCGCGCAGCCGCTCGAGCCGCGCCCACTCCTCGGCGCGCTCCGCCACGGCCAGCTCCGCCGCGCGCGCGAGCCCCACGGCCGCGGCCACGTTCTCGGTGCCGGGGCGGCGGCCGCGGTCCTGCGAGCCGCCGTGGAACATGGGCTCGACGGCGGTGCCGCGCCGGATGTAGACCGCGCCGATCCCCTTCGGCGCGCCGATCTTGTGGCCCGAGAGCGTCAGCAGGTCGAACGGGGTCCGCGCCGCGTTCACCTCCACCTTCCCGAACGCCTGCACGGCGTCGGTGTGGAAGACGACGCCGCGCGACTTCGCCGCGGTCGCGAGCTCGTCGATCGGCTGCACGACGCCGATCTCGTTGTTCACCCACATCACCGAGCAGACGGCGGTGTCCTCGCGGACGAGCTCGTCGAACGACGCCCGGTCCACGAGCCCGTCGGGCGTCATGCCGAGCATCCGCTCCTCGGCTCCTTCGCGCGCGGCCTGGTGCACGGCGCCGAGGATGGCCTTGTGCTCGATGGGGGTGGAGGTCACCGCGATGCGCCCCTCGGCGCGGCGGGTGCGCCAGACGCCGAGGATGGCGAGGTTGTCCCCCTCGGTGCCGCCGGAGGTGAAGCAGACCTCGTCCGGCTGGGCGCCGAGGCACCTGGCGAGCCGCGCCCGGGCCTCGTCGAGGGCGGCGCGGGCCTCGCGGCCCCAGCGGTGGGTGCTCGAGGGGTTCCCGAACCGGGGTCCGAGGAAGGGCTGCATCGCCTCGAGGACCTCGGTGCGGACGGGGGTGGTGGCCGCGTGGTCGAGGTAGATGGGCTGGGGCATGGGGGCAATCTAAGGGCTGTCGGCTCCCGGCTCCATGTGAGGCCCGAGGCAGCACTTCCGGGGCCTACAGGTGTATCTTGGCGCCATGCCGCCGCGCTCGCCCCGATTCGTCGCCGCCCTGGCCGCCGTCACCGCCGTCGCCGCCCTCGCGGGGTTCTCGCCGTCGCGCCCGGCGCTCTCCGGCGTCTACGTCGTGGACCGCTACAACGGCGGCGCGGTCCCGGCCACCGACCGGTTTCCGAGCACCGAGGGGTACTCGCACTACGTGCGGCTCGAGGAGGGCGTGGTCACGCTGCGTCCGAACGGGACCTTCGTCTCGAGCTGGCGCTACTATCACGAGCTCCTCCCCGACGGCAAGCCGGTGCCGCGCCTCCCGCTCAAGACCGACCAGTACAAGGGGCGGTACACGCAGACGGGGAGCGCCATCGTCTTCCGGCCCGATCCGTCGAAGCGCGAGAAGAACCCGCGCACGGTGAGCGGGGTCGTCGCCGGCGACCGCATCAGGATCACCTACCCGATCGACGACGCCGGGATCAAGCGCACGCTCCGCATGGAGCTGCGGCTCGACCCGAACCGCTTCTAGCCTGTCCGCCTAGCCGCTCGCGGGCTCGCGCAGCACCGCGCGCACCGGCGCGCCGTCGAGTCCCATGAGCTTCGTCGGGAACGCGATCAGGTCGTAGCGCCCCGGCGGCACGCGGCGCAGGTCGAGGTTCTCGAGCACGCACGCGTTGCCGCCGAAGATCATGTGGTGCACGGGCAGCGTCTTGCTCTCGCGCGCGTCCACCGACGGGCAGTCCACGCCGAGGAGCCGCAGCCCCAGCCCCAGCAGCGCGCGCGCGCACTCCTCCGAGACGGTCGGCCAGTCGGCGGGGAACGTGCCGGTGGCGATCGTCCGCCCGGTGCGCAGGAGGAGCCGCTGCATCTCCTCGCGCGTCACGCCCAGGCGCCGCGTCGCCGCCTCGACGACGGGGAATCCGATCTCTCCCTTCTCGTGCGACACGTCCACCACGAGGCAGGGCCCGTAGAACGCCTCGAGCGGCAGCTCGTGCGCGCCCGGCCAGCCGTCCTTCACGTGCAGCGGCGCGTCGGCGTGCGTCCCCACGTGCGGGCTGCCCGAGATCGCGGAGACGTTCACGCTCGCGCCCCGCGCCATCGACGACGCCCACCGGCACGAGTACGGCGTGTCGCCCGGCCACTCCGGCGTCCCCTCGTGCACGCCGACGGAGATGTCGCGCAGCTTCCCGCGGGGCTTGGAGAGCCACATGGCGGCGCGCCGCGCTACTGGCCCGGCGTGAAGAACTTCCCGCGCGTCTCCCACAGGCGCGGGAAGAACCGGAGGGACACGGTCCTCGCGAGGTAGCGCGCGCCGAGCGTGCCGCCGGTGCCACCCGTGCCCGGACCGATGATGCGCTCGACGAGCTGCACGTGCTGGAAGCGCCAGTGCGAGAACGCCTGGTCGTACTCGAGGAGCTCCTCCGCGAGCAGGAACAGCGGCGTCGGCGCCGGCCCGGTGTAGAGCGCCTCGTCGGTCGTCCCCTCGCGCTCGACCAGCCCGTAGAACAGCCCCTCCAGCGTGGGCCGCGCGAGCGCCTCGCGAATCCCCGCGGGCGGCTCGCCGTGCTCGCTCACGGCGTTGAGGAAGTGCGGGTCGCGGAGGCCGGACGCCGCCTCGAGCGTGCGGTACTGCACGCTCTGCGAGCCGCTCGAGCTGCCGAGGTACCCGCGGAACTGCGCGAAGTGCTGGGGCGGCAGCGTGTCGAGCGCCGACAGCTGAGCGGCGACGATGCGCATGAGGGCGTTCACGCGCCGCATGCCCAGCACGGCGAACATCGTCTCGCCGCGCGCCATGTGCTCGGCCAGCCCCTCCAGCTCGTGCAGGATGCACTTGAACCACAGCTCGCTGGACTGGTGCACCACGATGAACAGGAGCTCGTCGGGGTGCTCCGGGCGCGAGAGCGGCGTCTGGAGCGCGAGGAGCTCGTCGAGCCGCAGGTACGTGCCGTACGCGACGTCGCCGCGGCCGGCCGGCTCCGGGCGCTCGGGGGCGGGCGTGCTCAAAATGTGCTCACCTCGAGCGCGGCGACGTCGTCGACGCGCATCGTCTCCACCGTGAAGAAGGGCTCCCCGTAGCGAGCGCGGATGAGCGAGCCGTAGTGCGCCGCCTGGTGCCGCACGATGTCGTAGAGGGGCTCGCCGTTGGGGTAGATCTCGCCGGCCTGCGTGAGGCCGTCGAACTGCGACGCGTAGCAGCGGATCGCCTCCATCTTGATCTCGAACTCCTCGCTGACGTCCACGACGAAGGTCGGCTTCGGCCCGTCCTCGCGGTAGGCGATGGAGTGGACGACCTTGTGCGGGCGGTGCTTCGGCGTGTGGGGCATCACCTTCGCGAGCCCGGCGACGAAGCAGGCGTCGCGGACGAGCTGCCCGGTGACGTGGTGATCCGGGTGGCGGCCGGTGAGCGAGGGCCCGATGACCACGCGTGGCTGGAAGCGGCGGATCGCGACCGCCAGCGCGTTGCGCGTGTCCGGCGTGTTGACGATCCCGGCGTCCGGAAACCCGAGGCACTCGCGCGCCGCCACGCCCAGCACCTCGGCCGCGCGGCTCGCCTCGGCGGCGCGGGTGTTCGCGTCGCCGCGCGTGCCGGTCTCGCCCTGCGTGAGGTCGAGGATGGCGACGCGCCGGCCGAGGCGCACGGCCTTCGCGAGCGTGCCGCCGCACGTGAGCTCGACGTCGTCTCGGTGGGGCGCGATGGCGAGGATGTCCACGGAATGCATCGGCCGGAAAGCTAATCCGCCCCCGCCGGATGGCGAGAGCGGATCAGGGAGTGCGGTGCGACGTGGGCCGCGCTACTCGTAGCGGAGCGCCTCGACGGGATCCAGCCGCGCCGCGCGGAACGCCGGCACGATGCCGAACATGACGCCCGTGACGATGCTCGCGAGGACGGCGATCAGCACCGCCATCGGCGGCACGGTGGCCTCGATCGGCGTGGCGGAGCGGATGACCAGCGCGAGCAGCCACCCGACGACGAAGCCGACCGAGGCCCCGATGCCGGTGAGCGTCACGGCCTCGACGAGGAACTGCCACAGGATGGTGAGCTTCGTGGCGCCGAGCGCCTTGCGCACGCCGATCTCGCGGGTGCGCTCCGTCACGGAGATCATCATGATCGCCACCACGCCCACGCCGCCGACGAGCAGCCCGACGGCGGAGAGCACGATCATGACGAGGAAGAACATGCCGAAGATCTTGTTGTAGACGTCGAACAGCTGGTCCTGCGTGATGATCGCGAACGAGTTCTCGGAGCCCGGCCGCAGCCCCCGGCGGGCTCTCATCGTCGCCACGACGTCGTCC
>JBJMNJ010000282.1:0-4458 GCA_045804325.1 Gemmatimonadaceae bacterium
CGTCGTTTGGTTCGTGCACGCGTGACGTCGCGCGCGCGTTGATCGTCGAACCGTCGTCTGCCGCGCAATCTGCGCCGCGCGCGGGCCGCACACGCGCTCCGCGGTGCGCGGATGGTCGAATTTGGCGCTTTCGGTACCAAACCTGCAGTAGTCACCGACGACGACCCCTCGGAGGACGAGCTGCGTCGAACGATGGTCCGGTTGGCCGACGGCCACCTCGCCACCAGCGACACGCCGAACGAGTCGGGGCACGCGCCGCGCGAATCGCGAGCGCCGGCCGCCGCCGACGTCGCGCCCCTCGGCGCGACCGACCGCACCTCCCCACTGACGACTACACGCGCCACCGACCGCCGCTTCGCGGCGGGCCGGGGACGCACGCTGGCCGCGCATCCGATCGGAGCGCGGCGGTAGGACTCCCATCCCACCGGGGGGCTGGGAGCTGTTCACTCCAGATCTGGAGAATTGATCATGGCAGCGTCGAAGAAGGGTGGCGCCCGCAAGCGCGGTGGCGCGAAGAAGGGTGGCGCGCGCAAGAGCAGCGCCCGTAAGAGCAGCGCCAAGAAGGGCGGCGCCCGCAAGGGCGCGCGCAAGGGCGCGGCGAAGAAGGGCGGCGCCCGCAAGCGCAGCAGCGCGAAGAAGGGCGGCGCGCGCAAGAGCCGCTAAGCTTCACGCACTTCGAGCAAAGGGGCCGGCGGAACATCGCCGGCCCCTTTCGCCGTTCCGCCCGCGCGCGGGCGGGTCAGCGCGCGTAGCGGGCGAGCGCCAGCTCGGCGATCCGGGCGACCAGCGCCGGATGCTCCAGCCCGTCCCGCGCCGCCGCGCGCGAGAACTCGCTCCCCGCCTCGAGGTAGCAGTTCGGGTTCACCTCGATGACGTAGATCTCTCCACCCTCGGTCACCCGCAGGTCGATGCGCGCGTAGTCGCGCAGGCGCAGCGCCTGGAACGACTCGACCGCCACCGCCTGCATCCGCGAGAGCAGGTCGTCGGGCACGTCCGTCGGGAAGATGGACTTCGTTCCCTCGAACTCCGCGCCCTTCGCGTCGCCCGCGTCCCCCCACTTCGCCTCCCAGCTGGCGATCTTCGGACGGTCGGCCGGGAACCCGGAGAAGTCGAGCTCGATCACCGGCAGCGCCTTGGCGTTCACGTTCCCGAGCACGCCGACGTAGAACTCGCGCCCCTCGACGAACTCCTCGACGAGCGCCGGCTGCCCGAACGCCGACTGCATCTCCCCGATCTTGTGCAGGAGCTCCCGCACGTCGCGCACGACCGACTTCTGCGTGATGCCGAGCGACGCGTCCTCCTGCGGCGGCTTCACGATCAGCGGAAAGCTGACGTCCCCCGCCCAGTCCACGGCGCCGCGGTAGACCGTCGCGAACTGCGGCGTCTTGATCGAGTGGAAGCTCAGCACCTTCTTCGTGAGCGTCTTGTCCCCGGCGCAGAGCAGCCCCGCCGGGCTCGAGCCCGTGTAGCGCAGGTCGAGGAGGTTCAGGAGCCCCGCCACGCTCGACTCCAGCGCGCTCTTGCCGCCGTATCCCTCGGCGAGGTTGAAGACGAGATCGGGGCGGTCGGCGGTCAGCGACTGCACCAGCGCGTCGACGCTGCCCGCGTCCACGGTGACGAGACGCGGCTCGTGCCCCAGCCCCCGCAGCGCGGCCTCCACCTGGCCGAGCACGGGATCGACCGGCGGCGGCTCGACGGCGTCCTTCGTGTGCAGCACGACGACCCTCACGCGCCGACCTCGCGGTCGCGCCGCTCGCCGTCGAAGGCGTCGGCGTAGCGGACGTTCATCGCCACCGCGGTCCCGAACGCCGTGAGCTCGACCAGGGTCGACGCCTCGAGCCCCGAGACGCGCAGCGTCAGGCGCTCGGCGCGGTCGGCGAGGAGGTCGATGAAGCGCCGGATCATGTACGCGCTCTCGCCCGTCCAGAACGCGATGCGCGCGACGACCTCGCGCCGGTGGCGGCGGATGAACAGGTGCGCCGGCTCGCCACCCGGCGCGTCGGCCTCGGACGCGAAGATCGCTCGGAGGTCGCCGTCGAAGTGCCCCTCGTCCTCGAGCGCGAGCGGCGCGTCCACCGCGCGGTAATGCTCCGCGACGGTGTAGTCCATCGCCTCCACCGGCAGGTCCTCCGCCGTCGGCGTCGGGGCCTCCGGCGCGCTCGCGGCCACCTCCGCCATGACGCGATCGACGTACTCGAGCTTGCGCAGCGCGCCCCACCCGGCGTACTGCCGCCGCCAGTCGAGATCGGGCGTCAGCCACACGGCGAACGACTCCGCGAAGTCCTCGTCCGGGTGCTTCTGCGCGTACCAGCCGAGAATGTGGCGCACGTATTCGCGCGAGAGCGGGTCGGCGCGAAAGCGCTCGCGGTACGGGCGCGAGAACGAGCCGAACGTCTGGCGCCAGTCCGCGCGCTCGTAGAGGCGGTACGCGTAGTTGAACGCGTGCCCCGCCTCGTGGCGCAGGTAGCGCATGGCGTCGCGCTCCGTCTCCACCTCCACCGCCATCTCCTCCTCGATGCGCGCGAGCCGCGGGTCGGCGAGGTAGAACGGGACGCCGATGAGCGGCGTCCCGTCCGGGCATCCCCACTGGTCGCTGAGGTAGACCGGCGGCCGGAACGCGAGCCCGCGCGCCGCGAGCTCGCCGTAGAGCTGCTCCACGAGGCGCTCGACGAGCGTCCCGCGAATGCTCAGTCCCAGCTCCGAGATGCGCCGCGTCAGCAGATCGCCGCGCTCCCGCTCCCAGTCCTCGAAGTTCTCGCGCACGCGCCGGGGAGGGGCAAGGCGCATACCCGCGACCGACCCAGCCACGTGCGACGCGGGCGCGCCGCTCCGAAGAGCGGCGCGCCCGCGCGGTTCCGGTTCGGGCGTTGGCCCGCGCCGGCGTTATGCGGCCTTGGTGACGGCGGGGGTGACCTCGGCTTCGACCTCCGGGGCCGGGCCCCACACGAACGCGAGCAGGGGGGCGGCGGCGGCCGGAGCGGCGCCACGGGAGATCACGATGCCCACGGGCTCGTTGCTTTCGGTGTTGTTCGGCACGAACGCCTCCTAGCGTCCGGACATCTCACTCGACAGGGCTCTCTACAGGAGCGCCCCCGGGAACGGCCGGGGGCGACTCCGGAGAGGGGTCCCCGGAACGGTCGGGGACGCGCGACACTAAAGCACCCTGGATGCCGCGCGGTTCCTCGCGCGTAACAGGAGGCGTAGCAACTACTTGTAAAATAGAGCGGCCGGCCCGATAGGGCCGGCCGTCGCAATGTGACACGGTCGGGACCGCACGTCCCGTATCACTTCGTTACGCAGTCTTCCGAGCGAGGAAGGTTCGCGCGGAGCCCTCGCCAGACTCCACCGAGATCTGCCAGCCGAGGTAGCGCGAGCTGAGCTCCTCGATCGAGAGCGCCTCCTGCCCGGCCCGGATGGTCCGGACGAGGTGCACGCCGCCGTCGATCGTGACGCTCTGGAGGGCCGAGATCACGCGCGCGCGCTCGGGCGCCGAGAGGCCGTCGAACGCCGCGGGGCTGGTGACCACCGCGTGCACCGGCTCCTCCGGCGCCCAGCTCCCCAGCCCCGCGACGCAGCCATGCACGCGTGCCGCGAGCCCCGCCTCCTCCGCCGCGGCCATCACGCGCTCCACGCTGTCGAACGCGGTGTCGAGCGTCGTCACGTCGCAGCCGTTCGCGGCGAGGTACAGCGTCGCGTCCTCCGCGCTCGGTCCCGCCACGACGACGCGCGTGTCGTCGCCGGTCGAGATGGAGCGCACGAGCGGCTCCTCGGGATCCATCCCCCAGTGCTCAGGCGTCCGATACTTCTCCAGCGCCTTGCGGCGTCGGCGGAGCCAGGTGCGGTACGTCGGCAGCCGCAGGCGGCGCGAGATGATGCGGTCCACCTCGTCGCACAGCAGGATCTCGGTGAGCGCGCACTGCTGCTCCTTCGCGAGCTGCGCCACCGCCTCGTCACCGAGGCTGAGCAGCGTGCTGCGTGACACCGACTCCTTGTAGTTCTCGATCTCCCGCTCGACGTACAGCTCGTACTCGTACTTGAGGGAGCGTTGCGGGAGTGACATTCGGCGGGGCTGGGGGTGGGGACGGCATAAGCTAGATTCTTCTGACCACCGCGCAAGTCCCGCGCTGTCTCGCGCGCGGCGCAACAGTGCGTACTGGCGCGCCAGTGGCGAGCGTCGACTCGCGCGTTCGCGGCGTGACGTGCCCTACGCGACAGCACGACAACACCACGCAGGCCTCGAATGCCCGAGCTCCCCGAAGTCGAGTACGCGGCCGGCGTCCTCCGCCGCGCCATCAGTGGCGGAGTCGTGCGGGAGGTGCGCCTGATGCATGACGCACTCCGCCGCCTGGCGTCACCTGCCGCGCTCCGTCGCGCGCGCGGTCGCGTCGTGGAGCGCGTCGACCGGCGGGGCAAGCACCAGCTCATCGCGCTCGCCGGCGGCGTCGTGCTGCACGTGCA
>JBJMNJ010000283.1:0-6971 GCA_045804325.1 Gemmatimonadaceae bacterium
CCCAGGCGCGGCGCGAGCTGGACGTCGCGCGGCAGACCGTGCCGCCGATCTAGACGACTCGATGCGCATCCCCTCGCTCGCCCGCCTCGCGGCGGTGCTCTCGCTCGCTGCCGTCGCGGCGCCGGCCGCGCGCGCGCAGCACCTGCTCGTCCCGATGGACGACGCGCAGCAGAACCACCTCAAGGCGTACGGACTGACGTACAACGCGCTCCGCGACGGCGCGAAGGGCGAGTGGCTGCTGAACTACCGCGGCGGCTCGTTCCTCCTCCCCGACCGGCCGGAGATCCGGCGCCGCGCCGCGCTCGACGGCATCGTCGTCGAGCCGCTCGACGACGGCGCGCTGTCCGGCGTGCGCGCGGAGGTCGCCGGCGGGAACATGGACGCCGTGATCCTCGAGAAGGCGCCGAAGATCGCGATCTACTCGCCGCCCGGCTCCGTGCCCTGGGACGACGCGGTGACGCTCGCCCTCAAGTACGCGGGCATCGAGTACACGGCGGTGTGGGACGACGAGGTGCTGCGCGGCGACCTGTCGAAGTACGACTGGGTGCACCTGCACCACGAGGACTTCACGGGGCAGTTCAACAAGTTCTATCTCACCTACCGCGGCGCCCCGTGGTTCAACGAGCTGGTGCAGCGCGACCTGTCGACCGCGCGGCGGCACGGGCTCGCGAACGTCCCCGCGCTGAAGAAGGCCGTGGCCGAGGGCATCCGGACGTTCGTCGAGAACGGCGGGTTCCTGTTCGCGATGTGCGGCGCGACCGAGACGCTGGAGCTCGCCGTCGCGGGCCTCAACGTGGACATCGCCGGGAGCTTCTCGGACGGCACGCCGATGGACGACCAGGCCGACGCGAAGATGGACTGGGCGCGGACGATGGCCTTCAGGGATGCGCACGTCGAGCAGTCGCCTTTCGTCAACTCGATGAGCGACATCGACGGCCACCAGGTGAACGTCCCCGGTCGCAAGCAGCCGCTCGGCGCCTTCACGCTCTTCCAGTTCAGCGCGAAGTTCGACCCGGTGAACACCATGCTCGTGCAGAACCACCGGACGGTGCTGAGCGACTTCTACGGCGTCACGACGTCGTTCACGAAGGCGACGCTGAAGCCCGGCGTGAGCGTGCTCGCCTTCGAGGAGGGGGCGCCGTGGGTGAAGTACGTCCACGGCGACTACGGCAAGGGCTCCTGGACGTATCTGGGCGGCCACGACCCCGAGGACCCGCAGCACGCGATCGGCAGCCCGCCGACGGATCTGGCGCTCCACCCGAGCTCGCCCGGGTATCGTCTGATCCTCAACAACGTGCTGTTCCCGGCGGCGAAGAAGAAGCCGAAGAAGACGTGAGCCGAGACAGGAGAGAGGAGAACGGAGAGCACGGCGCGGCTCCTTTCTCCTCCCTCCTTTCTCCTTCCCGGCTCTTTTTACTTCGCCTTCTCTTCGGTAGTCTTAGAGCGTGATCTCCCGCGCCGCCCTCCCCGTCAGCACCGACAATCGCCTCGCCCGTCCCGCGGCGTCCGCCATCCGGGCGGCGATCCGCATGGCGGGGGGCCGCGAGGTGTGCTTCGTCGGCGCGGTCGACGAGGACGGGGTCGTGCAGTCCGCCCGCGTGGTGGCGCGCGGGGACGTCGGGAGCGTGCTCGCGCTGCCGGGGTTCGCCAAGCGCGGCGAGATGCTCATCCACAACCACCCGAGCGGCCTCCTCGAGCCGTCCGGCGCCGACCTCGACATCGCGGCGCGGATGCACGACAACGGCATCGGCTTCGGGATCGTGGACAACGACGCGACCGAGCTCTACGTCGTCGTCGAGGTGCCGCGCGAGCAGAGCGCGACGCCGGTCGAGCCGAACGCCGTGGCCGTGGACCTCGGGCCCGACGGCGCCATCGCGCGCACGCTCGGCCGCTACGAGGACCGCCCGAGCCAGCAGGCGATGGCCGCGACCATCGCGCGGCTGTACAACGACGGCGGCGTCGGGCTGCTCGAGGCGGGCACCGGCGTGGGCAAGTCGCTCGCGTACCTGCTCCCCGCGCTGCGCTGGGCCGCGAAGAACGGCGAGCGCACCATCGTCTCCACGAACACGATCAACCTCCAGGAGCAGCTCGTCGGCAAGGACCTGCCGTTCCTGGCCGGGGCGCTCGACGACCAGAAGGTGCGCTTCGCCCTCCTCAAGGGGTGGCGCAACTACCTCTGCCTCGTGCGGCTCGAGCAGGCGACGCAGTCGGGCGGCGCGCTCTTCGAGGACGCGGTGCAGCACGAGCTCGCCTCCATCGCCGCGTGGGCCGAGCGCACCGGCGACGGATCGCTGGCCGACCTGCCGACGCCGCCGCGCCCGGAGGTGTGGGACGAGGTCGCCGCCGAGCCGGACCTCTGCACGCGCGTGAAGTGCCCGCGCTACGCGGACTGCTTCCTGTACAAGGCGCGGCAGCGCGCCGCGCAGGCGGACGTCATCGTCGTCAACCACCACCTGCTGCTCTCGGACGTCGCCGTGCGCCGCACGCAGCAGAACTGGGACGACGCGGCGGTGCTGCCGGCGTACGACCGTCTCGTGGTGGACGAGGGGCACCACCTCGAGGACGCCGCGGCGAGCCACCTCGGGAGCACGGTGACGCGCCGCATGCTGCAGCGGCTCTTCGCGCGCCTCGACCGCAAGGGGAAGGGGCTCCTCAACGCGCTCGCCGAGCGACTCGCCGCGCGCACGGACCTGCTGAGCGTCGCCAGCCTCGACCTCGTGCACGCGCGCCTCGCCCCCGCGGTGCACGCGGCGCGCGACCGCGCGAGCCTCGTCTTCGACCTGCTCGACGAGCTGCTCGTGCAGACGGGCGACCCGGTCGTGCGCCTCACCGAGCGGTTCGACGAGCACCCGATCTGGAAGGCCGGCCTCACGACCGCGCTCGACGACCTGCTCGCGGAAATCGAACTGCTCGGCGACGGCCTCCGTCTGGTGCGCGAGCGCCTCGAGAGCGAGGGCGGCGGCTCGGCCGCCGCGGAGGCCGTCGCGCCCCTGATGAACGAGATGCGCGCGGTCGCGCGGCGGCTCCAGGCCGCCGGCGACGCGCTGCGCAAGGCGCTCAAGCCGCCCGCGGACGCGGAGCCCTCCGTGCGCTGGGTCGAGGTGCGCGGCAAGGAGCGCAACGTCGCCGCGACGAGCGTCCCCCTCGACCTCGCGCCGATCCTGCGCGAGGACCTCTTCAAGCGCGTGACGACGGCGGTGGTCACGAGCGCGACGCTCGCGGCGGATGCGGGCGGCGGCGCGCGGCGCGCGTACGGCGGGATGGCGAGCGACGCGGCGAGCGAGCGCGGAGCGCGAGCGTCCGGAACGGACGAGGCGCGCCGCTTCGCCTTCCTCGCGCGGCGCCTCGGCCTGGACCAGCCGGAGCTCGAGCCCGTGACGGCCACGTTCCCGTCGCCGTTCGACTACCCGCGGCAGGCCCTGCTGGCCGTCCCCACCGACGTCCCCGCGCCGAACGTGGACGCGGCGGGGCACTTCCAGGGCGTGGTGCGCGCGGCGATCGACCTCGCGGGCGCGTGCGACGGCGGGCTCTTCGTCCTGTTCACCTCGCACCGCGAGCTGCGCAACGCCGCCGGCGAGCTGCGCGCGCGGGGCGTGGAGCGGCGCTGGCCCCTCCTCGTGCACGGCGAGGACTCGCGGGACGCGCTGCTGCGCCGCTTCCGCGAGTCGGAGCGCGCCATCCTCCTCGGCACCGCGAGCTTCTGGGAGGGGGTGGACGTTCCCGGCCGTGCGCTGCGCGGGCTGGTCATCGCCAAGCTCCCGTTCCGCGTGCCGACCGAGCCGGTGACCGCGGCGCAGTGCGAGGCCATCGAGGCGCGGGGCGGGGACTCGTTCGCCGAGTTCATGCTCCCGCACGCCTCGCTCCGGCTCAAGCAGGGCTTCGGACGCCTCGTGCGCACGGCCACCGACCGCGGCGTCATCGTCCTGTGCGACTCGCGCGTCGTGACGAAGGGCTACGGCCGCGGCCTGCTCGAGGCGCTGCCGCCGGCGCGCAGGGTCGCGAAGCCGTGGCGCGTCATCCTCGACGAGGTGAAGGCGTTCTACGGCGAGTAGATTGGGGTGGCACTGCGGACTGCGGACCTCGGACTGCGGACCCGCGCACAGCTCGTCCGCAGTGCGAAGTCCGCAGTCGGAACCCGATCCATCGCGCCAAGATGACGTCACGTCCTGGAAAGATCGTCTGCGTCGGCCGCAACTACCGCGACCACGCCAAGGAGCTCGGCAACGAGGTCCCCAAGGAGCCGCTCCTCTTCCTCAAGCCGCCGTCGAGCGTCCTGCGCGAGGGCGAGCCCATCCGGCTCCCGGGCGTCTCCCAGCGTGTCGAGCACGAGGCGGAGATCGGCGTCGTCATCGGTCAGACGCTCCGCCGTGCGCGGCCGGACGAGGCCCTCGCCGCGGTGCGCGGCATCGTCGCGCTGAACGACGTGACCGCGCGCGACCTGCAGAGGAGCGACGGGCAGTGGACCCGCGCCAAGGGGTTCGACACGTTCTGCCCGATCGGTCCGGAGTCGCCCGTCCCGGTGGACCTCCGCTCCCTGACGGTCGTCGGCCGGGTGAACGGTGAGGAGCGCCAGCGCGGCAGCTCGGCCGACATGGTGTTCGACATCCCGACGCTTCTGGCCTACATTTCCGGGGTGATGACCCTCGAGCCGGGGGACGTGGTCGCCACTGGCACCCCCGCCGGCGTCGGGCCGCTGCAGCCCGGCGACGTCGTGGAGATCGAGGTCGTCGGGCTCAGCCGCGTACGGAACCCGGTCGAGGCCGGGCGGTAGAAGGTTAGTCACCCGCGGAGTCCACTTGCCGAAGCTCGCCGACCGGTTCCACGCCCTCCCGGGTTACCCGCTCGCGCACGTCCCGCAGCGCAAGCGGGAGCTGCTCGCGGCCGGCGTGGACGTGATCGACCTCGGCGCGGGCGACGCGGACCTCCCGCCGCCGCGCGCGGCCATCGAGGCGCTCACCGCGGCCGCGGACCAGCCGGCGATGCACCGCTACGGCTTCGGCCTCGGGTACGTCCCATACCGCGAGGCGATCGTCGCCTTCATGCGCGATCGGTTCGGGCTCGCCTTCGACCCGCTGAAGGAGATCGTCCCGCTCCTCGGCTCCAAGGAAGGCATCGCGCACGTCGCGCTCGCGTACCTGAACGCTGGCGACGTCGCGATCATCCCCGAGCCCGGCTACACGCCGTACGTCGGCGGCACGGTCCTGAGCGAGGGGCAGATCTGCAAGGTGCCGCTGCGCGCCGAGCGGGGCTTCCTGCTCGACGTGAACGAGGTGCCGGCGGACATGGCCCGCCGCGCGCGCATTCTCTACCTGAACTACCCGAACAATCCCACGGCCGCGGTCGCGTCGCGCGAGTACCTGCAGCAGGTGGTGCGCTGGTGCCGGGAGCGCGACGTGCTGCTCGTGTACGACAACGCGTACAGCGAGCTCGCGTTCGACACGTACGTGCCGCCCTCGATCTTCGAGATCGACGGCGCGCGCGACGTGGCCGTCGAGTTCCACTCGCTCTCGAAGACGTTCAACATGACGGGATGGCGGCTCGGCTGGGCCGCCGCGAACGCCGAGATCTGCGCCGCGCTCGCGAAGGTGAAGCTCTTCGTGGACACGGGCGCGTTCATGGGGCTGCAGGCCGGCGGCGCCGCCGCGCTGCACGCGTGGCGCGAGTTCGTGCCGCAGAACGTCGCGCAGTTCCAGGCGCGGCGCGATGCCGCCGTGTACGCGTTCCGGCAGGCCGGGTTCGCGTGCGAGGTGCCGCAGGCGACGATGTACCTCTGGGTGCGTCTCCCCGACGGCCTCCCGAGCGGGACGTTCGCCGAGCGCCTGCTGGAGGACGAGGGCGTCGTGGTGCTGCCCGGGTCGGGCTTCGGCGCGGGCGGCGAGGGGTTCTTCCGCGTGTCGTTCATCTGCTCGCCCGCGCGCATCACGGAGGCGGCGATGCGGGCGGGCCGCGTCCTCGCCGGGCTCGCCGAGGTGGCGGCGTGAACACGCTGCGCGGCCTCCGGCGCCCCGAGGGTGAGCGCGGCGCGCGCTCGAAGGTCGGCTCGTGGACCATCGCGGCCGTCCTCCACGTCGTGATCGGCGCAGCGCTGCTGAAGCTGCTCGCCATTCCGCTGCCGCTCGCGTCGCTGTTCGACGACGAGAAGCCCGTCGTGGAGCGCATCAGCTTCATCGCCGTGCCTCGCAGTGACGGCACGCCCCCGCAGGCCGGACAGCGCGGCGGCGACGATCGTCCGGTGCGCGAGCCGAGCGCTCCGGCGCCGAAGATCGAGGCGCCGCGTGAGGTGCCGACCGGCGTCGCGCCCTCGGCTCCGACGCGCGCCGTGCCGGAGGACGGGCTGGGGCCGCTCTATGGCGGCGGCGGGCCGACGCGCGGCATCCGCCCGTCGTACTCGGACCCGCGCGTGTGGGTGCCGCCCGGCGAGGTGCTGGCTGCGCCGAAGTCGCAGATCGAGAGGATGGACAGCTCGGTCGTCGCCGCGATCAAGAAGTACCAGGACTCCGTGGCGGTGGCGACGGGCGGCCGCGCGCCGGACGACTGGACGTTCACCAAGGGCGGGCAGAAGTACGGCCTCGATGGCAAGGGGCTACACCTCGGCGCGCTGACGATCCCGAAGTACCTGCTCCCGTCCTTCGACCCGCGCGTGGCCGCGGCGATGAACCCGGCCGCCGCCGAGCGCGCGAAGCTCGACGCCATCAGCGCCGACATCCGACTGCAGGCGCAGCGCGCCATGACGGAGGACGAGTTCCGGAAGGCGGTCAAGGCGCTGCGCGAGCGCAAGGACCGCGAGCGCGAGCGGGCGAAGCAGGCGCCGCCGACGCCGATCGCCGAGCGGCCGTAGCGGCGGACACGAAAAAACCCCCGGGGCGCCAGGCGCCCCGGGGGTTCTCGCTTCGCATCGCCTCAGCTCGGCGGCCCCACCGGCTTGCCGAAGGCTTCCTCGTCGAAGAACGGGCGGAACACGCCGCTCACGA
>JBJMNJ010000284.1:0-5281 GCA_045804325.1 Gemmatimonadaceae bacterium
TACGGATTCCACCCTGGCAGGGCGGCCGCCTGTTGGATCCATGTCGTTAACTGACGCTCGTCGAGCTGGTCGTCTTCGTGGATGTCGAGGTACCGTACGTCCTTTTGCTTGGACTCGATGGGGGGAAGTGGACGCAGCGACGTGCCGCGGAAAAAAGCCACCTTGACATACTTGGTAATGCAATGAAAGCCGAGGAACCAGCCCTCGCCCTCGATGCCGTAGAAGGGAGTGTTCCATTTCACGGCCTTAAACACGTTTGGGACGGCGCGCGTGATGATCTCGTCGAGGCGGCGCCCAACGTCGCCTTTCCAGCCCGGCATGGCCGCGATGTAGGCCTGCACGGGGGCGTCTCCGTCGGCCTTCGCGATCTGGGGGTTGCCGCCCGCGAGGAGGGTCGGGCGCCTGGGCGTGGCCTTCCCGGGCATGCTCAGCTCCTCGGGCGCGACGACCAAGCGGGAACCTCGACGCCGAACTGCGCTGCGTACTCGGCGTTCAGCCGCTGCCAGCCGTCGAGCTTCATCACCTCGGGGCCGACCATGCGCCCGATGGGCTGGCCGGCGAGAAGCCGCTGCAGCACGTCGAGGCAGACGTGCCAGCCCGCGGCGCCCATCGAGATGAATCGACGGTCGATGCTGCTCCAGAGCGTGAGCCGGGTGCCGCCGGCTCCCAGCGGCTCCAGCTCCCAGCGGACGTCTCCTCCCCCCCAGTTGAACTCGAGCACCCTGGGCGCGTCGGCCCGCTTCACCTGCGTCTCGACGACGTGCGGCGTCGGCGCCCCCACCGTCGTGAGCATTGCGGTAGCGCCGGCGGTACCGAGGCTCCGGTCGGAATCGAACGGAGCCCATTCGCGGAGATGCTCGGGCTCCGTGATCGCCTTCCAGACCTTGGCGGGAGGGTGGGGGAGGTCGCGGACGAGAACGAGCGTCCACTGCTCGCCATCCTCGCGGACCTGCGCGCCGGACGCGGCACCCGGCGCGTACTGCTCACGGCTGCTCATGTCTTCTTCCTTCCTTTCGTAGAGGGGACGTCCGCCATCTTCTCCAGGTGCCGCTCGAGGGCGTCGACGTGCCTCGACCAGAAGCGCCGGAACGGAGCGAGCCATGCGTCGAGCTCCATGGGCGGCTCGGGTCTCAGTCGATAGAGGCGCCGCTGCGCGTCGTTGCGCGACTCCACGAACCCAGCCTCCCGCAGCACCCGCAGGTGCTTGGAGACGGCCGGCTGCGACAGCCGAAGCTCGCGCTCGATCTCGCCGACGGAGCGCTCCGACGAGAGCAGCAGGGTCAGGATGGCCCGCCGATGGGGCTCGGCGACGATGGCAAACGATGAGTCCACGGCCAGTATATACTCAATGGCGTATATACCTGTCAACGCATACATATGGCGGTTCGTGTCCCGCCGTCATGTGCACGATCGTGCTACCGCACGTCGAACACCCTCGTCCCATCCCAGTAGTACTGCATCGTCCTCACCGCCCGCGCCCCGCTCAGCGCCGGCGGACGGAAGATCGCCGCGCATTCGCCGCCCGCGTGGCGCACCGAGTCGTAGACGACGCCGTAGCCCCCGAGCCGCCGCACCATCGCGCCGAACGTCTGGCCTGCGCCGTACTCGTCGGGGTCGTACACGCCCGGCGGACAGGGGTGGCCCGCGCGGATGTCGAGCAGGTCGGCGTCGAGCTCCGCGTGGATCACCGTCTTCTCCGTCACGCACGGCCCGCTGCCGCGCAGCGTGACCTCCTCGTGGTAGCGCGTCTCGGCCACGGACGTCTCGAGCGCGCGCGCGGCGTAGTACGTCCCCGCGCTGCCGTCCGAGAAGCGCGACGCACGTGCCGGGTACGCGAACGACGCCATCACGAGGCCCGCGCCCGGGCCGAAGAGTCGGTCCTCCGGGCGCACCAGCTCGATGCGCCCCGCCTCGTGCTGCGCGTGCGGGCTCGTGAGGTCCGCGATCTCGCGCAACGCAGTGATCTCGTCGCGCAGCCGGTCGTACGCGGTGGCGCTCGTCAGGCGGTCGAAGAGATTCTCGCCCGCGTACTCGCTCGCGATGATGCGGTGCGACGGCGTCCACGCGACGCGCTCCTCGACGAGCGCGCCGCCCGGCGCGCCGAGCTCGATGCCGAGCGCCGCGAGCTGCTCCAGCCCGGGCGGGCGCCAGGGGCGCGGGGTCATTCGTGCAGCGATCGCGGCGGAGCGACCGCGCTCAGACCGCCTCGCGCGGCGGGGCGGGGTACTCGGCGCGGCTCGGCGGCCCACCCGTCATCCCGTCCACGTACGCGCGGGCGCTCGCGAGGCCGATGATCCCACCCTCGCGCATGAGCTGCAGCGGCGTCTGCCCGCGGAACGGCTCCTCGACTCGCGGGCGCCGGATCCACGCGTCGGCCTCCTGTGGCGCGCGCCGCCAGATGCGCTGGAGCCCCTCGTAGATCGCGATCAGGTACGAGACCCGCGCGAGCTGGTCGGCGTTGAGCGCCGTGGTCGATGCGCCCCGCGTCCAGTTGTGCAGGGTGCTCCGGCTCACCGACCCCCCGAGCAGGTCGATCTGCTCGTCCGCCCGCAGCCGCCACACCTCGGCCAGCCGCAGGAAGCCCCTGATGGCCGTGGCCGACAGACGCTCGCGGGTGGCGGGGTCGTTGACTACCGAGACGGTGAGCACGGGAGACTCCTGGGGTGTCCAGGATTGAATCTATGGACGCAGGGCTGGACGTCAAGGACATAATGTCCATCTTGCTGCTAGTTTCGTCCAGCATTGGACGCCTGAGCCCGCTCATCGGCAACCGTTGTGTCGTCATGGGGGACCAATAGCGTTCTCAGAGAACCCCCCGGCCTGGAGCCTTCCGATGAGAGTCGCCGTCGTCGCCCTCCTGCTCGCCGCGCCGGCGGCTGCGGGCGCCCAGGCACTGTCCGTCTGCGCCGCCACCAGCCCAACGGTCGCGAAGGACGCCGCGGCGGCGGTCATCCCCATCACGGTCGTCAACAACCACGTCTACGTGCGGGTCTGCGCGGCCGGCCAGCCGCTCGACTTCCTCCTCGACACCGGCGCGCCGAGCTCCTTCTTCGACCTCGGCGCCGCCCGGCGGCTCGGCATCGAGGAGGGCACCTCGTTCCGCGCCCGCGGCGTCGGCGCGGGCACCGTCGCCGGCGCGAACCTCGACCGGGCCGCCGTCACGCTCGCCGGCTCCGGCGTCGCCCACCCCATCCAGCGCGCCATCGACTTCTCCGGCATCGCCCCGCGCGAGGGCCGCCTCATCCAGGGCGTCCTCGGCCACGACTTCATCGAACGGTTCGTCGTCGCGATCGACTACCGCGGCGGCGAGCTGCGACTCCACGACAAGGACCGGTTCCGCTACGACGGGCCCGGCGCCGTGGTGCCCCTGCGCCTCGTCGGCAACGCCCCGCAGGTGGACGCCGAGGTGCGGCTCGCGGACGGTGAGACCATCAGGGGGCGCATGCTCGTGGACGTCGGTGCGGGGCAGGCGCTCTCGCTCACGAAGCGCTGGACCGACGAGCATCGCCTGCGCGAACGCGTGACGCCCACCGTGCGCCGGCGCGCGGGGAGCGGCGTCGGCGGCGCCGTGAGCGCCGACATCGGGCGCGTCGAGGCGCTGCGCATCGGCGGCGTCGAGCTCGTCCGGCCGATCACCGCGCTGCACGGCGACTCGGCCGGCGTGTTCACGGAGAACGGCGCCTGGGTCGGCAACATCGGCGGCGAGGTGCTGCGGCGCTTCACCGTCTACCTCGACTACGGCCGGCGGCGCCTCATCCTCGAGCCGCACGCCGACACCCGCGAGCCGTTCGAGGCGGACATGTCCGGGCTCTCCCTCGTGCTCGACTCGACGATGACGCGCATGGTCGTGGACGAGGTCGTGGCCGCGTCCCCCGCCGGCGAGGCCGGGCTCGCCCGCGGCGACACCATCGTGACGGTCGACGGCCACCCCGCCGCCACGGTCCCGCTCAGCGACCTGCGCCGCCGCTTCCGCCGCGAGGGCGAGCGCGTCGAGCTCGGCGTGCGCCACGGGGGCGAGACGCGTATCGTTACGCTGACGCTGCGGCGGATGATCTGACCGGCCGGCGGCCGGCGGCCGTGGCCGATGGCTGGCACACGATCCACCCCTCACCGGAAGCTGCCATGGACATCGCGCGCCCCGAGCAGGGCTCCTCGAGCGCGGACGGGATCGGCCACGTGCCGACGAAGGGGCTGTACGGACACATCACGCACGTGGACTTCGCGAGCGCGGACCCCGCTGCCACGCGCGCGTTCTGCGCGCGGGTGTTCGGCTGGCAGTTCCGCCCGCCGTTCCCCTCGCCCACGGGCGACTATCACCTGTTCGCGTACTCCGCGGAGGGCGGCGGCGGCATCCACGAGGCGCGTCCGGACGAGCAGATCGGCGCCACGGCGTTCATCCACGTCGAGAACGCGCGCGAGGCGTTCGAGGCGGCCCTGCGCGCGGGGGCCGAGGCCATCCACGAGCCCGAGCAGGTGATGCCGGGCGTGACGATCGCGATGGTGCGCGCGCCGGGCGGCGTGCCGATCGGGCTCTCGGGCCCGTGAGCGAGACCGCGGCCCCCGCGTCGCCGTCGCGCTTCGCCGACGGTCGCCCGATGCTGATGGCGGGCATCCGCCGCGTGCACACGTTCACGGAGGCGGCGCGGGACATCCCGGGGCAGTGGGAGGAGTTCCGGCGCATCGGGGCCTCGATCCCCGGCGCGCGCCTCGGCACGACGTACGGCATCATGTGCGGCGCGGACATGGAGCGCGGGACGTTCGAGTACATGTGCGCGGTGGAGGTGGACTCGTTCGACACGCTCCCGCGCGAGCTCGGCCGCCTGCGCGTGCCGGCCGCGCGCTACGCGGTGTTCACACACGACGGCCCGATCGCGGGGATCCAGCGGACGTGGGGCGCGATCATGGAGTGGCTCCCGCGATCGGGCTTCGAGTCCGCGCACACGCCGGACTTCGAGCTCTACGACTCGCGCTACGACGTGGCGACGGAGTCGGGCGAGGTGGAGATCTGGGTGGGGGTGCGGTCGGCGGGGTGAAGGCTGGGCCCTCGCCTGCACCCCGCACCCTGCACCCCGCAGCCCGCAGCCCGCAGCCCGCAGCCCCTCTACTTCTCGTCGAGGAACGCGATCGCCGTCGTCGCCAGCCTCGGGTCCTGGAACAGCGTGTAGTGCGTCACGCCCGGGATGATCGCCAGGCGCGACTTCGGGATGCCCGAGCCGTCCCAGCCGCCGTCCTTCTGGCCGCCGCCGAGGGCGCCGAAGATCTCCACGGCGTGCGACGGCGG
>JBJMNJ010000285.1:0-5255 GCA_045804325.1 Gemmatimonadaceae bacterium
CCTGCGCGAGTCGCCCGCGCTGAAGATCATCGACATGCTCCGTGAGCGCGGTGCCGAGCTGGCCTACCACGACCCGCACGTCCCCGAGCTCCCGCAGTTCGGGCTGCGCTCCGTGGAGCCGTCGTGGCCGTGCGACCTCGCGGTGATCGTCACGGCTCACCCCGGCGTCGATCACGAGCGGATCGGCGCCGACGCGCCGCGCACGCTCGATCTGCGCGGCATCACCCGCCGGCTCGACATCGCCACGGCGCAGCGGCTCTGAACGCCTGCGCTCGCCGCCTGGAGGACGGGATCGATCCTCGACCGGCGTGATTGGTCACCGCAGCGGCGGGTAGCAAACCGGGGTGCGAGGGCAAGCGGACCGACAGTCGCCGCCGGATGCCGCCGTCGACCAGCGCGTCCTGGAGCTCCTGGCCGAGCTCCTGCGTCGGACGCATCTGAGCTCCCCGGCCGAGCTCGCCGCGGTCATCGTCGATCAGTCGGCGAGCATCGGGGCCCACGACGCGGCGCTGTACGTCATCGACTACGAGCACGACATGCTCGTTCCGCTGCCCGGGTCGGCAGGCGCCGAGCTCCAGCCGCTGTCGGTGGCCGGCACCGTCGCGGGGCGCGCCTTCGCCACCACCAGCATCCTCACCACGCCGGGCGACGCGCCGGGCGACCGCCGCGTGTGGCTGCCGCTGCTCGACGGCACGGAGCGGCTCGGCGCGATGGCCATGTCGTTCGCGGAGCGTGACTTCTCGGAGGCGATCGTCGCCGCCTGCGCGCGCTACGCGCACCTCGTCGCGATCCTGCTCGTCGCGAAATCGGCGTACAGCGACTTCCTCGCGATCGCCCGGCGCCGGCAGCCCATGACGATCGCCTCGGAGCTCCTCTGGAGCCTCGCGCCGCCGCTCACGTTCGCGACGGAGGGCGTCGCGCTCGCCGGGATGCTCGAGCCCTGCTACGACACCGGCGGCGACGCGCTCGACTACGCGGTCAACGGGCGCACGTTGCACCTGGGCGTCTTGGACGCGATGGGCCACGGCCTCGCGGCGGCCGGCGTCGCGGCCTTCGCGCTGGCCGCCTACCGACAGAGCCGCCGCTCCGGACGCGGGCTGCTCGAGACGTACGCCGCGATGGACGAGGCGGTCAGGCGGCAGTTCCCGGAGTATCGCTTCGTCACCGCGCTCATCGCCGAGCTCGACCTCGATACCGGGCGGCTGAGCTGGATCAGCGCGGGCCACCCGCCGCCGCTGCTGATCCGCGGTGGACGGCGAGCCCGCACCCTCCCGACGCAACCGGCACCGCCGCTCGGCGTCGACTTCGCCGGCGACGGGCCGAGCGTGGCCGAGGAGCCGCTCGAGCCCGGCGACCTGCTCCTCCTCTACACGGACGGGATGACCGAGGCGCGCGGGCCGGACGGGTCCATGTTCACGATCGACGGTCTCTCCGAGTTCATCGAGCGCGAGGCGGCCGCGGGGCAGACCACGCCCGAGACGCTGCGGCGGCTGCGGCGGGCGATCCTCGACAGCGAGCGCGCGCAGCTGCGCGACGACGCCACGGCGCTGCTCGTGGAGTGGCAGCGCGGCGGCGAGCGGATGTTGATGCCCCAGACGATCGCTTGACGGAGCGCGGCGCCCCACCCGCCTTCGCCCGCCCGGGCCGCTTCTTCCGCGGCAACCTCCACACGCACTCCGACCGGTCGGACGGCACGGCGCCGCCCGAGGCGGTCGTGGCGGCGTACCGCGCCGCCGGCTACGATTTCCTGGTCCTCTCCGACCACTTCGAGGCGAGGTGGGGCTGGCGCGTCACGGACACGCGTCCGCTGGGCACGGACGGGTTCACCACGATCCTCGGCGCAGAGCTGAGCTCGGCCGATTGGGACGACGAGGACGTCTTCTGGGTGGTCGCCGCCGGCCTGCCCGCCGACTTCCCCGCGCCCGCCGCGGGAGAGGCGCACGCGAACGCGATCCGGCGCGCGGCCGACGCGGGCGCGTTCGTGATCCTGCTGCACCCGGGGCTGACGAACCTGCTCGACTTCGACCGCCTGCCGCTCGACGTGCTCCACGCCGTCGAGACCTACAACCACAACATGGCGCTGGTCTGGCCCGACCAGGCCGAGGGCCGCTACGCGCTCGACGCGCTGCTCGCCCGCGATCGCCGTGTCCACGTCACGGCGTCCGACGACGCGCACTGGCACGACCCGCGCGACCGGTTCGGCGCCTGGGTCGAGGTGCGGGCGGAGGATCCCTCGCCGGAGTCGCTCCTCGCCGCGCTGTGCGACGGGGCGTACTACTCGACGCAGGGACCGGTCATCCACGACGTGCTCCTCGACGGCTCCACGGTCCACGTCGCCTCGAGCCCGGTGCGCTCCGTGGCGCTCACCGGCATCCACGGTTGGCGCTCCGACGTCGCCACCGGCGCGCCCACGCTGCAGGAGGCCCGCCTCGACCTCGACAAGCTCCGCTCGCCCTTCTGGCGGCTCACCCTCACCGACGAGAGCGGGCGGCGCGCGTGGACGAACCCCGTCTGGCCGGACGCCGCGTAGCCTGCGCGGGCGATGCCCGCGGTTCAGGTGACCCTCGCGCCCGCGACGGGGGATGTGCGCCGCCGATGCGAGGCGCGTCTCGGTGCACGCGGCGCGGCAGCCTTCATCGCGCCGGTCGCGACCTACGTCGCCGAGCACATCAGGCGATTTCGCGCACCATCACCAGGTTCGTCGCCCCCGGCGTGCCCGTGCGACGCCCCGCCGTGAGCACCACGCGCGCGCCGTGCTGCAGCCCGGCGAAGTCGCGCGCAGCGGTGAGCGCGGACTCGATCATCTCGTCGACGTTCGAGGCGATCGGCATGTGCGTGGGATAGACGCCCCACTCGAGCGTGAGCTGGTTCGCCACGCCGAGGTGATGGGCCAAGGCGACGATCGGGCGGCGGCGGCGGTACTTCGCGCACGCGCGCGGCGCGCCGCCCGTGGCGGTCGGCACGATCAGCGCCGCGGCGTCGAGCGCGTCGGCGATCTCGACCGCCGCGCGCATGATCGCCTCACCCGTGCCGTGGTGGGCCTGCTCGCGCGCACGGCCGTGGATGACCGGAGCCTCCTCGGCAGCCTCGGCGATCTCCGCCATGGCGCGGACCGCCTCGATGGGATAGGCGCCGACGCTCGTCTCCGCCGACAGCATCACCGCCGACGTGCCGTCGATCACGGCGTTGGCGACGTCCGTCGCCTCCGCGCGCGTCGGCTCGGCCGCGTGGATCATCGACTCCAGCATCTGCGTCGCGGTGATGACGAACTTGCCGTCCTGCGTCGCGCGGAAGATCGTGTCCTTCTGCATGAGCGGGACGCGCGCCACGCCCGCCTCCACGCCGTAGTCGCCCCGGGCGACCATCAGGCCGTCCGAGACGGCGATGATCTCGTCGAGGTTCTCGTACGCCTCGACCTTCTCGATCTTGGCGATGACGCGCGCGGCGGTGCCCAGATCGCGCATGAGGCCGCGGAGCTGCTCGATGTCCGCCGCCGAGCGGACGAAGGAGAGCGCGATGAAGTCGCCCCCCAGCTCGGCGGCGAGCCCGAGGTCGGCCACGTCCTTGTCGGTGATGGCCGGCAGCTCGGGACGGGCGTGCGTGACGTTGATGCCCTTGCGCGGCGCGAGCGGACCCGGCGACACGCTCCGCGCCGCGACGATCCCCTCGTCGACGCGCTCGACGCGGAACCGCGGCGCGCCGTCGCCGATCACGATCTCCGAGCGGTCCGTGACGAGCGCGGCGAAGTTGTCGAAGTCGACCGCGACGTGGTCGGCGTCGTCCGGCCGGCGCTCACCGCTGAAGCGCAGCACCTGCCCCGGCTCGACGGCGCGCGCCTCCGTGGAGGCGTCGAGGCGGAGCTTCGGCCCCTGGATGTCGAACAGCAGCCCGATCGCGCGGCCGGCGCGCTCGCTCGCGTTGCGGACGTCCTCCGCACGTCGGCGCAGGTCGTCGTGCGTGCCGTGGGAGCAGTTCAAGCGCGCACAGTCGAGACCGGCCGCGATGAGCTGATCCAGGACTCCGGGCGGGTCGGTCGCGGGACCGAGGGTCGCCACGATCTTCGTGCGTCGCTCGAGCATGGCGCGAGTGTGGCACGACGCGTTCGCGGGCGAGTGTTGGGCGTGGTGGCTCACACCGACCGGGCGACCGGCTCCGCGGCGGGCTCCGGCGCCGATCCGGTCCGCGCGAACCGGCCCGGCGCCTCCGGCGACCCCGTCGCCTGCTGGTACGCGTGGCCGGCGCGCAGGACGGTCGCGTCGTCGAAGTGGCGGCCGACGAGCATCATCCCCACGGGGCGGCCGTCCGACATGCCGCACGGCACGCTCAACGCCGGGTTGCCCGTCACGTCGAACGGCGACGTGTTGTGGAGATTGCCGAGCGCCGCGGCCAGCACGTCGGCGATCGCTGCGTCCGCCGGCGGGAACGGCCGCGCCTTCATCGCGGTGGTCGGCAGCACGAGCACGTCGCAGCGCTCGAGCGCCTCGCCGTAGCGCGCCTTCAGCCGGCGGCCGAGGTTCTGGCCCTTGGCGTAGTAGTGGTGGTTGTAGCGGTCCGACAGGTAGGCCCCGAGCAGCATGGTGAGCTTCACCGTGACGGAGTAGTCGTTCGCCCGGGCGCGCCGGGCGCGGCCGTAGAAGTCGACGAGGTCGGTCGTGTAGTGGCCCTTGTGGTTCGTGCCGAAGGCGTCGCCGCGGACCATCAGATCCGTCGCGCCCTCCATCACCACCGCGTTCCAGATCGCCAGGCCGTCGCGGTGCATGGGGACGGAGACCTCCTCCACCTCCGCGCCCGCCCGCGCCAACTCCTCCGCCGCGTCGCGCACGGCGGCGTCCACGTCCGGCTCCGACACGCCGTCGATGCCGAAGCCCTCCCCCAGCACGCCGACGCGCAGGCCGTCGGCGCCGAGCACGAGGCCGTCGCGGTACGGCTGCACGCGGACGCCGATCTGGCGCGGGTCGAGGCCGTCCTCGCCGGCGATCGCGTCGAGCATCGCCGCGCAGTCGGCGACCGTGCGCGCCATCGGCCCGATGTGGTCGAGCGTCAGCTCGATCGGGAAGATGCCCGTGTAGGGGACCAGGCCGTGCGTCGGCTTGTGCCCGCAGCAGCCGCTCCATGACGACGGCAGCCGGATGGAACCGCCCTGGTCGCCGCCGAGCGCCATGTCGGCGGCGCCGGTCACGACGACCGCCGCGCTGCCGTTGGAGGACGATCCGCACATGTATGCGGGGTCGTGCGGATTGGTCGGCTGCGGATCG
>JBJMNJ010000286.1:0-2596 GCA_045804325.1 Gemmatimonadaceae bacterium
TGCGTGCCGATGGCGAGCAGCGGCCGGCCGCTCGCGTCGCGCTCCACGATCTTGCCGCGCGCGAGCACCCAGCGCCACGAGCCGTCCTTCGCGCGCATCCGATGCTCCGACTCGATCACCGTCGCCGCCCCCGACGCGTGCGCGGCGAGCGCCGCGTCGATCCGCGCCACGGCGTCGGGATGCGCGAGCGCGCGCCAGTCGGCGACGCGCGATCCGATCTCGCCCGGCTCGTAGCCCAGCATCGTCGCCGCACGCGCGCTCGTGTGGAAGGTGCCGGCCGGGCCGTTCCACTCCCACATCGCCTGCTCCGCGCCGTCGAGCGCCAGCGCGAGGCGCTCCTCGCTGCGCAGCCGCGCCGTGTCGGCTGCGTGTTCGTCGGTCACGTCGACGACGGTCCCGGCGGCGTGCGTCGCCTCGCCGGTCGCCTCGTCGTAGAAGAAGATCCCGCGCCCGCGCACCGAGCGCAGCGCGCCGTCGTTCCGGCGCCGCACTCGGCACGAGAACATGAACTCCGTGCGCGCCGTGCGCGCCTCCTCGATCGCGTGCTCCACGGCCGCGCGGTCCTCCGGCGGCACGAGCGCGAGGAAGTCGGCCAGCTCGCCGCTGAACGTCCCCGGCTCGTAGCCGCAGATCCGCTCGTGCGCCGCGTTCCACTTCAGGCGCCCGGCGGCGAGATCCCAGTCCCACGAGCCCACGTCCGCCGTCGCCAGCGCGAGCAGCAGCCGCGCCTCGGACGTGGAGTGCAGCCCCTCGGACGTCGCCCCGTGCGAGCGCGACGGCGGGAGCCGGAGGGAACGGGTCGGCATGGGACCGGAGCGCCTGCGGCGCGGAGCGCAGCGCCTGGAGGAGGTCGACGGCGCGAGGAATGGCGAGCGGCCGCCGCGCGAGCCACGGCGGGTGCTGCCCCAAGATGGACGACGGGTGGTCGTTCGCGCCACCCGCGGCACGGGGTGGCGCGGCGGCGTACGCAGCGAGCGCGTCCGCCCGCGCGTTCCGGCCCAACGCGCGCACCGCGCGCACGGCTCCGCCCATCCGACCTCGGCCCCTCGCGCCGCCGCGCCTCCCCCACTCTCAGGAATCCCCGGACACCGCACGGGCAGCGCCCCTCCTGACGCGACGGACCTGAAGGGCGAGCTTGGATGGGCGAGGGTGCGCAGCCACGCGCCTTCGCGCGCGTCCCGATCCTGGAGGACCCCATGTCGCCCGATCTCACCTCCCCGCCCGCGCCGTACGCGCCCGCCGCGGCGCCGTTCGTCAGGCAGCGCGCGATGCTGCACGCGGATCCGCTCTCCCTCACCGGCCCCGTCGTGCTCGGCACCGACGGGCGCGGCAGCGACGCCGCCTATCGCGCGGCGCGCCGCGTCGCCGACCGGCTCGGCGTCGGCATCGAGGTCGTCGCCGTCCTCCAGCCGCTGCCGGAGTACACCATCGGCACCGGGCTCCCGCCGGTGCCGCCCGGCTTCGAGGCCGAGCGGCGCGCCGAGATCGAGGAGGTCGTTCGCCGCCGGCTGAGCGACGCGATCGGCGCCGCCGGCTGGCGCCTCCACGTGCGCTACGGCGACCCGGCGCGCTCGATCTGCGAGCTGGCCACCGAGCGCGCCGCCTCGCTCGTCGTCGTCGGCATCGGCCGACACTCGCCGCTCGACCGCATCTTCGGCAGCGAGACGGCGCTGCGCGTGGTCCGCCACGCCGATCGCCCGGTGCTCGCCGTCGCCGCCGACTTCGCGGCGCTGCCGACGAGCGCCGTGGTCGCCACCGACTTCAGCCCGGCGAGCGTGCGCGCGGCGCAGGTGGCGCTGCGCCTCGTGCCGCCGGGCGGCAGCCTCACGCTGCTCCACGTCGGGCCGGAGCCCGGCGACCTGCGCACCCCGGCGCGGGCCGAGTGGGCGACGGCGTGGGAGGCGAACCTCGCGGCGCTGTTCGGGCGCCTGCGCGAGGTGCTGCACCCCGATCTCCCGGACGACGTCGAGCTCCGCACGCGCCAGGTGCACGGACCCGTGGCCGACGCGGTGCTCGCGGCGAGCCTCGAGGAGCGCGCGCAGCTCATCGCCACCGGCACGTACGGCCCGGGCTTCGTCGAGCGGCTCGTCGTCGGGAGCGTCGCAGCGACGTTGCTTCGCCGCACCGCCGGCTCGCTGCTCGTCGTCCCGCCGCCGCCCCCCGCGCAGCGCGCCGAGCTGCGCCTGCGCATGGCGGGCACCGTCGAGACCAACGAGCCAGGCGACTGGAGCGAGACCCTCGCCGCGTTCTCCCGCCGCAACCTCGGCCGCCGCGCCATCCTCGAAGTCGACGACCCCACGCTCGGCGCCCAGCTCGAGCAGCGCGGCTGGGCCTTCCTCGGCGCCGCCTACGACCCGCACGACGAGTGCGTCGAGCTGATGTTCGGCGACCCCGCCAGCGCCACGCGTCATCTCACCCGCTCCATCGCACGCCCGTACGCGATCGGCATCCACGCCGGCGACCAGGGCCGCGACGCGGCGCTGCGGGTGGTGCATGAGGAGGCGGGGCAGACGATGGTGACGTTCATGGATGGGGCGTAGGGGTGGGGAACTGACGGCGGTCGAGGGTCGGCGGTCGGCGGTCGGGGTGGTACGTC
>JBJMNJ010000287.1:0-7027 GCA_045804325.1 Gemmatimonadaceae bacterium
CGTCATCGACTCCGCGCGCCTCGCCCAGCACGTGCGCGTGCTCGCCTCGGACTCGTTCCTCGGCCGCGGGCCCGCGACGGCCGGCGAGGAGAAGGCCACCGCGTACATCGCCGAGCAGTTCAAGGCGGTCGGGTTGGAGCCCGGTGGCCCCAACGGGAGCTGGTACCAGGAGGTGCCGCTCGAGCAGTCGGACATCGTCGGCCAGCCCACCGTCACCGTCACGGTCGGCGGCAAGGCACAGGCGATGACGCAGGGCGAGCAGGTCGCGATCCGCGCGAGCATGCAGAACGTCGGCCGCGTCGACATCACGAACGCGCCGCTCGTCTTCCTCGGCTACGGCGTGAAGGCGCCCGAGCGCAACTGGGACGACTTCAAGGGGGAGAACCTGCGCGGCAAGGTCGGCATCGTCCTCATCAACGATCCCGACTTCGAGACGGGGCAGGGGGACTTCGGCGGCAAGGCGATGACCTACTACGGCCGCTGGACGTACAAGTACGAGGAGGCGGCACGGCAGGGCCTCGCGGGGCTGCTCATCGTGCACGAGACGGCGCCGGCGTCGTACGGCTGGGCGACGGTGAAGAACTCGAACACGAACACGATGTTCGACATCGTGCGCGCGAACCCCGCCGAGGTGCACCCGCTGATCGAGGGGTGGATCCAGCGCGACCTCGCGGTCGACCTGTTCCGCAGCGCGGGGCTCGACTTCGACGCGCTCAAGCGCCAGGCGCAGACGCGCGAGTTCCGCCCGGTCCCGATCGGCGACGCGACGTTCGCCGCCAACTACGCGGTGCGCCGCCAGACGATCCGCTCGAAGAACGTGCTCGGGCGGCTCCCCGGCTCGCGCTACCCGAACGAGACCATCCTCTACGGCGCCCACTGGGACCACCTCGGCGTCGGCGCGCCGGACGCGCGCGGCGACAGCATCTACAACGGCGCGGTGGACAACGGCACCGGCATCGCGGCCATCCTCGAGCTCGCGCGCGCGTTCGCGGCGGGCCCGCGTCCCCAGCGCAGCATCGTCTTCGCCGCGTGGACCGCGGAGGAGAAGGGGCTCCTCGGCTCCGAGTACTACGCGGCGAACCCCGTGTACCCGCTCGAGACCACGGTCGCCGGGTTCAACATCGACGCGCTCTCGCCCACCGGCCCCGCGCGCGACGTGCTCGTCATCGGCTACGGGCAGAGCGAGCTGGAGGACCGGCTCGAGCGCGTGCTCACCGCGAGCGGCCGCGTGCTCGCGAAGGACGCGAGCCCCGAGGCCGGGTACTTCTACCGCTCGGACCACTTCCCGATGGCGAAGCGCGGCGTCCCCATGCTCTACGTGGACAGCGGCATCGACCTCCTGAGCGGCGGCACCGCCGCGGGGGAGGCGGCGGACGCGGCCTACCGGCGCGACCGCTACCACCAGCCGGCCGACGAGTACGACCCGGCGACCTGGAACCTCGTCGGCGTCGCGCAGGACGTCGCGGCGCTGCACCGCCTGGGGCTGGAGCTGGCGAACTCGCGCGAGTGGCCGAACTACCGGCAGGGGTCGGAGTTCCGTCCCGTGCGGGACGCGTCGGCAGCGCGGCGGCGTTAGGCGCCGGGCCGGTGCTCGGCGGCGCGACCCGCCGAGTACCGGCACTCCGGGTACTTCGCGCAGCTCCAGAACGGCTCCCCCGGCTGCCCCTCGGCCGACGGCTTCCGCCGCCGCTCCAGCACCACCCCCCCGCATTGCGGGCACGGATCCCGCCGCCGCCGCGCGCCGAGCGGCAGCGTGAACCCGCACTCGCGGCTCTCGCACGCGTAGAACGCCGCGCCCATCTGCGGCGACGTCGGCGTGAGGATGACCAGCTTCTCCCGGCCGCACTTCGGGCACTGCTTGTCCGTCGTCGCCCGCGTGTAGCGCCCCGCCACCGCGCCGTCCGACCGCTCGCGGTAGTCGCACGGCCGCTCGGCCGCGCCGTAGCGCACGCAGCCCCAGAAGGCGGCGCCCTTGCCGAACTTCTTCTCTATGAGATTGCTGCCGCACTTCGGGCAGGCACCCGGCTTGGTCTTCGCGCGCACGCTGCGCATCATCCGGCACGCCGGACACGCCAGGAACGTCCCCTTGCCTCCGCGCCGCTCGAGCTTGCGGTAGCTCGCCTCGCCGCAGCGGTCGCATCTGATCTTCGTCTCCTCGCCGCGCGACGCGCCATCTCCCGCGCCGCCGCGAGTGTAGCGGCTCCGCAGCCCGTGCTCCGCGCGGTACGCGGCGCCCAGCCCCTCGGCGCGACCCATCGCCAGGCGGAAGTCGCGGTACCACGCCGTGAGGTACTCGTGGCGGGTCTGGTTGCCGCGCTCGATCTCGTCGAGCTGCGTCTCCATCGCCGCCGTGTAGTGCTCGGTGACGAGCTCCGGCAGCGCGTGCGACATGAGGCCGTCCACCTGCATGCCGAACTCCGTCGGCTGGAGCACCTGCTTGCCGCGGCCGGCCGAGATCTCGCGCGCGTAGTCGCGCTCGAGGAGCGTCGCGATGATCCCCGCGAACGTCGCCGGGCGGCCGATGCCGCTCGACTCGAGCTTCTTGATCAGCGCGCCCTGGTCGTAGCGCGGCGGCGGCGACGTCTTCTTCTCCTCGACGGCGAGGTCCGTCACGCCGAGCGCCTGCCCCGCGCGCAGCGCTGGGAGGATCGTGTCCTCCTGCCGGCTGTACGGCCCCCAGTACGCCAGGAACCCCGCCTCGATCATCACGCTCCCCTCGGCCACCCACGCCACCGGGCCCGAGTCGATCCACACCGTCGTGCGGTCGAACACCGCCGGCTTGCACTGCGACGCGAGGAAGCGTGCGCGGATCATCGCGTAGAGCTTCTCCGTGCCCGCGGGCGGCGTGTCCTCGTGCTCCAGCTTCGTCGGACGGACGGCCTCGTGCGCGTCCTGCGCGCCCGCCTTGGTGCGCGAGCGGGGCGCCTGCTTCGGGAGGGCCTCGGGGCGCTCGCGCCCGATCGTCTCGCGCGCCATGTCCGCCGCCTCGTCGCTCACGCGCGTCGAGTCCGTGCGGTGGTAGGTGATCATCCCCGCCTCGAACAGCGCCTGCGCCTGCGCCATGGCCGCCTTGGCCGAGAGGCGGAGCTTGCGGCTGGCGTCCTGCTGGAGCGTGCTCGTCGTGTAGGGCGGGGGAGGGCGGCGCTCCGCGCGCCTGGTCTCGCTCCCGCGCACCACGTGCGCGTGTTGCCGCGCCACCGCGAGCACCGCGTCGGCCTCCTCGCGCGTGGCGAACTGCTTGGGGCGCAGACGACCTTTCTGCTCCGCCGACTCCGGCACGTCCGACGCTTCGGCCTCGGCGCGCTGCTTCTCCTGCTCGTCGGGATCGGCCGGCACGAACGCCGTCAAGCCCTCGGCGTAGGTCGCGCTGACGGTGAAGTAGGTGCGCGCCACGAACGCGAGGATCTCGCGCTCCCGCTCGCAGAGGATGTGCAGCGCGGGGGTCTGGCAACGTCCCGCGCTCTGCGCGCCGGCGGGCCAGCAGATCTCGCGCGAGCAGTCGAAGCCGACGATGCGGTCGAGCACGCGTCGCGAGCGCTGCGCATCGACCCGCTTCGCGTCCACCGGCCTCGGGCTGGCGACGGCGGCGCGCACGGCCGCGGCGGTCACCTCGCGGAACTCGATGCGGTTCGCCTGGCGGGCGCCGAGCTTGAGCTGCCGCGCGAGGTGCCACGCGATGGCCTCGCCCTCGCGGTCGGGGTCGCTCGCGAGGAGCACGCGCTCGTAGCCGCCGCTCTTGAGGGCGTCGCGCAGCTCCTTCACGACCTTGGCGTTTCGGACGACGTAGCTCTCCTCGAGCGTCGCCGTGTCCACGCCGTACTCCTTGGGCGGCAGGTCGGCCACGTGGCCGAACGAGGCCATCACCCGGTACCCCGGACCGAGGAAGGCGCTGAGCTTCTTCGCCTTGTTCGGCGACTCGACGATGACGAGGGTCTTCACGGGCTGCTGACTGCTGACTGCGGGCTGCTGACGGATGACGGCTTACAGCGGCCGAGGGCCGAGGGCCGAGGGCTCGCCTGAAATCTACCCCGGCGCCGTCATTCCGTTGTCGTTCCGCGTCAGCCGATCGGCCTGTCGAGCCCCTCGACGACGATCATCTCCGCGCTCGCGCTCGCCTGGCGCAGCGCCTTCGCCTCGGCGTACTCCCGCGAGCCCCACCACGCCTTCGCGTGGTCCATCGACGGGAACTCGAGCAGCACGAATCGGCCGGGGTGCCAGTCCCCCTCGAGGGTCTCGACCCTGCCCCCGCGGGCGATGTAGCGGCCGCCGTGCGCGGTGATGGACGGGGGCGCGAGCTGCTTGTAGCGCTCGTACGCGGCGGGGTCGTGGATGTCGATCTGGACGGCGACGTAGGCGGGCATCTCGTCCTCGGCTCTCGGCTCTCGGCCGCCCGGGATTCAGCAGCCTCTCGACGGGTAGAATACCTTCGGGCGGCCGCGCTGGTCGAGGTACTCGGCCCACACCTCCCGCCGGGTCGCCTTCGTCGAGTCCTGCCCCTCGCACTTGTCGTACGGCCAGAGCAGGCGCATGCGCATCCAGCGGCCGCGGGTCTCCAGCGCCTCGATGTCGTAGCCCTCCGGCAGCGCGTCGCCGGGCCCGGCCGTGTCGGCGAGCGACGCGTACACCCGCGCGCCCTTCGGATCGAGGAAGTACCACACGCGCTCGCGCAGATAGTCGGCCCAGCGCACGAGCTCCACCCGAGCGGTGTCGGACGCGTCGGCCCAGCCGAGCACGCGCGCGCCGGCGGTGTCCCACCCGACGACGGCCCGCGCCCACCGGCCCGCGATGCTGTCCACCGGCACGCCGGACTCCTCGTACCCGTACTCCCGCACGTTGATGCGCGTGCCCCGCGGGCCGAGCATCTCGTAGCGCCACATCGCCGGATCGGTGACGCCGAGGACGAGCGCCGCGACCACCGGCGCGTCGGCGCGCGGGGCCGCGCGGAAGTGCAGCGTGTCCATGTACGGCCGCACCGAGTCGCCCTCGCCCCCGTGGATCCGCAGCGCCACGAGCCCGACGCCCAGGTCCGACGAGTCGGCGCGCGGGCCGAAGAGCGAGTCGGCCAGCTGGTCCTTCGAGGGCGCCCACTCGAGCGGCGCGAGCTCGGGCCGGGACGCCGCGGCGGGTGCCGCCGCGACGGCGGAGGGGGTGGACTGCGCGGCGCGCGGCGCCGGCTCGCGTCGGCCGCAGCCCAGAACCGAGAGCGATGCCGCGAGGAGCGCGACGCCGACCGGAGCGGATAGCCGGATGGCGTACGCAGGCACGTGCCGCGAGGCGCCCAGCGCCCCGCTTCGAAGATGAGTCAGACGACCCATGTGCGACCCTCCCGGCCTCCGTACCTTCGCATCGTCCGCTACGACGCGGGCGGCGCGAGCGGCTCGAGACCGGTCCCCGCCGCTATTCACATAGACGACGGTTGCACCTCATAGATCACTTCCTGGGAGAGCACGGACATGAGCGACGAGCAGAGCACCCGGAGCGCCGACGACATCCGCGACCTGAGCCGCTTCGACGTCGGCGAGGCCGACGCGGCGGCGGTGCGCGGCGGCGCCGTGGGCGGCACCGACGGATCGACCATCATGAAGCAGGTGCTGGATCTGGGCGCGACCGAGCCGACCACGTCCAGCCTGAACTTCACCAAGATCGAATTCTGACGCCGTGCCTCAGGACGCCCGGCGCGCCTCACGGGGGGCTGGCCGCACCATGGTCAGCCACCCGCGCGCGTCCGGCACCTCGCCGCGCACCGTCTGCATGTAGCGGCGCTGGATCGTCTTCGTGATCGGGCCCGCCGCGCCGCCGCCCACCGTCACGCGGTCCACGCTGCGGATCGGCGTCACCTCGGACGCCGTCCCGGTGAAGAACAGCTCGTCCGCCGAGTAGAGCGTCTCGCGCGGGACGGGCCCCTCGCGCACCGGGATGCCGAGGTCGCCCGCGAGCTGGATGATCGTGTCGCGCGTGATGCCGGCGAGGTTCGTCCCATCGATGGGCGGCGTGACGAGCGCGCCCTTCTTCACGATGAAGAGGTTCTGCCCGCTCCCCTCGCTCACGAGCCCGCCCGTGCCGAGCGCGATCCCCTCGGCGTAGCCGTTGGCGAGCGCCTCCATCTTGATGAGCTGGGCGTTGTTGTAGTTCCCCGCGGCCTTGGCCGAGATGGGGAAGGTGTTCGGCTCGGCGCGCTGCCAGCTCGAGACGCACACGTCCACGCCGCGCTCCAGCGCGTCGGCGCCGAGGTACGTGCCCCACGGCCACGCGGGGATGACGACGTGGACCGGGCTCCCGGCCGGGTTCATGCCGGCGGCGCCGTAGCCGCGCAGCACCATCGGCCGCAGGTAGCAGTCGCCGAGCCCGTTGCGGGCGACCGTCTCACGGCACGCCTCCTCGAGGGCGGCGGCGTCGTACGCGTGCTCCATGCGGAACACCCGCGAGGAGTGCTCCAGACGTTCCAGGTGATCGCGCAGGCGAAAGATCGCGGGGCCGTCCGCCGTCTCGTAGCAGCGCACCCCCTCGAACACCGAGGAGCCGAACTGCACGGCGAGGCTCAGCACGTGGAGCTTCGCCTCGTGCCAGCGCACGAAGTCGCCGTCCATCCAGATGTACTCGCCCTCGACCAGCTGCGTGCTCATGACCGGCCTCCCCTCACTGGATCTTGTCGCGGAGCTGCGCGTCGCGCTCGTTGCGCATGCGCTCCAGCTCCGGCAGGTGCCCCTTCACGAAGGTGACGTTCTCCGGCGCGATCTCGGGCGGCGGCGCGGCGCCGCGCGCGGCCGCCGCGGCGGCCGCCGAGAGCACCGTGAAGTGCACCGCCACCTGGCGCGTCGTCATCTCGGCGGCGTTGATCGCGCGGGCGACGTCCGGCGAGCGCTGGAGCATGCGGAGCATCCGGTTCGCGTCGCCGGTGACGCCGCGGCCCGGCGCGGCTCCGTCGTCGCCGCCGGGCGCGCGGTTCGCGGCGACCTTGGCCCACTCCAGCGACGCCTGGTGCATCCGGCGTACGTTGTCGAGCGTGAGCCGGTAGTCGCGGAGCTCC
>JBJMNJ010000288.1:0-3390 GCA_045804325.1 Gemmatimonadaceae bacterium
GCGCGCGTGACGGGCGCCCGCGCCGCGCACGGCGGGCTCGCGGCGCTCGGCGCGGCGCTCGGCGCGGCGCTCCTCCTGAGCACACCGGCGGCGGCGCAGGAGCGCGCGTCCGGCCGCACGCCGCTCGGCTGGGAGGTGCGCGCGGACGGCATCTTCGCCGCGCACGAGCAGGTCGCGCAGCTCGGCGCGGGCGTCTCGCGCGCGCTCGGGTCGTACGCCCGCCTCACGCTCGTCGCCGCCGCGGGAGCCGCGGACGCGGAGGCCGCGGTGCACCCGGCGGTGCGCGCCGACGGCTTCGTGCGCATCACGACGGACCCGTTCGCCGAGCACGCGCGCGCGCCCTACGTGGGCGCCGGCGTCAGCGCGCGCGGGCGTCCGGATGCGGACCCGCGCGTGGACCTGCTCGTCGTGCTCGGCGTGGACGGGCGCCCGCGGGGCGCGTGGGCCCCGGCGTTCGAGCTCGGCCTCGGCGGCGGCGCGAGAGTGGGCCTCGTGCTGCGCCACCTTCGGGCCGGCCAGCGGTAGCCGCGGGCGGGCGGAAAAAACGACGCCCCTCGCTAGTGGAGGGGCGGGCCATCTATCGAACTGCGGCGCGGACGGTCAGGCGGCCGAGGCCGCGTCCGACGTCTCAGGGGCGGCCTTCCGCACGGGCGGCTGCGCGAAGCGCTCGCCGAGCACGCGGAGATCGGACACCTCTTTCTGACTGAGCTCGTGGTACCGCTCGGCCAGGTACGACACCGTGTTCGCGAACCACTCCGACTGGTGCTCGGGGGCGGACCCGATGACGCCGCACTGAATGATGTGCTGGAACAGCTCGTCGCGCGCCTGCTCGAACGGGGTCGGCGCCGCGACCGGCCTTGCAGGAGTACGCCGTGCCTGCTTCTTAGCCATGACACCTCATAGGTAAACTGTAAGATTCAAATCTAACTGTTTCGCCCGATTTTCGGGAGGGCGACGCACCGCTGCCACTCGTAGTACGCATCACCAGTGCCGAGCGCTGAAGCGCGGTTCTCGGCACGTGCCGGGAGCGCCTTCGAACGGTGACGGCGGGTGGCCGCTCAGTACCCCGGCCGCTCCGCCATGAAGTCCAGGATCAGCCTCGCGAGCTCGTCGGGCATCTCCTCCGGCACCAGCCGGCCGACGTTCGGCAGGCGGACGAGGCGCGCGTCCGGGATGGAGTTGATGAGGCGGTCCGGGATCTTCTCGTCCAGGAACGGCTCCTCGTCGCCCCAGACGACGAGCGTCGGCGCCGTGATCGCGCCGAGGTCCAGGTCCTCGAGGTCCCCCGCGTTGACGGAGCGGGCGAGCGTGAGGAGGTGGCTCACCCCCTCGGATCCGACGTAGGGCGCGAGGTAGCGCGCCTGGAGGCGCGGTGGCATGCGCTCGACGCTCGTGACGCCGCGCTCGAGGATGGGGGTCAGGAGCGGGGCCGCGCCGAGGACGCCGCGCGAGATGCGCAGGGCGAAGCGCGCGGTGTTCCGCTGAAGGCCGCGGATGTCCTTCCCGGGAAAGTCGTCGAAGGCGACGCTGTTGATGAGCACGAGCCGTCCGACGCGCTCGGGGCGGGCCGCGGCGAGTCGCAGGGCCACCCCGCCGCCGATGTCGATCCCGACGATGACGCCGCGGGCCACGCGGAGCGCCGTCATGGCGCGGTCGAGGTACTCGGCCTGCGCCGCGATGTCGTACTCGGCCTCGTAGGGGCGGTCGGACTCGCCGTAGCCCAGGAGGTCGATGGCGAAGGCGGTGTGGCGGGCGAGGGCGATGGCCGGCCCGACGCTCCGCCAGAGGAAGCTCGAGGTGCCGAAGCCGTGGATGAGAACGACCGGGGTGCCGCCGTGGCCGTAGCGGTCGACGTGGAGCGCACCCGGACCGACCGGGATGCGCAGGATGTCTGCGTCTATTGGAGCCTCTGGAACGCGTTCCGGTACATGGGGTTCAACCGGGACCGACGGCGCGCCGAATCGTCATCCTTCGTGCCGCGGCGGTCAAGTCGCGGCCGAATTGCCCCGCCCGGCGGCGCCGCGTAGCTTTCCACGCCGCCGCGCGGTCGACGCACCGCCGAACCCACCGCAGCAACGCAGCAGATGAGCGAGCAGACCTACGACGACGGTCGAGCGCGGAACCTCGAGGCGATGCTCGTCGCGCTCGCCGAGCGCATCCAGATGCTGAAGCGGGAGGGGAAGCTCCTCGATCATGCCGGCGAGATCATGAAGCTCCTCGGCGACGTGCGGAGCGAGCTGTTCCATTACGAGGTTCGCATCACCTACGACACGCCCGAGATCGCCGAGAGCCGCCGCGTGGTGGGCGAGGCGAAGTCCGAGGCCGAGGATCCCGAGAGCAAATGGCAAAAGACCGAGTGGACGCCGGACGAGGAAGACGACCCAACGTGGTGAGCGCCCGCGGGCGCGGCCAGTCGAAGCGCCCGTTCTACACCGTGCTCGCCCTCCTGGCGCTCGTCGGCGCGGGCGCCCTCGGCTGGGTGGCCTCGCGCCCGAAGCGCGCGTCCGTGGCCGTCGACACCAGCGTGCCGCCGGGGCCGGCGCAGGGCTATCTGCTCGGGCGCCCGGACGCGCCGGTGCAGGTCCTGGAGTTCGCCGACTTCGAGTGCCCGGCCTGCGGCAACTTCGCCGTGGTCACCGAGCCGGACGTCCGCACGCGCCTCATCGAGTCGGGGAAGATGTCGCTCCGCTTCTACGACTTCCCGCTCTCGATTCACCGCAACACGTGGCAGGCGCACCACGCCGCGGCGTGCGCGAACGACCAGGGGAAGTTCTGGCAGATGCACGACCGCATCTTCGCCGGGCAGACGGACTGGAACACGCAGGCGACCTCCAACCCGGACCGGGTCTTCAAGCGCTACGCGAAGGAGCTCGGGCTGAACGCCGACGCGTTCGAGACGTGCTACGACTCGCGACGGCATCAGGCGACGCTCGCGGGGAACCAGCGCGAGGGCGAGCGCCTGAAGGTGAACAGCACGCCGTCGTTCGTGATCGGCGGGCGGCTCTACTCCGGCTCGATGTCGTTCGACGAGATCAAGCGCGTCGTGGACTCGGTGGCGGCCCTGGCGCCGGCGCCGGGCGCGGCGACCGCCCCGACCGCGACGCCCGCGGCCCGCGCGGACTCCGCGCCGCGCCCCCGCTAGCAGGACGTAGCCGGGCGTGAACAAGCGCATGATCATCGCCGGGCTGGCGCTCGTCGGGACCTTCGTCGCGGCGTACCTGGCGCTCTACAAGCTCGGCTACATCGGCGAGCTGGTCTGCGGCGTGGGCTCGTGCTCCACGGTGCAGCTCAGCGAGTGGGCGGCGTTCCTCGGCGTCCCGGTCGCGGTGTGGGGCGTCGGCTGGTACGTCGTGGTGCTGGTGGTGTCCCTGGCCGGCACGAGCGACCGCT
>JBJMNJ010000289.1:0-10640 GCA_045804325.1 Gemmatimonadaceae bacterium
GAGCTCAAGAAGAACCTGAAGGACTCGTGGTGGCGCGCGATGGTGCGGGCGCGCGACGACATCGAGGGGCTCGATGCGGCGATCCTGATGCATCCGCGGGTGTGGGAGGCGTCCGGGCACGTCGCGGGGTTCGTCGATCCGCTGGTCGACTGCCGCACGTGCAAGGGACGGTTCCGCGCCGACAAGCTCGAGGACGCGCAATGCCCGCAGAAGCCGTCGAAGCATCCGGGTGAGCACACCGCCTGTCAGCTCACCGAGGCGCGGCAGTTCAACCTCATGTTCCGCACGTTCATGGGGCCGCTCGAGGAGACGGCGTCCGTCGTCTACCTGCGGCCGGAGACGGCGCAGGGGATCTTCGTCAACTTCCTGAACGTGCAGCAGGCGAGCCGCCAGAAGGTGCCGTTCGGCATCGCGCAGATCGGCAAGGCGTTCCGCAACGAGATCACGCCGGGGAACTTCATCTTCCGCACGCGCGAGTTCGAGCAGATGGAGATGCAGTTCTTCGTCGAGCCGGGGAGCGACGCGGAGCACTTCGCGTACTGGCGCGAGGAGCGCATGAAGTGGCACCACTCGCTCGGCCTCGAGCCGAGCCGGCTGCGCTTCAAGCCGCACGAGCAGCTCGCGCACTACGCGCGCGCCGCGGCCGACATCGAGTTCGACTTCGGCGGCTCGCTCGGCTTCCAGGAGATCGAGGGGATCCACAACCGCTCGGACTTCGACCTCGGGCGCCACCAGGAGTACTCCGGGAAGAAGCTCGAGTACTTCGACCAGCCGAACAACCGCCGCTTCGTCCCGTACGTCATCGAGACGTCGGTGGGCGCGGACCGCACGGCGCTCGCCGCGCTCGTGAACGCGTACGCCGAGGAGGAGGTGCCGGGGGAGAGCGAGGGGCGCACGGTGCTGCGCTTCCACGCGTCCATCGCCCCGATCAAGGCCGGCGTCTTCCCGCTCGTGAAGAAGGACGGCATGCCGGAGTTCGCCGAGCGGCTCGCGAAGGAGCTGCGGGCGGCGTTCCCCGTGTTCTACGACGAGAGCGGCGCGATCGGCCGGCGCTACCGCCGGCAGGACGAGGTGGGCACGCCGTTCTGCGTCACCGTGGACGGGCAGTCGACGCAGGACAACACGGTGACGGTGCGCGACCGCGACTCGCTCCAGCAGGTGCGCGTGGACGCCGGGCGGGTGCGCGAGTACGTGCTGGAGCGGCTGGTCCGGTGAGCCAGGCGGCGCGCTCCGCGGGGAGGGGCGGCCTCACGCTGGAGCGGCTCCGCCGCGGCGGCGAGGCGCTGTCGCAGGACGTCAACCGCGAGTACTACCTCGCGCACGCCGGCCTCAAGCCCACGGCCGAGCTGCGCCCGATCTACGACCGGTACAGCGCCGTCGTGGGGACCGAGGCGCTGGAGCTCGTGCTGGACCGCTTCCGCGGCGCCGCCGAGGGGAGCGAGGAGCGCCGCGCGGCGCGCCTCCTCGTCGAGTGGCAGGCGGAGACGCACGCGGCGCGCGAGCTCGCGGCACTCGACGAGCGCACCATCGCCTGGGAGGCCGCCGCGGCGGTGCGCCTCCCGGACGGCCGCGAGGTGGCGTACCAGCGCGCGGCCATCGAGATCGCGAACGAGGCCGACCGCGCCGAGCGGCTCGCGCTGGACCGCGCGCGGGCCGCGCTCGTCGCGCGCGAGCTCGCGCCGCTGAAGCGCGAGCGGCTCCAGCGCGAGAAGGACGTCGTCGAGGCGCTCGACCTCGGCGCCTACAACGCCGCGTTCGAGACCATGAGCGGCGTGCCGCTCGCGGACCTCGCCGCCCAGTGCGAGCGGTTCCTGCGCGACACGCAGCCGATGTGGGACGACGTGTTCCCCGAGTTCGTCCGCCGCGGCCTCGGCATCGAGCCGCGCGAGGCGACGCGCGCCGACGCGCAGACGCTGTTTCGCGCGCGGGAGTTCGACCGCTTCTTCCCCGGCGCCGAGATGGAGCCGGCCGTGCGGCGGCAGGTGCAGGAGATGGGCGTGGACCCGACGGCCGGCGGGCGGGTGCGCTACGACACGGGCGAGCGCGAGGGGAAGCGCGCGCGCGCGTTCTGCGCCCCGGTGCGCGTGCCCGACGAGGTCTATCTCGTGCTGCGGCCGCACGGCGGCCAGACGGACTGGACGACGCTGCTCCACGAGCTGGGCCACGCGCTGCACTTCGCGCACGCCCGCCCGGACTACCCGTTCGAGTACCGCTGGCTCGGCGACAACTCGGTGACGGAGGGCTACGCGATGCTCTTCGACCACCTGATGCAGGACCGCGGGTGGCTGCTCCGCTACACGCGGCTCGCCAAGCCGCATGCGTCCGCGTATCTGCGCGCGGCGGGGTTCGAGGAGCTGCACTACGTGCGGCGCTACTGCGCGAAGCTCCTCTACGAGACGCGGCTCTACGGCGGCGATGTCCCGTGGGACGCGCTGCCGGACCTGTACGTCGAGACGCTCAGCGCCGCGACGGGGTTCCGCTACGCCCCCGCGGACGCGTTCGTGGACGTGGATCCGCGCTTCTACGCGGCGCGCTACCTCCGCGCGTGGCAGCTCCAGGCGCTCGTGAGCGCGACCCTCGTCGAGCGCTTCGACGAGGACTGGTTCCGAAACCCGCACGCGGGCCCATGGCTCGTGCGCGAGCTGCTGTCCGAGGGCCAGCGCGAGCTGGCGCACGAGCAGGCCGAGCGCGTGGCGGGGCGGGGGCTGGGATTCGAGCCGGTGGTGAGGCACGTGGAGCGCCTGCTTTCCTAGGGAGCAGGAACGGGCCCCTCCGAGTCGCCCCTGCTCCCCGCGCCCTGCCCCCCGCTCCCTATCTGATCCGCGCCGCCTCCATCGTCTGCCCCGCCTGCGTGAAGAGCATCTTCGTCGCGCGGCCGTTCTCGAGCACGAAGCGCACGCGGACGTCCGGGTCCGTGCTGTCGGCGAACGTGTTGCCGCCGAGCGCGGTGAGCGGCTTCGGGGACTGGCCCGCGGGGTACGCGACCAGCCGCTCGCCCTCGTCGGCGATCCGCACGTCGAGCGTGCGCTCGCCCCCGGGCATCGCCAGCCGGTACTCGCCGACGTAGCGCGCGAGCTCGGCCGCCGTGAGGCTCACGGCGGCCGGAACCTGCCCGGGAGTCGGGGGTGTCGGGAGCGGGTCGCCGAGGGCCGCGGCGGCCGCGAGGCGGATGACGCGGCCGGCCGCCGGGGAGCTCGCGTTGACGAGCGCCACGACGAGCACCGAGTCGTCCGGCAGCCACGCCATGTCCGACGAGAAGCCGTTGATGCCGCCGCTGTGCGTGATCGCGCGGCGCTCGCCGAACGTGCGCGTCGCGAGCCCGAACCCGTAGCCGCTCTTGATGGGCGTGCCGTCCTTCTGCGTGCTCGGCCCCGCCATCAGCGCGTACGACTCGGGACGCACGACGCGGCCGCGCGCGAGCGCGTCGTTCCACCTCACGAGGTCGACGGTCGTGGAGCAGAGGGAGCCCGCCGCGTACGGCTGCGACATGCTGAGGTACTCCGCGTTCACGAAGCCGTCCGGGCCGCGCTCGTAGCCGCGCGCGCGCCGCTTGATGAGCGGGCGCGTCTCGCAGTAGTAGGTGCTCGTGAGGCCGAGCGGGCGGAAGAACTCGTCCTCGACGTACTTCGCGTACGGCTTGCCGCTCACCTTCTCGATGAGCATGCCGAGGAGGACGTAGCCGGAGTTGTTGTAGCTCCAGCCCGTGCCGGGCTCGAAGTCGAGGGAGTCGTTGGTGACGTGGGCGACGATGGTGTCGGGCACCATGTCCTCGCGCCAGCGGCGGCGCCAGCGCTCGCCGACGCTCGTGTAGCTCCTGATGCCCGACGTGTGGTTCAGCAGCTGGCGCACGGTGACGGTGCGCCCGTGCGTGTCGAACTTCACGTACCTGGTGAAGTCGTCGTCGAGGGCGACCTTGCCCTGCTCGACGAGGCGCATCACGCCGGCCGACGTGAACTGCTTCGTGATGGAGCCGATGCGGTAGACGTGCGTCGGGGTGGCAGGCACGTCGTTCTCGAGGTCCGCCCTGCCGTACGCCTTCATCACGAGCGTGTCGCGCCCGCGGATGACCGCGACGGAGATCGACGGCGCCTGCCCGGCGTCGATGAGCGCCTTGGCGGCGGAGTCCACCGTGCGGACGACCTGCGCCCTGGTCGGCCGCCGCGTCGCGTCCGGGCGCGCGGCCACACCCGCCGACTGGGCCGCGAGCGGCGCGGCGAACGCGAGCGAGGCGGCGAGGGCCAGCGGCGCGGCGAGGGCGTGCGGCGCACGGCGGGGTACGCGAGATCGCATGCAGGGCTCCGGGTGAGCGGAAGAGGACGACCAGCAATTGGGCGCGGCCGCGGGCGCCGCGCCAGAGGCGCGACCGTACGGCACGAACCTTGTCGGCGTTTCCGCCCGCATGACGACCATCGCGACCGCCCCCCTGGACGCCGCCGCCGCGCCGCAGCCCGACTGGGACGCCGTGCGCGAGGAGACGGTGGGACTCCTGCAGGCGCTCATCCGGTTCAACACCAGCAACCCGCCGGGTAACGAGATTCATTGCGCCCGCTACGTCGCAGGCGTGCTGGAGGCCGCGGGGATCGAGGCGCGGCTGCTCGAGCCGGCGCCCGAGCGCGGCGCGGTCGTGGCGCGCCTGCGGGGGACGGGCGAGCGCGGGCCCGTGCTGCTGGTCGCGCACATGGACGTCGTGGGCGTCGAGCGCGAGCAGTGGACCAGCGAGCCGTTCGGCGGGGAGCTCCGCGAGGGCTACCTCTACGGGCGCGGCGCGATCGACGACAAGGGGATGCTCGCCGCGAACCTCCAGGCGATGCTGCTCCTCAAGCGCCACGTCCTGGACCGCGGCGGCACGCTCGCGCGCGACGTCGTCTTCGTCGCCACGGCGGACGAGGAGGCGGACGGGACCTACGGCATGGGGTGGCTGCTGGAGCACCATCCCGAGCTGCTGCGCGCGGACTTCGCGCTGAACGAGGGCGGGCGCGTGCGCGTGGTGCGCGGGCGGCCGCTGTACGTCGCGGTGCAGTGCGCGGAGAAGGTCCCGCACCTCGTCACGCTCACCGCGCACGGCCCCGCCGGGCACGCGGCCGTCCCCCTCGCCGGGAACGCGCTCGCGCGGCTCGGGCGCGCGCTCGCCGCGGTGGGGCAGCACCGCGAGCCGCTCGCCCTCACCCCGACGGTGCGCGAGTTCTTCCGCGAGTTGTGCGACCTGTGGCCGGACCCGGACGAGCGCGCGGCGATGGCCGCGCTGGTGTCCGACAGCGCCGTGCGCGCCCGGCGCGGCGCGCGGGCCGTGGCGCGCGCGCCGGCGCTCGACGCGCTGCTGCGGAACGGCGTGTCGCCGACGCTGGTCGCGGGCGGCGTGCGGACCAACGTCATCCCCACCACCGCCACCGCGACGCTCGACGTGCGGACGCTGCCGGGCGAGTCGGTGGACGCCGTCGCGGCCCGGCTCCGCCGCACGATCGCCGACCCGCTCGTGGAGGTGGCGGTGACGGAGCGCGGCGAGGACGCGCCCGCGAGCGACTTCCGGTCGCCGATGTTCGCGTCGATCGCCGCCGCGGCGCAGGCGCTCAACCCCGGCCTCGCCGTGGTCCCGTACCTGAGCACGGGCGCGACCGACAGCGCCCGCCTGCGCCGGTTCGGGGTGCAGTGCTTCGGCCTCCTGCCGTTTCCGCTGGAGCCGGAGGACGAGGCGCGCATGCACGGGAACGACGAGCGCATCCCGCTCGAGTCGCTCCACTTCGGCGCGCGACTGGTGTTCGACGCGGCGTGGCGGGTGGCGAGACCGCAGCCCTAGACCATGGATCAGATTTCCGGATAACGATGCCAGAGAGACCGACTGCAGTCGTGACGGGCGCCTCGCGCGGCATCGGCCGCGCCGTCGCGCTGCGCCTCGCCGCGCGCTACGACGTCGTCGCCGCCGCGCGCTCGCGGCCCGAGCTCGACTCGCTCGTGCGCGAGATCGAGGGCGCGGGGGGCAGGGCGCGGGCGGTGGACGTCGACGTGGGCGACCCGGCGGCCGTGGAGCGCGCGTTCGCCAGCGTGAGCGCGGACGTGCTGGTGAACAACGCCGGCGTCGGCGTCCTGAGGCCGTTCGCCGAGCTCACGCCGGACGAGTGGCGCACGATGCTCGACGTGAACGTCAACTCGCTCTACCACGTCACCCGGGCCCTGCTCCCGGGCATGCTGCGCCGCGGCGCAGGCGACGTCGTCGTGATCGGGTCGCTCGCGGGGCGCAACCCGTTCGCCGGCGGGTCCTGCTACTCGGGCACGAAGCACTTCGTCATCGGGTTCGCCGAGTCGCTGATGCTGGAGGTGCGCGAGCAGGGCGTGCGGGTCTCCGTCGTGATGCCCGGCTCCGTGGCGACGCACTTCTCGCCGCCGGGCCGCCACGCGGACACGAGCTGGATGCTCCAGGCGCCGGACGTCGCCGAGGCGGTGCTGGGCATCGTGACGATGCCGCGGCACGCGCACGTGAGCCGGGTGGAGCTGCGGCCGGCGCGGCCGCACAAGCGGTAGCAGCCCTCGGCCCTCGGCCCTCGGCCTGCTCTCGGGACTCCCGGTCGAATCGAGGGCGTACAAGGCCGACGGGCCTCCCTCCGCGGACCAGCGGCCGAGGGCCGAGGGCCGAGGACCGCCCTTCTCTGGCCGTCCCCCCGCCCCGGCCGTAAATTGGCCGCCAGTGACAACTTCGCCCTCGGTCCCCCCGCCGCGATCCCGGTCCTCGACGAACGGGGACGCCGCGCTGCGCGAGCTCGTCGCGGTGCGCGAGATCGCGCACGCCTTCCTCATCGCGGACCGCCCCGAGGACGTCTTCTCGCTCGCCCTCGAGAAGATCGGCCCCCTCGTGGGGGCCGCGTTCGCGTCCGTGTACGTGCGCGAAGGCGACGAGGAGCTGATGCGGCTCTCCGCCGCGTGGAACTGGCCGGGGCAGTACGAGCGCTGGCTCGGGCAGATGCGCGTGCGGCTCGGGCAGGGGCCGAGCGGGCAGGCCGCGGCCAACCGGCGCCACGTCGAGGTGCCCGACGTCTTCGCCGACGCGGAGTACCGCGACTGGCACGAGGTGGCCGAGGAGCTCGGCTTCCGCGCGCTCGTCGCGCTCCCGCTGGAGACCCCCGCCGGCGTCCTCGGGACGCTCACCTTCTACTTCACCGAGGCCGGGGGCTTCCCCGCCGAGCAGCGGAGCCTCCTGCGCATCGCCGCCGACCAGCTCGCGGCCACGGCGGAGAAGTCGGCGCTCATCGAGGGGCTCCGCAGGGCGAACGCCGAGCTCACCGCCTCGAAGGCGGAGCTCGAGCGCCAGTACCTCGCACTGCTCGACGCGCGGCGGGTGAAGGACGAGTTCCTCGCGAACGTCTCGCACGAGCTGCGCACGCCGCTCACCGCCGTGATCGGCTACTGCCAGATCATGGAGGAGGAGATCTCGGGGCCCCTCACCGAGGAGCAGCGCAACCAGCTCTCGGAGGTGCTGCGCGCCAGTCAGCGACTGCTCGCGCTCATCGACGACCTGCTGGACCTCACGACGCTCAGGCGCGGCGGCGTGGACGTGGAGGTCGAGGAGTTCGACCCGCGACTGCCGCTGCGCGAGGCGGTGGCCCGCGCGCGCGGCCGGGCGGAAGGGGTGACGCTGCGCGTCGAGGAGCCGAAGACGCTCCTCCCGCCGATGCGCGGCGACCGCGGGAAGGTGACGAAGATCCTCACGGAGCTCATCGACAACGCGTACAAGTTCACGCGCGAGGGGCAGGTGGCCGCCGAGGTGGCGGTGCGCGCGGGGCGCGTCTCGTACGCGGTGACGGACACGGGGATCGGCATCAGCCCCGACGAGCACGCGGCCGTCTTCGAGGAGTTCCGCCAGGCGGACGGCTCGCGCACGCGTCGCTACGGCGGCACGGGCCTCGGTCTCGCGCTCGCCCGCCGCCTCGCGCGCCTGCTCGGCGGCGACGTCACCGTGACGTCCGTGCCCGGTGCGGGGAGCACGTTCGCGGTGGAGCTTCCGCTGGAGTACGCCGGGCCGGTCGCGGGATGAGCCTCGGGCCCACGGCCTGCTTGTCGGCCGCCGGGCCCGACTAGATTACATCCCATGACCCACCAACAGAGCAAGCAGACCCTGCTGGAGACCCGCACCTCGCTCGCGCCCGCGGAGGTGCTGGCGCAGGCGAAGCGGTTCTTCGCACGGCGCAACAGCATTTACGCGGCCTTCCTCGAGAAGGAGGGGCCGACGTACGTGAACCTCCGCGGGCAGGGGGGCGAGGAGGTCGTCATCGCGGCCTACGCCGACGACGGCTCCACGCGCGTGACGGGGTCGAGCTACATGTTCGACCAGCAGATCGCGCGCTTCTTCTCCCTGCTCGCGCTGCCCGGCGACACGAGTCAGGGGCGCGCGCCGGCCGGCGCCGAGGGCGCGGCGAAGCCCGCGATGAAGCCCGACTCGGCCGCGGGGACGGCGCGATGAGCTCTGCCTTCGCGAACTCGCTGCGCGCCCGCGTCACCGTGCGCCTCGGCGCCGAGGGCCAGGCGGCGATCACCGTGCGGGTGCAGGTGGCGGAGGTGTGGGACGCGGTGCGCGTGCAGGCGCCGGCGACCGAGCCCGTGCTCGCCGTGAAGGTCGCGGCGCTCGAGGCGCTCTACCCGCAGGGCGAGTTCCACGAGGACTTCGTCATGAAGCTGCGGGGCTTCGAGGTGCTCGACGAGCACGCCTCGCTCGCCGACGCGGGCGCCGTCGACGGCTCGACGTTCCTCCTGTCGTACCGGCGCCGCCGCCCGGTGCGCAGCGGCACAGGCGCCGGCCGCGGCTGAGCGCCGCGCCGCCCCGCCGCCACGCATGGCGATCGCACTTCTCTCCCACGCGGACTGCGGCCTGCACGACACGGGGTGGGGGCACCCGGAGCACGTCGGGCGCCTTCGCGCGATCCCGCGCGCGCTGCGCGAGGACCCGGAGCTCTTCCACGCGCTGACGCATCTCGAGGGGCGCCACGCCACCCCGGAGGAGCTCGCGCTCGCGCACGACGCGCCGTACGTGGAGCGCGTGCGCGCGCTGAGCGCGCAGGGCGGCGGCCGCCTCGACGCGGACACGGTCGTGAGCGAGGGCTCCTGGCAGGCCGCGGCCGCCGGGGCCGGGTGCGTGCTCGACGGCGTGGACATGGCGATGGACGGCCGCGCGACGCGCAGCTTCAGCGCCGTCCGGCCTCCCGGCCACCACGCGCTGCGCGCGGCGGGGATGGGCTTCTGCCTGTTCGGCAACGTCGCCAACGCCGCGCTGTACGCGCGGCGTCGTCACGGCCTGGACCGCGTGCTCATCGTCGACTGGGACGTGCACCATGGGAACGGCACGCAGGCCATCGTGGAGCACGAGCCGGCCATCCGCTTCGTGTCGATGCACCAGTGGCCGTGGTACCCCGGCACCGGCGCGCGCGAGGACCGCGGTCCGCACGGCACCGTCTGGAACGTCCCGATGCCCGCCGGGCTCCCGGCCGAGCGCTACGAGGAGGCCTGGGAGCGGGCGGTGGACGCCGCGATGGTGGGGTGGACGCCCGACCTGATCTTCATCTCCGCCGGCTTCGACTCGCTCGCCGGCGACCCGCTCGGCGGCTTCTCGCTGGAGCTCGAGCACTTCGAGCGCATGACGCGCCGCATGGTGGGGCGGGCGGAGGCGGCCTGCGGCGGACGGCTCGTGAGCGCGCTGGAGGGGGGGTACGCGCCGGAGCGCGTGGCGGAGGCCGTCATGGTCCACCTGCGGGCGTTGCTCTAGCGATCGTCGGTCGTGAGTCGTGAGTACCGGACGCACGGTCTCGCCGGCGCCAGCGCACGACCCGAGACCCTCGACCCCGGCGTTATCTTGAAGCCACGCCCATGAGCGCCGCCCCGAAGGTCCCGCCCGCCCCCGTCGTCCTCCGCCTCGTGCAGGCGGCGGTGCTCGGGCGCTGGCGCGCGACCGGCGAGGACCTGTACCGCGAGGTCATTCGCGCCAGCGAGCTGGCGGCGGGGCAGGAGGTCCTCGTGAGCGGCTGCGGCGACGGGGTCACGGCCGAGTGGCTCTGCGAGCGCACCAGAGCGTCGGTCTTCGGCGTGGACCCCGACCCCGAGCGGATCGACCGGGCCGAGCGCCGGCTGCGCGGACGGGCCACTCCGCTGCCGCTCACGTTCGAGCAGGCCCCGATGGATGACCTTCCGCATGAGAACGGCGTCTTCGATGTGGTGATCGGAGAGCCCGCGCTGGCCTCGGCGGCGGACCCGGCGCGCGCGGTGCGCGAGCTCGGGCGCGTCGCGAAGCCGTACGGGCGCGTCGTCCTCCTCCAGCTCACCTGGAACTCCGACCTCTCGGGCGTGGCGCGGGACCTCGTGGTGGAGCGCCTCGGGCTGCGCCCGCACATGCTGATGGAGTGGAAGCAGATGCTGCGTGCGGCGGGCGTCGTGGAGATCGAGGTGCAGGACTGGACGAGCGGGCCGCCGATGGGCGCGGCGCGGCCGCTCGGCGGTCGCGCGTCCGGGTCGTACCCGACCCTCCCACCGGACGGAGTGCCCGAGCTCACCTGGCAGCAGAAGATGCAGATCGCCGGGCGGGCGTGGCGCCGCTGGGGGTGGCGCGTGGGCGCGCTGCGCGCCGCGCGCGGGGCGGTCGAGAGCGAGAGCGCGCTGCTGCGCGC
>JBJMNJ010000290.1:0-9978 GCA_045804325.1 Gemmatimonadaceae bacterium
CTACCTACTGCGTACTACCTACTGCGTACTACCTACTGCGTACTACCTACTGCGTACTACCTACTGCGTACTACCTACTGCGTACTTCTTCACTCCGGCTGCGGATCGTCCGGGTGCGCTCTCGGGGGATCACGGTCAGCAAAATGCGCGTGATCTGAGTGAATCGGTCCATCTGGCTCTGCACGCGTTCAGCGGCGAGGAGTGGTGACGCTGCCCGGTACCAGTGGCTGCTTTCACGGGCGGACCCGAGTGCATACTCGAAGAACCTGACGCGGTCGCGCCCGGAGCTGCGGCTGTAGCCTTCCGCGAGGTTCGCACCCACCGAGCCGACTGCCCGGTAAAGCTGGCTCGCGACCGCGGCGCCAGGTTGCCGACGGAGCAGGACGAGGACGTCGGCCCATGCGGCGGTCAGCGCGTCGGTGGCGTGCGTGTATGCTGCCATGCGGTGCAGCGGGTCGCCCGAAGTGGGTGGGCGGGTCGTAGGCAGAGGCATAGGTGATATCGTGGGACGTGTTCGCCTGGGACGCAGGACCATGGCGTTCCGGGAATGAGCAATTTGCAGGTCCGCAGTACGAAGTACGCGGTACGCAGTGATTCAGGGCGGGAGCTTGACGTCTCGCCGAGAGGCTGATAGTCTCTCAATCACAATCGAAGGCCCGTGGTGATTTGCCGCCTATTGCCGCCACGTAAAACAAGGTGCTAAAACGCGAATGCCTGGCGGCTCGCCGGGCTTTTTGTTTCGGCGGGTCTCGTTCGACGGAGCGTCACCACGACGCCCGCCAGGCAGCTCACGCAGCGCGTGTCGCAGGCGGCCGGTTCTCCCGCGGGAGAGTCGGGTCAGGCTTCGCGATGCGTCCTCCGCACCGCGCGACCGCACCCCGGCTCTTCCTCGAAGAGTCGGGGCTCTTTCGTCCGGTTCGCGCGTGCGCGAGGAGGGAACGTGACGCAGTTGATCGAATGTGACGAGTGTACGGAGGTCGCCGTGGGGGGATCGTCCGAGGCGAGCGGCGCGCTGCCGCGCTACGAGATCGTCGGGCCGCGCGGCGCGCCCGTCGTCGTCGCGCTCGGCGGGATCTCCGCGGGCGCGCACGCCACCTCCGCCGGCGGCGACGGCACGCCGGGCTGGTGGGAGGAGGTCGTGGGCCCGGGGCGCGCGGTGGACACCGGGCGCTTCCGCGTCCTGAGCTTCGACTGGCTCGACGAGCCCGGCGACGGCGTCCACGACGCGCCGACGACGGCCGACCAGGCCGACGCGCTCGCGCGCGTGCTCGACGCCGAAGGCGTCGAGCGGGCGCGCCTCGTCATCGGCGCGTCGTACGGCGGCATGGTCGCGCTCGCGTTCGGCGCGCGGCACGGCGCGCGGGCCGAAGGCCTCGTCGCGATCAGCGCGGCGCACGAGAGCCACCCATTCACCACGGGGCTCCGCGCCATCCAGCGCCGCATCGTGCGCCTCGGCCTCGAGTGCGGCCGCGAGCGCGACGGGCTCGCCCTCGCCCGCGCGCTCGGCATGACGACGTACCGGAGCGCGCTGGAGTTCGCCGACCGCTTCTCCCCCAACACGCCGGAGGCGGGCCTCGACGGGATCACCTTCGCCGCCGAGCGCTACCTGCTGCACCAGGGCGGGAAGATCTCGTCGCACTTCGACGCGCGCCGCTTCCTCGCGCTCTCGCTCTCCACCGACCTGCACCGCGTGGACCCGCGCGAGATCCGGGTGCCGACGCTGCTCGTCGCCGCCGACGGCGACACCCTCGTGCCGCGCGAGCAGATCGAGGAGCTCGTGCGCCGCATCGGCGCGCCGTGCCTCTTCGCGCACATCGAGACGCGCGTGGGGCACGACGCCTTCCTCGCCGAGCCGGAGAAGATCAGCCGCATCCTCGCCCACGCCCTCGCCCGCGGAGTCGTCGCATGAGCCGCCACGAGCCCCAGTCCCCGGCCACGCGCGCCGTCCGCGCCGCGATCGCCACGGACCCGCAGCACGGCGCCGTGGTGCCGCCCATCCACCTCTCGTCCACCTTCGCGTTCGAGGGGTTCAACCGGAAGCGCGCGTACGACTACACCCGCAGCGGGAACCCCACCCGGTCGCAGCTCGCCGACGCCGTCGCCGAGCTCGAAGGCGGCGCCGCGGGGGTGATCACGAGCACCGGCATGTCCGCCGTCGCGCTCGTGCTCCACCTGCTGAAGCCCGGCGACCTCGTCGTCGCGGCGCACGACTGCTACGGCGGCACGCACCGCCTGCTGCGCGCGCTCTCGGGCCGCGGCCACTTCGACGTGATCTTCGCCGACCTCACCGCGCCCGGCGTCGAGGCGGGCATCGCGCGGCTCCGCCCGCGACTGCTCTGGATCGAGACGCCGAGCAACCCGCTGCTCCGCATCACCGACGTGCGACGCGTCGCCGCGGCGGGGCGCGCGGCGGGCGCGCTCGTCGTCGCCGACAACACCTTCCTCTCCCCCGCGCTCCAGCGCCCCATCGCGCTCGGCGCCGACGTCGTCGTGCACTCCACCACGAAGTACCTCAACGGCCACAGCGACGTCGTGGGCGGCGCCGTCGTGGCCGCGGACGCCGCGCTCGGCGAGGAGCTCGCGTGGTGGGCCAACTGCCTCGGCATCACCGGCGCGCCCTTCGACAGCTACCTCACGCTGCGCGGCGTCCGCACGCTCTTCGTGCGCATCGCGCAGCACGAGGCGAACGCGCACGCGGTGGCCGCGGCGCTCTGCCGGCACGAGGCAGTGGCGCGCGTCCACTACCCGGGCCTCCCGTCGCACCCGGGACACGCGCTCGCCCGCGCGCAGCAGAAGGGGTTCGGCGCGATGCTGAGCTTCGAGCTGCGCGGCGGCCCCGACGCCGTCGAGCGGTTCACCGCGGCGCTCCGCTGCTTCACGCTCGCCGAGTCGCTCGGCGGGGTGGAGAGCCTCGTCGCGCACCCGGCGACGATGACGCACGCGTCCATGGACGCGGCCGCGCGCGCCACGGCGGGCATCAGCGACTCGCTGCTGCGCCTGTCCGTCGGCATCGAGCACGCGGACGACCTCGTGGCGGATCTCGAGCGGGCGCTGGAGCAGGCGCGCGAGCGCGAGCGGCCGGCCGACGACGACGTGCTCGCGCTCGACCTCCAGGCGTTCGCGACGCAGTCGACCGACGCGTCGGGGATGCTCGCATGACCGCGCGCGCCGGGTCGGGCGCGGACGCGCCCGCGCCCACCGACGTCGTCCTCCTCGGCGTCGGCGCCATCGGCCGCGAGCTGCTCGCGCAGCTCTCGCGGGCCCCGGCGGGCCGCGCGGCCCGCCTGCGGGTCTGCGCGCTCGTGGACCGCTCGGGGTTCGTGTTCGAGCCGGGCGGCCTCTCGCGCCGGCGGCTCGCGGCGCTCCGGGCGCTCAAGCGCGACGGGAAGCCGCTCGCGAGCGCGCCGGGCGGCTTCGCGGCGGGCGCCGCCGAAGCGCTCGCTCGCATCGCCGCCGGGGCCTCGTCGCGGCCGGTGCTCGTCGACGCCACGGCCGCCGACACGACGGCGGTGCTCGAGCACGCGCTCGCGAGCGGGTGCGACGTGGTGCTCGCGAACAAGATCCCGCTCGCCGGGGCGCAGAGCGCGGTGGACCGCCTCTGGGACGCCGCGCGCCGTCACGGCCGCCGCGTGCGCCACGAGGCGACGGTGGGCGCGGGCCTCCCCGTGATCGACACGCTGCACAAGCTCGTCGAGTCCGGCGACCGCGTGCTGCGCATCGAGGGGTGTCCCTCGGGCACGCTCGGCTATCTCTTCGGCGAGCTCGGGCGCGGCGCGTCGTTCTCGTCGGCGTTGCGCGACGCGATGTCCCTCGGCTACACCGAGCCCGACCCGCGCGACGACCTCTCGGGGACGGACGTCGCGCGCAAGGCGCTCATCCTCGCGCGCCTCATCGGCTTCCGCGGCGACCTGTCGTCCATCGCGGTGGAGTCGCTCGTGCCGGAGCACCTCCGCGCGGTGCCGCTGCGCGAGTTCCTCGAGCGCACGGAGGAGCTCGACGCGTCGTGGGCGGCGCGCGTGCGCGCGGCGGCGGCCCGCGGCCGCGTCCTGCGCTACCGGGCGCGCGTGACGCGCCGGACCATCCGCGTCGGCATCGTCGCGGTCTCCGCCTCCGATCCGCTCGGCACGCTCAGCGGCACGGACAACCAGTTCGCGTTCACGACGCACCGCTACCGCCGGCAGCCGCTCGTGATCACGGGCCCGGGCGCGGGCGCGGCGGTGACGGCGGCGGGGGTGTACGGGGACATATTGAGTCTCGCGGCGCCGGTGTAGCACGGTTCTCGGCGGCGCTGCGCGCCGCGGCTCTCGGCTCGCGGCCTGCGGAAGAGCAGCCGAGAGCCGAGAGCTACGTCTCCCGCAGGAACGGATCGACGACCGCCACGAGCTCCGCCGCCGCCGAGTAGTTCAGCGCGTGGCCCTCGCCGGGGAGCTCGACGAAGCGGGAGTCGGGGATCAGGTGCGCGACCGACTGCGCCCACTCGCGCGACACTAGGCGGTCGCTGCCGCCGCGAACGACGAGCGTGGGTGCGGCGACGCGGGGGAGGCGGTCCTCGATGCGGTCGGCCAGCACGGCGCGCAGCGTACGCCAGATGCGGCGCGGGCCCGGGCGCAGCCAGTCGCGCACGTGGAGCAGCAGGAGCGACGGGCGCTCGTGGGGCACCGCGCGGAGGATGCGGACGGCCTGCCGCCACACGGTGCGCGTGCCCGCCTCCACCGTGGGGCCGGCGAGCACGAGACGGCCCACGCGGTCGGGGTGGCGGGCGGCGAGCGACGTCGCGACCTGGCAGCCCATGGAGTTCGCGACGATCGCGGGCCGAGCGAGGCCGAGCGCGTCGAGCGTCGCCAGCAGCGCGTCGGCGAGCGCGTCCACGTCGAGCGCCTCGGGCGGCCCCTCGCTGCGGCCGAAGCCCGGGAGGTCGGGCGCGTAGACGCGGCAGGTGCGCGCGAGGCGCGCGGCGAGCGGGACCATGTACGCGCTCGAGATCACGAACCCGTGCACGAGCACGACGGGCGGCGCGCCGGCCGGGCCACCGACGCGCACGTAGGCCTCGCGTCCCAGCGCGCGCACGCGCCGCCCCTCGAGCACCTCGCGCTCGCGGCGCAGGATGCCGAGGCTGCGGCCGACGTAGGCGCCGACGGCGGCGGAGGCCGCGGCCGCGAGCGCGCGGCGCGCCGGCCGCCGGCTCACTTCGCGCCGCAGCGCGCGAGTATCCGCTTCGGTGGCCGCGCCTCGGGCAGCATCTCCGCCGCCGCGCGCGCGTGCCCACGCGCCGACCGGCACCGCCCGCTCTGCGCGTAGATCTCCGCGAGGCGCGAGCGGATGCGGTAGCTGCCGGGGTCGAGCAGCGCCGCACGCTCGAGGATCACGGTCCGCCCGCTCGTGCTGAACGTCGCGATGGCCAGCGACTGCGCGAGGCTGCGCAGCGGCGCCGCGATCGCGAGCACGCCGGCCGCCACGAGCGCCGCGCGGCGGCCGGCGCTCGAGAGGGACGTGACCTCGCGCCCCGGGTCGCCCGCGCCCAGCGCGCCGAGGAGGCCCCAGGCGAGCAGGGCGGGGGCGGGGAGCAGGAGCACCGCGTCGAACGCGCCGACCACGCTGGTGACCGCGGCGGTGACGGCGAGCGCCGCGCCGAACACGAAGTCCTCCGCGTTGCGCGCGGTGCGCATCTGCCGCACGGCGGCGAAGAAGAGACCCGCCATCACGCCCGCGAGCAGGAGCACGCCGAGCGGGCCGCGCTCCGCGAGATACGCCACCCAGTCGCTGCTCGGCCACGGGTTCTGCGTGACGTTGTCGTCGCGGTCCATCGACGGGTCGCGGCGCGAGGCGTAGCGCGGGTAGGCCACCGACCAGTTGCCGGGGCCGGCGCCGAGGAGCGGGTCGTCGAACGCGATCTGCGCGGAGTTGCGCCACTGGATGAGGCGCCCGCGGCCGCTCCCCTCCTGGAAGTTCACGACGTTCGCCGCCGTCTCGGCGTACGGGGCGTCGCTGTTCCAGTTGAGCCGGTTGGGGAGCAGCAGCGCGCCCGCGGCGCCGAGCATCGTCGGGAGGAAGAGGCGGAGCGTCAGCATCCGCCCCGCGCGCGCCTCGCTCCACCGGCGGCGGAAGAGGAGCGTGGCGAGGAAGACCACGAACCCGACGATCAGCGCGAGCCACGCCGCGCGGGTGCGCGAGAGCACGAGCGCGGCGGTGGACGCGGCGAGCGCGACGGCGACGAGCGCCACGACGGCCGCCCGGCGCGCGAGCACGCCGAGGGCGACGAGCGAGGGGAGGCCGATGGCGGCGAGGTGCGCGACGAAGTTGCGGTTGCCGAGCGTGCCGCCGGGCGCGCGGTTGATGCTGAAGTACGTGGTGCTCACGCCGTACGCCTGCGCGAGCGAGGTGCCCGCGGCGACGGCGGTGGCGACGGCGAGCGCGAGCACGAGCATCCGGCGCCGCCGTCCCCCCACGCCGAGCGGGCTCGCGGCCGCACGCGCCGACCAGTAGATCGCGGCGCCCGAGGCCGTGACGGCAAGCGCGCGGAAGGCGAGCCACCAGTTGTCGGCGAAGAGCGCCGAGGCCAGGCTCAGGAGGAGCAGCGCGGCGAGCAGCGCGTCCACGCGGTTGAGCCTGAGGCGCCGGGTGCGGAGCAGCAGCGGCACGCCGGCGAGCGCCGCGGTGAGGTGCAGCGCGAGCTCCTTCGGGACGAAGAAGCGGTCGAGGTCGAACGGCTTGTGCGGCTGCGCGGCGAGCACGATGGCGAACGCGCCGACGCCGAGCACGACGGCGGCCCACCGGCTCGCGGGGTTGACTCTCACGGCGGGGCCTTCGCCGCTGCTCCGCCAGGGGGGCGACCCGTCGTCATCGTCCGCGAAGCCGGTGGCGACCAGCGGCGGACGACCGCGCGGCGGCTTGCCGCCGGGCGCGGTGGGAAACGTCGGCTCGGGCTCGGGCTGGAAGGGCTGTGGCTGGTCGGCCATGCCGGGAAAATAGCACGAGGCGGTCGGGGGGAGTCATCTCCCTACAGCGTCCTCGGTGGCGTCGACGTGCGGAAGTCCGACCGTGAAGTGGAGGCGCGCCCCCTTCCCCGAGGCGCTCTCCACGGCGAGCTCTCCGCCCATGGCGTGCACGAGCGTGCGGCAGATGGCGAGGCCGAGTCCGGAGCTGGAGAGCCCGCGGCGCCGCGTCCGAGTGCGGGGCTGGAAGGGCTCGAAGAGTCTGTCCATCGCGTCCGCCGAGATTCCGGGCCCGCTGTCGCGCACCCACAGCTCCACGCGGCCGCCTCCCCGGTCGGCGGCGCCCAGCTCGACGAAGCCCGTCGCGGTGTGGCGGAGCGCGTTCGTGACGAGGTTGAGGAGCACGCGGGCGAGCGCGGCCGGGTGGCCGCGGCGCGCGTCCGCCGCCGACTGCGCGACGCGCACCTCGAGCTGCCGCTCCTCCGCGATCGGCCGCACGATGTCCCGCACGGACTCGAGCACCGCGGCGAGGGAGAGCGCGACCGGTTCCCGCTCGAGCAGCGGGAGTCCACCGCCGTGGGCGAGCTCCGTCAGGTCGTTCGCGAGCGCGCTGAGCTCGAACGTCGCGCTGTAGATCAGCGCGATCTGCCGCTCCTGCTCCGGCGTGAGCGGGCCGGCCTGTCCGCCGCGCAGCGTGTCCACGAGGTAGACGACCGCCGCGAGCGGGCTGCGAATGTCGTGCGCCGCCTCCGCGAGGAGCTCGAGCTCCGCCGGCGTCGCCATCGCGTCGGCGGCGGTCGGCCGCCGCGGCTCGAGCGACGCGCGCACCTGCTCGAGCGCGTCGAGCAATCGGAGGGCGTCCTGCAGCTCGATCCGGTCGCCCTCGGCGCGCAGGCGCGCGATGAAGGACCGGCGTGCCAGGTCGAGCCGGTGTCGGGCGCGCACGGGGATCGCGACCGCGGGCGCGGCGGCCGCACCCGCGACCGCTCGCGACACCGCGTCCCACAGCGCCTCGACCTCGCGCGCAGACTCGGAGCCGGCCGCGACGGCGGCCTCGTGAATCGCCTCCGCCATCAGCGTCGTGGCGAGCTCGCGAGAGGTGCGGTTCGGCGTCGCGGATGGCCGCTGCGTGCGCACCGTGGCCGTCCGCGGTCAGCGCTGCTCGCGCGGCACCGGGATGTGGTGCTTCTCGATGAGGCGGTACAGCGTCGCGCGGTCGATGCTCGCGAGGCGCGCCGCCCGCGCGATGTTGCCGCCCGCGCGGTCGACGAGGCGCGAGAGGTACACGCGCTCGAACTGCGCGACGAGGCGGTCCTTCGCGTCGTGGAACTTCTCCCGCAGGATCTCGGCGCCGAGCGCGTCGGCGGCCGGCGCGAGCGCGTCGCCGTCCTCGACGAGCGGGATGGCGACGGGGTCGATTCGCTGTCCGGCCTCGGCGAGGACCGCGGTGTGCTCCATGACGTTCTGCAGCTCGCGCACGTTGCCCGGCCAGTGCTGCCGGCGCAGGTAGTCGAGGCTCGCGGCGGTCAGCGAGGGCGCGGCGGCGCCGGGGTGGTGCCGCGTCCACGCTTCGGAGAGGAAGTGGGTCGCGAGCAGCGTGATGTCCTCGCGCCGCTCGCGCAGCGGCGGCAGGCGGAGCGGCACCACGCGCAGCCGGTAGAGCAGGTCCGGGCGGAGCGCGCCCTCCTTCACGGCGTCCTGCGGGTCGCGGTTGGTGGCCGACACGAACCGGACGTCCACCACGGCGTCGGTGCGCTCGCTCCCCACCCGGCGGACGACGCCGTCCTGCAGCACCCGGAGCAGCTTCGCCTGGAGCGCGAGCGACATCTCGGTCAGCTCGTCGAGGAAGAACGTGCCGCCGTCGGCGGTTTCGACGAGGCCGCGCTTGTCGCGGTCGGCGCCGGTGAAGGCGCCCTTCCGGTGGCCGAACAGCTCGCTCTCGAGCAGCGACTCGGGCAGCGCGGCGCAGTTGACGGCCACCATCGGCCGCGCGGCGCGGCGGCTGTGGCGGTGGATGAACTGGGCGAACAGCTCCTTCCCCGTGCCGCTCTCGCCGGTGATCATCACCGGCGCGTCGGTCGGCGCGACGCGGCGCGCGAGGTCCACCGCCGCGCGGAAGGCCCGCGAGGTGCCGAGCAGCGGCAGGTGCTCGCTGTGCCCTGCCTTCCGAAGCAGCTCGGCGTGCAGCTCGTGCAGCTCGCGCCGCTGCACCACGGTGTGCACGGCGCGCCCGAGCAGCAGCTGGAGGTGTGCGGCGGAGAAGGGCTTCGGGAGGTAGTCCCACGCGCCGGCGCGCAGCGCGTCGAGGTTGGAGGCCACGCTCGGGTTGCCGGTGATGACGATGACGATCGTCTCGCGCGCGGCCCGCCGCGCCGCGTACAGGACGTCGATCCCGCCGACCGGTGACATGTAGAGGTCGGTCAGGACGATGTCGAACCGCGCGCGGCCGAGGATCTCGATCGCCTCGAGTCCCGAGGCCGCGGCGGTCACCTGGTACCCCTCCACGCGGAGCGTGGCGACGAGCCCGTCGCGGAGCGCGCGCTCGTCCTCGACGACGAGCAGTCGGACGCTCGCTTTCGCCTCGGGCGGGGTGGACAGCAGGTCGGCGCTCAGCAGGTCCGCCGTCCTCGGCGCCTGGCGTCTCTCCGCTCCGAGGTAAGGGCGCGTCGCGCTCACGGCACTGTCTCTCCCTCCCACGACCTGCTCGCGTCACGTGCGTCGTCGCACGGCCGTCCTGGTGAGCTGGATCACGACAGTCGAGTGATGAGTGCAGCAAATAGGCCAACGTTAGTGACCTCTAAGGAATGGGGTGCATGCCGCATCGATGCGGCATATCCGCCGGCGAGGTGCGGCGTCTCGCGCGGCGCGCGGCCTGGTGCCGCGCGTCCATGGACGCGACCTAACCAGCGCTCTCGCATGCGGTTGCGCCCGGAGACGGCGATGGGGGGCCACGCGCACGTCCTCTGCGAAGGGATCCGGGGCGCGCCGTCCGGGCTCCGCTCGGAGGCGCGTCGGTCCCCATTCCAGCTGGAGGAAGGTCGATGAG
>JBJMNJ010000291.1:0-4152 GCA_045804325.1 Gemmatimonadaceae bacterium
TGGCCCGTGTTGCGGCGCGCCATCTCCAGCAGCTCCGCCTCGCGCGCGCCGGCCGCGCCGACCTTCCCCGCGAGCACCTCCAGCGCGCCGCGGACCGCGGCGAGCGGCGTGCGCAGCTCGTGGCTCGCGGTGCTGATGAGCTGGTCCTTGAGCTCCTTCGCGCGGCGCTCGTCGGTGACGTCGCGGAAGGCGATGACGGCGCCGACGATGTCGTCACCGACGCGAATGGGGCGCCCGCCGGCGACGAGCGTGCGCGGCGCGCGGCCCGGCGGGCGCACGCGGAGCTCGACGCCGCGGAGCGTCTCGCCGGCGCGCGCCCGCTGGAGGGGCGTGCGCCCCGGGTCGAGCGGGCGGTCGTCGGCGTCGGACACGAGCGCGAGTGCGGCGCTCTTCGCCGCGGCGGGGTCCAGCGTCGCGTCCAGTTCGAAGAGCTCGCGCGCGGCGCGGTTGAACACCGTCACGTGCCCGTCCGCGTCGCACGCGAGGATGCCGTCGGTGGCGCTCTGGAGCAGCGCGGTGAGGAACTCACGATCGGCGGTGAGTCGCGACTCCGCCTGGCGGCGCAGCACCGCCGCGCCCATCTGCGCGCCGACGGCGGCGAGCAGCTCGAGCCGCGCCGACTCGCCGTCGCGCGGGTGCCGGCCGACGAAGCAGAGCACGGCGACCGTCTCGTCGCCGACGACCACGGGGACGGCGGCCGCCGCGCGCAGTCCCGCCCGCCGCGCGGCGCCGTCGCGCGCGAGATCCGGCTCGACGTCCGGCTGGCCCACCCACTCCGCCTCGCCCGTCGCCCACGCGCGCCCGACGGTCCCCTCGCCGCGCCGCACGCCGAGCGACGCGCCCTCGCGCGCGAACGCCACGAGCTTCGCGTCGCGCGGGTTGCACCACGCGGGGCCCTGCCGCATGGTCGGCGCCGCGCCGTCGGTGGACGGGGCGGGGAGCCACACCTCGCCGTAGTCCCACGCCGCCGCCTCGCACATGGCGTCCAGCGCGGTGAGCAGCGCCGAATCCACGTCGTCGGCCGTGCTCACGAGGTGCGGGACGCGATAGAGGAGCGCCATCTCGGCCTCGGCGCGCTGCCGCTCGCGGAGGTCGCGCAGCACGCCGGAGATGAAGAAGGGCGGCTCGTTCGGGATGGCCGACGGGTGCGCGACGATCACCGCGGACACCGGCACGGGCCCGCCCTCGGCGGCCGCGAGCTCGGCCTCGCCCTGCCAGATCAGGTCGCGCTGCGCGGCGGGAATGATCTCCCGCGTCACGCGCCGCGCGTCGGCGCCGGCCCAGAGGTCGGTGAGGCGGCGCGAGGCCAGCGGCGCGTCGGCGGAGAGGCCCGCGATCCGGCGCCCGGCGTCGTTGAGGTAGACGAGGTCGCCGCGCGCCGTCGCCATGAAGCACACGTCGCTCGAGGCGTCGAGCGTCGCGGCGAGTCGCGCGCGCATGTCCTGCGCGTGGCGCTCGGCGGTGAGGTTGCGCAGCGCGAGGCGCATCCCGGCGCCGCGCCCGCGGTCGGGGCGCGGCACGGCGCGGCCGCGCGCGACGACGCGGGAGCCGTCGGGCGCCACGAGCACGAGCTCCACGTCCTCCGGCGCGCCGCCGGCGCCGAGGCGGCGGAGCAGCGCGGCGGCGGGCGCGCGGTGCTCGGGCGCGAGGAGGTCGGCGAGCGGGCGCCCGGTGCCGCCGGGGCTCTCGACGAGGCGGACGGCGCGCCCGCGGTCGAGCGCGACGCACCACGCGCGGTTCGCGCGCGCGAGGCGGCCGTCGCCGTCCACGGCGCACGCCATGTCGGTGGTGTGGTCGAGCAGGTCGTCGAGCGCGCGCGTGGCGTCGAGCAGCGCGAGCTCGGCGGCGCTGGCGCGCGCGAGGTCGGCGAGCGCCTCGAGCCCGTCGTCGTCGAGCGGCTTCGGCGCCGCGACGGCGAGCGCGCCGATCACCTCGCCGTCGGCGGCGAAGAGCGGGTAGCCGGCGTGCATGCTCGGGCCGGCGGGCGGCTCGGCGAGGGGCGCGCCGTCGTGGACGACGCGCCGGGCGAGCGCGGCGGCCGCGTCGGCGAGCGAGGCGTCGCCGGCGGCGTGCTCGCGCACGGGCCCCACGACGAAGATCGCGGCGCCGGCCCCTTCGAAGAGGCGCGCGGCGAGGCGAGCCGCGGCGGCGGCGGGGTCGTGGGTCTGCGTGGGCGAGAGGAGGCCGATCGGCGGAGAGAGGCGAGTCGGCACGGCGGGCGGGGGCGGGAGGACGCCAGCGATTGGGACTGCGCGATGCATTACGACGACCAACGCGGGCACAGGGCACAACCTTAGAGCAGGGAGCAGGGTGGGTGCGTAATGGAGCAGGGAGCAGGAACGGACCCGTCGGGGTCGCCCCTGCTCCCTGCTCCCTATCCCCTGCTCCCTAGTTGGCCGCCTTCGCCGCCGGGATCTTCAGCTCCATGTTCGGGCGGATCGTGGCGCGCTTCCCGAGCTTGTTCGCGCTCAGCAGCTGGTCGACCGTGATGCCGTGCCGCTTCGCGATCTCCCAGGCGGTGTCCCCGGGGCGCACGACGTAGGTCTCGCCGTCGGCGGTCGCGACGGCGACGCTGCCGGTGGCGACGGAGCGCACCAGCGAGTCGCCCGCGGCCGGTGTGGCGCTCGCGACGGCCGCGGGCGGCTGCGCGAGGACCACGACCCCCGCGAGGCGCGGCATGTCGCGGCGCGCGAACGGGCTCAGCATCTGAATCTGGAACCCGCGCCCCGGGCCGGTCGGGCGCGGGAGGCCCGCGGCGGGCGACCAGGGCCGGTCCGGGCTCGTGCCGAGCTGCCGCGCGACCGCCTCGGCGCTCGCCATGCGCGCGGCGAGCGAGCGCGGCGGCGCGCTCCCGGGCTGGCTCAGGACGGCGATGTGGAAGTGCGGCGGGTGCCGCTCCTCGGTGGCCTCGATGCGTCCGCTGCCCTCGAGCTCGCTCAGACGCTTGCGCAGCCAGTCGAGGCAGGGGCCGCGGTACGGCTTGCGAAGGTCCACGGCGATCCCCGCCGGGTGCACCGAGTTCGCGACGCCGTTGCGCGGCTTGCGCGAGAGCGGGCGCGTGGCGCTCGTGACGACCATGGGCGCCTGGCAGCTCTGCACGTACTCGGGCCCGAGCTGATCGAGGAACGCGACGGCCTCGGGCGTGGCGTACGCCCAGCCGACGCCGGTGGAGAGCTCCCACCCGGGGCCGCCGGCCAGCTGCATGAGGCGCCCGCGCTCGGCGGCGGCGGAGACGTCCTCGGGCGTGCGGTAGAACTGGAGGCCGTGGTTCACCGCGAAGGCGTACATCTTCTCGACGCTCGCCTTGGAGCCGCGGAGCTCCTGGGCGCCGGCGACGCCTGCCAGGAGGGCGAGGGCGCTGGCCGCGGTGGCGGCGAGGATGGCGGCGCGCCGAAACCGCTCGGGGGCGAGCCAGGACTCCTCGAGGCTCGCGGCGGTGGCGCGGGGTCGACTTCGGCTCAGGGGGATCTGCTGCGTCTGCTGCATATGCTTGCGCCGTCTGCGGGGGGGTCGCGTTCGCCCCCTCGTACTAGGCGACGAGCGTGCCACGGGGATGCGCTCCGCGAAACGGATGGCGAACTGGACACGGGCGGCGAGGCTCGCAGCGGCCGAGGTCGGAAGGCCGACATCCGCTCAGAAGAGCGGCACCCCGTAGTAGCGCGCCATCCAGTACGGCAGGATGAAGTCGATGCCGGCGGACGCGGTCGTGCCGTCCTTGCCGCCGGTGAGGAGGAAGGGGCTGCGCTGCCAGAGGAAGTCGGTGGTGGGGCGCGCGTCGGAGATCGCGACGGCGTCCGCCTCGGTGACCGGCAGCGGCGCGAGGGCGAGGCGGGGCGGCGCGGCGGGCGGCTCGGGACTGAAGGCGTCGCGCGTGCAGGCGGCGAGGAGCGGCAGCTGGAGCGCGAGCAGGACGACCGAAAGGACATGTCTGCGCACGGGGACCTCCGGGAGGCGCGTCGATCTGCAGGGGGTTGCCGAAGTCCAACGGGCCGAGTAGTTTACATGCTTCGGCTAGGTAGCTCAGTTGGTAGAGCAGCGGACTGAAAATCCGCGTGTCGGCGGTTCGATTCCGTCCCTAGCCATTGACTCCGGATTTTTAAGGACCGCTTGCCGGTCCTTTTTTTTCCTCCTTGTTGTCAGTCTATTGACATA
>JBJMNJ010000292.1:0-6201 GCA_045804325.1 Gemmatimonadaceae bacterium
GCCGAGCGGCTCGTCGAGAAGCTCAAGGCGCGCATGGAGCGGCTGCGGCTCGGCCACCCGCTCGACAAGGCGGTGGACATGGGCGCGATCGTCGCGCCCGTGCAGCTCGACCGCATCCAGTCGCTCGTGACCCAGGGCCGCGACGAGGGCGCCGAGATGTGGCAGCCGTCGTGGGCGTGCCCCACCGACGGCTGGTTCTTCCCGCCGACGCTGTTCACGAACGTCGCCCCGTCCAGCACCATCGCGCAGGTGGAGATCTTCGGGCCGGTGCTCGTCGCGATGACGTTCCGCACGCCCGAGGAGGCGGTGGCGCTCGCGAACAACACGCCCTACGGGCTCGCCGCGAGCGTGTGGACGGAGAACATCAACCTCGCGCTCGACGTCGCGCCGAAGATCAAGGCGGGCGTCGTGTGGGTGAACTCGACGAACCTCTTCGACGCCTCGGCCGGCTTCGGCGGCTACCGGGAGAGCGGCTTCGGACGCGAGGGCGGGCGCGAGGGGATGTGGGAGTACCTCAAGAGAGTGGCCGACGGTCCTCGGTCCACGGCCGACGGCCTGCCTAACGGGCGGGTTCCCCGGCCCTCGGTCGACGGGATGGCGATGGCGTACGACGACGGCGACGAGGTGGACGAATCGGCCGCGGCGGCCGAGATCGACGCCGCGGACGGCCGCGAGCCGTGGCGCGGCGACCCGGCGGACGGCGATGGCGCCTCCCCGCTCCCGCCGATCGACCGCACGCCGAAGCTCTTCATCGGCGGCAAGCAGGCGCGGCCGGACTCGGGCTACAGCATTCGCGTGGTCGGCGCGGACGGGCGCGTGGTGGGCGAGGTGGGCGAGGGGAACCGGAAGGACCTGCGCAACGCCGTCGAGGCCGCGCACGCGGCGGCGAAGGGGTGGGCGCGCGCCACCGGGCACCTGCGCGCGCAGATCCTCTACTACCTCGCCGAGAACCTCGAGGCGCGGGCCGACGAGCTCGCGCGGCGCGTCGCCGCGATGACCGGCGCGGCGCCGCGCGACGCGCGCGACGAGGTGGCGCTCGCGGTCCGACGGCTGTTCACGTACGGCGCGTGGGCCGACAAGTACGACGGCCTCGTGCACAACGTCCCGATCCGCGGCGTCGCGCTCGCGATGAACGAGCCGATCGGCGTCGTCGCCGCCCTCTGCCCGGACGAGCGCCCGCTGCTCGGCCTCGTCTCGCTGGTCGCGCCGGCCATCTGCGCCGGGAACGCCGTCGTCGCGGTGCCGAGCGAGCGCCACCCGCTCGCCGCGACGGACTTCTACCAGGTGCTCGAGACCAGCGACGTCCCGGCGGGCGTCGTGAACATCGTCACGGGCAAGCGCGACACGCTCGCGAAGACACTCGCCGAGCACGACGACGTGGACGCGATCTGGTACTTCGGCGGCCGCGAGGGGGTGCGCGCCGTCGAGCTCGCCTCCGCGAGCAACATGAAGCGCACGTGGTGCGAGTGGGTGCCGCGCGACTGGGCGGACGCGGCGTGGGGCGAGGGGCGGGAGTTCCTGAGGCAGGCGACGCAGGTCAAGAACGTCTGGATTCCCTACGGCGAGTAGCCGGCCTCACAGCTCGTCGCCGGGCGCTGGGAGCGCCGCTGACGGCTGACGGCTGACGGCGGCTCATCGCAGGGAGCCCTAACGCGGAACCCTCCGGGACACGCGAGTGCGTTCCGGAGGGTTCCGCACTCTAGCTACCGGCTGATCAGCCGCCGTCAGCCGTCAGCCGACAGCAATTCGTCGTCCTTCGTGCGCGGGCGCTCGGTATGGCACGAGCCGCGCAACCCATCTGCTCGATGCAACATGCAGATGATCCCATTTCCGAGGACGCGCGGCCGCCGAAGGCGTTGAGCCCGGCCAGCATCCTCGAGAGCATCAGCGACGCGTTCTTCGCGCTCGACGACCGTTGGCGCTTCGTCTACCTCAACGACCGCGCCGCGGAGATGCTCCAGCGCAACCGCGCGTCGCTCCTCGGGTGCGTCCTCTGGGACGAGTTTCCCGAGGCGGCCGACGGCGAGTTCGGGCGGCAGTACCGCGCCGCGGTCGGCGAGGGCCGCACCGTCGGGTTCACGGAGTACTTCGAGCCGCTCGGGGCGTGGTTCGAGGTGCGCGCCTACCCGCTCGACCGCGGGCTCGCGGTGTACTTCCGCGACGTCACGGAGCGCCGGCGCACGGAGGAGGCGCTGCGCTTCTCCGAGCAGCGCCTCGCCGGGCTCGTGGCGACCGCGATGGACGCGATCGTCACGACCGACGAGGACCGCCGCATCGTCCTCTTCAACGCCGCCGCGGAGCGGCTCTTCGGCCTGACCGCGTCCGAGGCGTTCGGCCGCCGCATCGACGACTTCATCCCCGAGCGGCTCCGCGCGTCCCATGCGGCGAAGATGGAGGAGTTCGGGCGCAGCGGCGTCACGAGCCGCTCGATGCACCGCGCCGGCGCGGTGCTCCCCGCCCTGCGCGCCGACGGGTCCGAGCTCTTCGTCGAAGCCACCATCTCGCAGACGTACGCCGCGGGCCACCACTTCTTCAACGTCATCCTCCGCGACGTCACCGAGCGCCTGCGCGAGTCCAGCGCGCTCCAGCGCGCCACCGCGGCGGCCGAGGCGGCGCGCCAGGAGGCGGAGGACGCGAACCGCGCGAAGAGCCAGTTCCTCGCGACGATGAGCCACGAGCTCCGCACGCCGCTCAACGCCATCCTCGGCTACACCGACCTCCTGGAGCTCGGCGTCGCCGGGCCGCTGGCGCGGGCGCAGCTCGACTACCTCGGCCGCGTGCGCGCGAGCGGCAGCCACCTCCTCGGCCTCATCGACGAGGTCCTCGACCTCACGCGCGTCGAGGCGGGGCAGATGACGGTGCGCTCGGACCCGGAGCCGCTCGCGCCCGCCGCGCGCCGCGCCGCCGAGCTCGTCACGCCGCAGGCCGAGGCGCGGGGGATCGCGCTGCGCGTCCCCGTCGACGAGCTCTCCCGCGCGGCCGAGCGCGACCTCGTGTTCGTCGGCGACGACGGGCGCGTCGCGCAGATCCTCCTCAACGTCCTCTCGAACGCCGTGAAGTTCACGGCGCCGGGCGGCGCGGTGGCGGCGTCGTGGGGGCGCGCGCGGCCGGAGGAGCTGCCCGGGATGCTCGCGGCCACCCGGCGCGAGTACCTCTACATACGCGTGAGCGACAACGGGATCGGCATCGCCCCCGACAAGCTCGAGGACATCTTCGAGCCCTTCGTGCAGGTGGACAGCAGCCACAGCCGGCAGCAGGGCGGCACGGGGCTCGGGCTGGCGATCAGCCGCAAGCTCGCCCGGCTCATGGACGGGGAGCTGACGGTCGTGAGCAGCCCCGGCGCCGGCTCGACGTTCACGCTCTGGCTCCCCGCCGCCCCGCCGAGCGAGCCGCGCCCCGCCACGCGCCCCACCTCCGAGGCGCGGGCCGAGATCGCGCGCATCCTGCTCGGCTGCACGGAGGCGATCACGCTCGCGCTCGTGCGGCGCCTGCGGGAGGACCCGACGATCCCGTTCGCGCGCGACGCGGCGACGACCGAGCTCGAGAACCACGTGCAGTCGTTCCTCGCGGACATCTTCCAGCACGTCGCCATCATCGACGACCCCGCAGCCGACCGCACGCTGCTCATCCGCGACGGCTCGCACATCCAGCACGTGATCGCCGACCTGCACGGGGCGCAGCGCGCGCACCTCGGCTGGACGGAGGCGGCGCTGCGGCGCGAGTTCGAGCTGCTGGTGCAGGAGGTGGAGCGCATCGTTCGCCAGACGCTCGCGGACCGCGCGCTCGCGCCCGACGCGGACGACTTCGTGACGCTGCTCCAGGCATTCCTGGGCGACGCGGCGCGCGTGAGCGTCGAGGGCTTTGCCGCCGCGCGGCGCCGCCGGGCGGCCGTCAGGGCAGGCGCGGACGCGTCACCGTAGCCCCCGACATCAGTCGCGTCCGGTGGCCTGCGCATTGCTTGCCTCGCGGGCGCGGCCGGAGGGGCCGCATGCCTCCACGAGGAGAACGAGCGATGAGCGAGACCAGCGGCGACGTGTACGGCCGGGACCCGAGCTTCGGCGCCGGCGGCGGTGCCACGAGTCACGGCGGCACGAGCCAGGGCGGAGTGGCCGGCGGCGCGGGCGACGCCGCCGGCGCCTGGGAGCGAGCGAGGAGCACCGTGTCGGACCTCGGCGGGCGCGTAGCCGAACAGGCGGGCGCGCTCGGCAGGCGCGTGCGCGAGGCGCGCCTCGAGCGGCGGCTCGGGGACGCGATCGAGGCGCGCCCGTGGACGGCGCTCATGATCGCGCTCGGCATCGGCGCGGCACTGGCCGCGGCCTCCGGTGGCCGGTCGCGCTCGGCCTCCGGCGAACGCTCGCCGGACGAGGGGGACGACTATCTCGCGGAGTACGAGGACGCGCTCGTCGCCGGCTCCGGGCGCTGGGCGAGTCGCGGACGCTCGGCGGTGGCCGACGTCGGGAGCGTGCGGACGGCCGCGAGCGGCGCGACCGCCGGCGGCGTCGACGAGTGGCGCCCGAGCGACGAGCAGCTCGCCGGCGAGCTCGACCCGCTCGGCGAGATGGGCCGCGGGTTCCCGGCGAACCCGGGCGCCATGGAGGGGCGCGTGACGCGCGACTCGTGGGGGCGGGGCATGATCGAGTAGCGGCGGCCGAGGGCCAAGAGCCGAGAGCCATGAAAGAATCGGGGGCGGCCCGTCTCGGCCGCCCCCGATCTCGTGCAGGTGAAGGTGCTGCTTCAGAAGCTGACCACGCCCTCGATCATGAAGCCCTTGAACTGGCCGCCGTTGCGGATGTCGGTGCTCGGGAAGCCCGTGTAGGTCTGCTTCACGTACTCGCCCTTGAGCTCCACGGTCGGGGTGATGAACCACCCGCCGCCGATCTGGTTGCGCTTGACCGTGACGTCGTCCGTGAGGCTGCTGAGGAACCTGCCCTTCGCGCTGTTGGTGCGGCCCGTGAGGTAGAGCGCATCGCCGAGGAACCGGTAGGTGAGCTCGTTCGCGATGTGCGTCACCTTGCGCGCATCCGTCGGGGTGGTCTTGTTGGCCAGCTGCTCGGCGGCCGTGCGGCCGGTCGCCTTCTCGAAGTTGCCGAAGTATTCGAGACCGCGGTACTTGAGGAAGGGGTTGACGACCTGGGCGTGCATCTCGTTGAAGTCGGGGCGGACGTCGCCGCTCCACGCGTTCGCCGCCTCGGTCGAGGCCGAGTTCTCGAGCATGTTGTAGTAGCGGCTGCCGGCGCGGCTGCCCGTGTACAGCGTCTGGTTCGCCGAGCGGTTCTGCGAGAAGGCCGAACCCGTCAGGCGGACGCGGAGGTCCGGGGTGACCTGGCCGTCCCAGCCGAGCTTGCCCATGAAGGCGGGGCCACGCTTGCCGGGGTTGAGGACCATGCCGCGCACCTCACCGTTCGTGACGGCGCCCATCGCGAGGAACCCGGCCTTGCGGGCGTAGACCTCGCCGCCGACCTGCGTCGTGAAGGCATCCATGAGGAGGTTGCCGACGAGCGGGTTGTAGAGGCCCTGGCCGTTGTCCGTGCGGCGGAAGTGCTGGTCGCCGTAGTTGATCTCGAAGTGGCCGGCCTTCACCGTCACGAACTTCATGAGGGCGTTGAGCGGCGCGAAGTCGATCGGGGTGTCGTCGATGAGGAAGTAGCCGTCCTTCACCCACGTCTCGTTGTGGTGCCGGGCCGACAGGTAGCTCGTCATCGCGACGCGGATGCCCTTCGCGAGCTGCGCGTTGAGGTACAGGTTCGCGACGGCGTTGTTGAACCCGTGGCCGACCGGGATGAGCCGGTTGGCGTTGACGGCGCTCGTGGCGCTCGTGCGGACCGAGTCGGCCGTGTTCAGGTGGTTGAGGCCCTGGAACTGCTGCGTGAAGGCGGCGCCCCAGTCGAGCTTGAAGCCGGTGAAGGGCACGCCCTCCTGCTTCGGCGCCTCGAAGATGTTGATCCCGCGCTGGTCGTTGAAGCGCATGTACTGGATCGTCTGCGCCTTGTAGAGCAGCGCCTTCTTGCTGGCGGCGGGCTTCTCGACGGAATCGGTGAGGACGGGCTTCTCGGCGCGGGTCGCCGTCGCGGCGTCCTGCGCGAACGCGGGGGCGGCGAAGAGGACCGAGGCGAGGAGGATCTTCTTGGTGGTCATTTTCCTGATCTCCAGGTAGGGTGCCCTGTGGGGGCGGAGAGGTGCTTCAGGTTCGTCGTCCAGCGC
>JBJMNJ010000293.1:0-2700 GCA_045804325.1 Gemmatimonadaceae bacterium
GGCGGCGACGAGCGAGTCCCGGGTCCCGTTCGACACGGCGAGCACGGCACGGGCGCCGCGCGCCGCGTGCCTGAACAATTGTCGTTGGATGCCGCGCCCCAGCTGCCGGGGGACGGGGCCGTGTTCGAGCCACACGACCGCGAGGCGCAATCGTCGGGGAAGCCACGGGACGAGGAGCTGCTCCTTCTTGAACGTGACGAGGAGCACGTCGTACGGCGCATGGCGCTCGAGCGCGCTGCGCAGCGAGCGGACATGACGACCCCATCGCAGGAGTACGGAGCGCCATGACGCTCGGGACAGCTTCGGGCCGAGGTCAATCCGGTCGACCGTCAGCGCGCTGCCGCCGACGATGGATCCATTGGTGAGCAGGACGGCCTCGTGCCCGCGGTCGGCAAGCGCTTCGAGCAGCCGCCGGGTCTGGATCTCCGCGCCGCCGTTCGACGCGCTCGTCATGACGCACACGATCTTCATGTCGTCGCGCCCACCCGGAGGTCGATCTTCACAGATCGACCGTACACAGGGGCGCCGCCGTACCGGCCCGCCCGAGACACCGTAGTCTGGAGCGGTCCCGACGACGTCCATGCGGGAGGCAGTCACCGTGCTACGCCAGCCGTCACTCCGTCCGCGGAAGTTCGTCGTCACCGTGTCGCCGAGGACCGCGCTGATCTGCGGCGTCGCCGTCTCGACGGTGCTGTTCGTCGTGGATGCGGTTCTGGCAGTCGCCACCGACGCGGAGGCGGCCCGCACATCGGAATTCGTGCGGCTCTTCGACACCGGCCGTGAGGCGAACCTTCCGACGTGGTTCTCATGCGTCGTCCTCGTCGCGGGCGCCGCCGCCTTCGCGGTGAAGGCCCAACAGGAACGCGCCGCGGGTTCGCCGTGGACCCGCCACTGGGCCGGGATCGCCGCGTTCTTCCTCGTGTTGTCGCTGGACGAGGTCGCCGTCCTCCACGAACACACGGTCGGTCCGCTCGTCGAGGCCGCCGAGAAGGTCGGGCTCGGCGGCGACGCCGCGCGCGTGGCCGCGGTCCTTGCGGCCGCGGCGGTCCTCGCCGCAACGGCGATCCCGTACAGGCGCTGGCTTCCGGCGCTGCCGCGCGAGACGCGCACCGCCTTGGTCATCGCGGCGGCGACGTTCGTGGCCTCGGCGCTCGGCCTCGAGGTGGTGAGTCGCCTGACCTACGAACGCGCGGGTCGACTCGAGGGGGTCCAGCCGCTGCTGTCCAGCTTCGAGGAGTACGGCGAGATGCTCGCCTCGACGGCGTTCGTCGTCGCGGCGCTGCGTCTCTTGGGGGATCCGGTCGGCTGACCGGCGCGCGGGCTACGGCGTCGCCTTGCCGGGCGGCACGACGAGCGTCGAGCGCCGCGCCTCGCGTGCCCAGCGCGCCGGCGACCGCCCGCGCATCCGCTCGAGTGCGTCGGCGATGAGCCGCTCGTCCGGGTTGGCGCGCCGCGCGCGTCGCAGCTCCGGCCGCGGATCGATCCCGGCGGCCGCCTGCGTGAGGGCGAGGCCGTAGCGCAGCTCCCACGAGCCGGGGTCGCGGCGCAGCGCGGCCTCGAGCATCCGCACCCCGAGCCGCTCCCGGCCCGCGCGGACGTCGCAGTAGCCCAGCAGCTCGAACGGCTCGGAGCTGGAGCCGAGGGCCGACAGCGACGCGAGGGCGGAATCGGTGGCTCGCGCGCAGTCGCCGCCCCGGAACGCGGCGAGCGCGGTGTCGAGCCGGACCTGCGAGAGCCCGGCGCGGACGGGCGTGAGCGCCAGCAGCAGCACGGCGAGCCCGGCGAGGACCCGCGCCGGCCGCAGGGCCAGCACGCGCCCCGCCGGCCGCTCGGTCGCCCGCGCGGTCGCCAGCCCGATCAGCGCGAAGGCGCCGATCGCCGTCGCCGGCATCTCCCACAGCCAGTCGAGCCCGGCCTGCGCGGCCCAGCAAAGGACGATCGCGAGCGCGGCGCTCCAGGGCAGCCGGTCCGCGCGACGCCGCAGCGCCAGCGCGACGAGACCGGTACCGAGCGCGACGACGACCAGCGCGAGCCCGACCGCGCCGAGATCCGACAGCGCCTCGAGGAACAGGGAGTGGGCGTCCTTCGCCTCGAATTCGGCAGACCGCTCGCGCGACCATTCCTTCGCGAACGTCCCGGCGCCCGTCCCGTGCAGCGGCTCCTCGCGGAAGGCATCGAGCGCGACGTCCCACAGTGCGAGCCGGCCGTTCGCCGTCGCCTCGCTGAGCCGATCGGCGCCGTGCGCGGTGACCGGCTTGTCCTGCGTGAAGCGCTCCCACTGCCGCTCGACGCGGCTTGGCGCGCCGGCAACGAGCAGGCCGCCGATCAGGGCCGCGCCGACCGCGACGGCCACGCCCCACCGGACGGCGGCGCGCGGGCGCGGGACGGCGGCGCGCGCGAGGCGGTCGTCGAGGAACAGGCCCACGGCGCGCAGCGCGCCGGCCGCCACGCAGAGCAGGGCGAGCCGCTGCGCGAAGTCGTGGCGCGCGTCCACGACGCCGCCCGCGACGTCGAGGCGCTCGGCCGTGAGCGCGTCGACGCCGATGGCGTCGAGCACCGCCAGGGCGGTGATCGGCGCGATCGCCGCCGCCGCGGACACGAGACCCCGGCTGCGGCCGAGCACGACGAACACGAGGAGCGCGGCGATCGCGATCCCGATGGCCGCGCGCGACAGCGTCAGGTACAGGGCGACGGCGACGG
>JBJMNJ010000294.1:0-6190 GCA_045804325.1 Gemmatimonadaceae bacterium
TCGCACGCCAGGATGAACGTCGCCACCTGCTCGGCCGTCGGAAACGCGTCCGCGGTCACGCCTCCCGTGCGGACCTTCGCCCGCGCGCCGCCTGCCTTCACGCGCGCCAGCAGCGCGTCGAGCGCTGCGCGGTCCACGGCGTGCGGGAGCTCCACGTAGACCTCCGCCAGATCGAGGCCGCGCAACTCCGTGAGCGCGGCGTCGACCTCGTCCGGGGACGACGCCTTCGTCTCCACGGCGTCCACGAGCGCGAGCGTGCCCGCCTGGTCGTTGAACTCCGCGATGCGCCGCGCGTCGCCCGGCACGTCGGGGGGCAGCGCGAGCGCGCTCACCGCCCACGGCAGGCCGCGCGTGGCGGCGGGGAGCGCGAGCAACGCGTCGGCGAGGTCATCCAGCCGCGCCGCCGTCACGACGAAGCGGCCGAGCATCCAGCGCTCGGGGCTCGAGCGGTGGCGCGCGTACTCCGCCACCGCCTCCGCCATCGACAGCTTGGCGGGCGGGAAGAGGCCGGCGTAGTCCACGAGGCCGGCGAGCAGCGCGCGCAGCGCGGCCGGAGTCTTCCTGTGGGTCGTCGCGATGTCGGTCACGCCCTGAGCTCCGGGAGGTTCTCGTAGAGGCGAAGCGCCTCGGGGTTGGCGAGCGCGTCCACGTTCCTCACCGGCCGGCCGTGGATGACCTCGCGCACCGCGAGCTCGCTGATCTTGTTGCTGATCGTACGCGGAATGTCGCCCACCTGCGCGATGACCTTCGGCACGTGGTGCGGGCTGCACCGCTCGCGAATCTCGCGCCGGATGCGCTCGCGGAGCGCCTCGTCGAGCGCGAGGCCGTCGCGGAGTCGCACGAAGAGCACCACGCGCACGTCGGTCCGGTCGTCCTTCAGCTCCTGACCCACCGCGAGGCTCTCGACGATCTCCGGGAGCTGCTCGACGACGCGGTAGATCTCCGCCGTGCCGATGCGTACGCCGCCGGGATTGAGCGTCGCGTCGCTCCGGCCGTGGATGACGTAGCCGCCGCTCGGCCGCTCCTCCGTCCAGTCGCCGTGGCGCCACACGCCGTCGAACGTGGCGAAGTAGGCGTTGAAGTACTTCGACCCGTCGGGGTCGTTCCAGAACGCGACCGGCATGCTCGGGAAGGGCTTCGTGCAGACGAGCTCCCCGGCATCGCCCACCGAGCGCCGCCCCGTGTCCGGGTCCCACACCTCCACCGCCATCGCGAGCCCGGGCGCCTGAATCTCGCCGCGCCGGACCGGCAGCGTGGGCATGCCGCCCACGAAGCAGGAGATGATGTCCGTGCCGCCGCTGATGCTCGCGAGGTGCACGTCCGGCTTCACGTCGCGGTACACGTAGTCGAAGCTGTGCGCGGCGAGCGGGCTCCCCGTCGAGAGGATCGTGCGCAGCGCCGGGAGCTCGTGCGTCGCGCGGGGGCGCACCTCCTTCTTCTCCGCCAGCGCGAGGTACTTCGCGCTCGTGCCGAACACGGTGAGGCGCTCGGCCCGCGCCACGTCCCAGAGGACGTCCGGCGTCGGCGCCATCGGCGAGCCGTCGTACAGCACCGCCGTGGCGCCGAGCGCGAGCGTGCTCACGAGCCAGTTCCACATCATCCACCCGCAGGTGGTGAAGTAGAACACGCGGTCGCTGCGCCCGATGTCGCAGTGGAGCGCGTGCTCCTTGAGGTGCTGCACCAGCGTGCCGCCGGCCGAGTGGACCATGCACTTCGGGAGGCCGGTGGTGCCCGAGGAGTACATGATGTAGAGCGGGTGGTCGAAGCGCGTGCGCTCGAACGCCGCCTCGCCGGGGCCGTCGCCGTGGTACGCGGCCACGAAGTCGGTCCAGAGCATCACCGCGTCGGGGCGCCGGCCGAGCACGAAGAGCGAGTCGGGGGCGTCGAGGTACGGGACGACGACGACGTGCTCGATGGAGGCGATTGCATCGGCCACCTCGTGGGCGCGAGCCAGGCAGTCGCACCGCTTGCCGTTGTAGCGGTAGCTCGCCGCGACGACGAGGACCTTCGGCTCGATCTGCCCGAAGCGGTCGAGCACGCCGCCGGCGCCGAAGTCCGGCGAGCAGCTCGACCACACGGCGCCGATGCTCGCCGCGGCGAGCATGGCGATCACGGCCGCGGGGGTGTTCGGCAGGGACCCCGCGACGCGGGCGCCCCGCCCGACGCCCGCGGTGCGCAGCGCGCTGGCGAAGCGCATCGCCTCGTCGAACAGCTCGGCGTGCGTGAGCGCGCGGTAGCGTCCGTCCTCGTTCCACGCGACGAGCGCCTCCCGCTCGTCGCGGTACCGGAGCAGGTTCTCGGCGAAGTTGAGCCGCGCGTCGGGAAACCAGCGCGGACCCGCCACGGCGTCGGGCGGCGCCATGCGGTCGATGCCGACGCACACCTGCTCGACGGACGCGCCGGGCCGCGGGAACCCGTCGCCGACGACGCCCGCGTACGCGACGACGATCGGCCAGAACAGCTCGCGCCGCTCGATCGAGAAGCGGTGCAGCGCGAAGAAGTCGAGTGTCCCGTCGCCTCGGAACAGCCCCGCCGCGCCCTGCCGCTCGGCGAGGCGCGCGAGCTCGACGACGCGCGATCGCGCGGCGCGCTCGGCGGGAGGGGTCCAGAGGATGTCGGCGTCGGAAGTCGTTGTCATCCTGCGCGAAAGCAGATGCGCGCTCAGTTCGCCGCGGCCGGCACCGCGAGCTTCGCCAGCACGCGCCCCGCGCGGTCGGCCGCCTCGCGCAGGCGCTCCGGGGTCACGGTCAGCGAGACGCGGAAGAAGCCCTCGCCGCCGTCGCCGAAGGCCGAGCCCGGGATCACGATCACGCCCTCGTCCTGCATCAGCCGCTCCGCGAACTCCGCGCTCGGCAGCCCCTCGGGGAGGGCGAGCCAGAGGTACATCGTGGCGCGCGGCAGCTCGGCGGCGAACCCCGCGCCGGTGAACGCGGCGTGGGCGGCGTCGCGGCGCGCCTTGAACGTCGCCACCTGGCCGGGGATGAAGGACTCCCAGCTCTCGAGCGCGGCGGCGCCGGCGGCCTGCACGGCGAGGAACGGCCCCGTGTCGAGGAACGACTTCACCTTCGCGAGCGCGCCGACGATCTCCCTCGGCCCCACGGCCCAGCCGAGGCGGGCGCCGGTCATGTTGAAGGTCTTCGAGACCGAGTGGAACTCGACGGCCACGTCGCGCGCGCCGTCGATCTCGAAGATCGAGGGCGGCACGTAGCCGTCGAAGGCGAGCTCGCTGTACGCGTTGTCGTACACGAGCAGCACGTCGCGCTCGCGGCAGAAGCGCACCATGCGCTCGAGGTACTCGCGCGGGGCGATGGCGGCGGTGGGGTTGTTGGGGTAGTTGAGGTACAGGATGCGCGTCCGGCGCAGCACGTCCTCGGGGATCTCCTCCGGCTCGACGAGGAACCGCGTGCGCGGGCGGAGCGGGTAGTAGTACGGCGTCGCGTCGCTGAGCAGCGTGCCGCCGAGGTACGAGAGGTAGCCCGGCTCGGGGATGACGGTGACGTCGCCCCGCTGCGCGTACGCGAGCGCGAGGTGGCCGATGCCTTCCTTCGAGCCGATGAGCGGGTGCAGCTCGGTCATGGGGTCGAAGGCGAGCCCGAAGCGCTTCTTCATGAACGCCGCGGCGGCCTCGCGGAACTCGGGGAGCCCCATGGTGAAGCCGTAGCGCCAGAGCCGGCTCTCCGTCGCCGCCGCCTGCAGCCGCTCCACGGCCGCCGCGGGCGGCGCGAGGTCGGCGTCGCCGGCGCCGAGGTCGATCACGTCGACTCCGCGGTTGACGAGCTCCCTCTTCTTCGCGGGGATGGCTGCCAGCATGTACACGGGCAGCGACCGGAATCTCTCTGTGAAGGGCGGCATTCTCGCGGATAGCCTCGCGTGCGGTTCGCTGAAAGCTACGAGCGCCGGCGACTGGCGACAGGCGACTGCTGCCTCCCCGCTCATGCGCGAGTGCGCAGCATCAGGCAGTCGCCGGTCGGCGGCGCTCGTAGCCTGTCGCGGTCGCGCGGAGCGCGCGCGGAACCGCGAGTGGAAGGTCGTCGGCTAGTCGGTGATCGGCAGCGGCGGTACGCCGGTCGGCTGGGGCGGGGCGCTCGTGAGGGCATGCTGCGCCTCGATCCAGCTCTGCTGGTACGACTTGTCCTCGAAGGGTCGTGCGCTCTTCGCCACCTTGAGCGGGCGGAACGAGTCCATCATCACCGCGAGCTCGTTCGTGAACTTCTGCCCGATGGAGCCCTCGTAGCGGCCCGGGTGCGGGCCGTGGGGGATGCCGTCGGGGTGGTGCGTGATGGAGCCGAACTCGATCCCCTTGCGGCTCATGAACTCCTCGGAGGCGTAGAAGAGCACCTCGTCCGAGTCCACGTTGCTGTGGTTGTACGGCGCCGGGATGGCGCGCGGGTCGAAGTCGTACGGGCGCGGGCAGAACGAGCAGATGACGAAGTTGTCGCCCTCGAACGTCTGGTGCACCGGCGGCGGCTGGTGCACGCGGCCGACGATCGGCTCGAAGTCGTAGATGTTGAACGCCCACGGGTAGAAGTACCCGTCCCAGCCCACGACGTCGAACGGGTGGTGGTCGAGGATGAACTCGTTGAGCGCGTCGTACTGCTTCACGAGGATGCGGTGGTCGCCGAGCTCGTCGTGCGTGTGGAGGAGCTGCGGGCGGCGGATGTCGCGCTCGGAGTAGGGGGCGCCCTCGAGGAGCTGGCCGAACGCGTTGCGGTAGCGCTTGGGCCAGCGCACGTGCCCGCGGCTCTCGAAGACGAGGAACTTCTGCGGCTTGGAGAGGTCGAGCTTCCACCGGTGCATGATGCCGCGGTGGACGATGACGTAGTCGCCCTCGCGGTACGGCAGCTCGCCGAAGACGCTCTCGAGCACGCCCTCGCCCTTGGCGATGTAGACCACCTCGTCCGCCTGGGCGTTGCGGTAGAAGTGGGCGTCCTGCTCGTCGGGCTGGACGTACAGCATCCCGATGTCGGCGTTGAACAGCAGCGGCGTGCGGTCGAGCGTCGGGCTGCCGCCGGCCTTGATCTGCCCCGTCTTCCAGTGCCGGTGCTTCAGCGTCTGGTCCTCGTCGGCCTCCCACGCGAGGTCCTTCAGCTTCTTCACCGACTTCACGGTGGTCGGCATGCGCACGTGGTAGAGCAGCGAGGACGTGCCGCTGAACCCCTCGTGCCCCATGAGCTGCTCGGCGTAGATGCCGCCGTCGGGCTTGCGAAAAGCGATGTGCCGCTTGGGTGGGATGCTTCCGAGCGTGTGGTAGATGGGCATCGGTCGATCCTCGTCTGGCCAGGCGCTCGTCGGCGCGTTGGCGTGAGCTACGATCGCTGGCGACGGGCGACTGGCGACCGCTGCCAGCTCGCTTTCGCCTGACCGCTGGACGGCAGCAGTCGCCTGTCGCCAGTCGCCAGTGCTCGTGGCCTGGGGCGGCCACCGCGCCGATACGGCGCGGCGGGCTGGTTCGCCATCGGCCACGTGGTCTGCTAGAGGTTCCCGCGCAGCTCCTGCTCCCGCTCGATCGCCTCGAACAGCGCGCGGAAGTTTCCCTTGCCGAAGCTCTTCGCGCCCTTGCGCTGGATGATCTCGTAGAAGACCGTCGGCCGGTCCTGCACCGGCTTCGTGAAGATCTGGAGCAGGTAGCCGTCCGGGTCGCGGTCCACCAGGATGCCGAGCTTCGCGAGCACGTCCACCGGCTCGTCGATCTTGCCGACGCGGTCCTGGAGTGCCTCGTAGTACGTCGTCGGCGTCGCGAGGAACTCCACGCCGCGCGACTTGAGGTCCGTCACCGTCCGGATGATGTCGTCGGTGGCGAGCGCCATGTGCTGCACGCCGGGGCCGCCGTAGAACTCGAGGTACTCGTCGATCTGCGACTTCTTCTTCCCCTTCGACGGCTCGTTGATCGGGAACTTGATGCGGTCGTTCCCGTTGGCCATCACCTTCGACATGAGCGACGAGTACTCCGTGCTGATGTCCTTGTCGTCGAAGGTGAGCAGGTTGCGGAAGCCCATCACCGTGGCGTAGAAGTCCACCCAGTGGTTCATCTTTCCGAGCTCGACGTTCCCCACGCAGTGGTCGACGTACTTGAGCCCTACGGACTCGGGCTGGTACGACGGCGTGACGGCGCGGAAGCCGGGGAGGAACGGGCCGCGGTAGTTCGCGCGCTCGATCAGGGAGTGGATCGTGTCGCCGTACGTCCGGAACG
>JBJMNJ010000295.1:0-5824 GCA_045804325.1 Gemmatimonadaceae bacterium
GGGGCCGGGGGGGCCCCCCGCCTCTCTCGCATGAGGGACCGACAGGCCGCTACCGCCCCGCCAGCCCCTCGCTCGGCACCGGCTGCATCGTCTCCTGCGCGGAGAGCGCGGGCTCCGCGTGCGCCGGAACGCGCGCGCCCACGTCGTCCACGAGCGACACGCACGCCGCCGCGGCGAGGAGGCAGATGCCGCCCATGAGCACCACGTAGAGCGGCGCGTTCGGGTTCCCCTCGCCGAAGAGGGCGCGCGTCAGCGGGCCGAAGAACAGCGAGGCGACGATCTCCGGGATGACGATGAAGAAGTTGAACACGCCCATGTACACGCCCATGCGCTCCGCCGGCAGCGCGCCCGCGAGCATGGCGTAGGGCATCGAGAGGATCGACGCCCACGCGATGCCGACGCCCACCATGCTCGCGATGAGCGGCGCGGGCTCGTGGATCACGTAGACGGAGAGGAGCCCGAGCGCGCCGCACACCAGCGCCGCCGCGTGCACCGTCTTGCGGCTCGTCGCCGCGGCGAGCCGCGGGAGGAGCAGCGCGACCGCGAAGCACGTGATCGAGTAGAAGGCCATCGTGAAGCCGCCCCACTCGACGCCGCGCGTGTAGAGGTCCGACCGCGGGTCGGTGGCGCCGAAGACGTGGCGCGCGGTGGCGGGCACGAAGAACATCCACATGCAGAAGAGGCCGAGCCACGTGAGGAGCTGCACGACGGCGAGCTGTTTCATCGTCGCCGGCATGTCGCGGATGGCCTCGCCGATCTCGCCGAACATCGCGCCCACGCCGCGACGCTCGCGCCGCGCACGCTCGAACGCCGCCATGTCTTCCGGCGGGTGCTCGCCCGTGGTGAGCACCGTCCACAGCACCGCGAGCAGGAACGCCGCCGCGCCGAGCTGGAAGGCGTAGTACACGGAGAGCGGAATGCCGCTCGGGGTGCTGCCCGTGACGCCGAGGCGGCGGAAGATCAGCGGCAGCGCGTTGGCGAGGCTCGCGCCGACGCCGATCATCAGCGACTGCATGACGAAGCCGCTCGTGCGCTGCTCGGGCGGCAGCTTGTCGGCGACGAAGGCGCGGAACGGCTCCATCGACACGTTGATCGAGGCGTCGAGGATCCAGAGCAGGCTCGCCGCCATCCAGAGGGAGCTCGACGTCGGCATGAAGAACAGCGCGATGGAGGCGAGCACGGCGCCGACGAGGAAGTACGGCCGCCGCCGCCCGAGCCGCCCCCACGTGCGGTCGCTCATCGCGCCGATGATCGGCTGCACGAGGAGCCCGGTCATGGGCGCGGCGAGCCAGAGCAGGGGCACCTCGTCCGGCCTGGCGCCCAACCGCTCGTAGATGGCCGACATGTTCGCGAGCTGCAGCCCCCAGCCGAACTGGATGCCGAGGAAGCCGAAGCTCATGTTGAAGAGCTGGGCGGGCGTCAGACGAGGTCTGGTCATGCGCCAAATTGCGCCCGCGCTCGCCGTTTGACCAGACTTCGTCCGTGTGCTACGCTGTCCGCCCCACCCTTCCCGTCCCGTGATGCGACGCGCTCTCGCCCACCTCCTCCTCGCGGCCGGCCCCGCCCTCGCGCAGACCGCGCCCGCGGACACCACCGCCCCGCGCCCGCCCGCGGCGTGGACCCGCGGCGCGACCTGCTACGAGGTCTTCGTCCGCTCGTTCCAGGACTCGAACGGCGACGGCATCGGGGACCTCAACGGGCTCACCTCGCGCCTCGACTACATCAACGACGGCGACTCGCTCGTCGCGCGCGACCTCGGCGCGCGGTGCATCTGGCTCATGCCGGTGGCCGAGTCGCCGAGCTACCACGGGTACGACGCGACGAACTACTACAAGGTGGAGCCGGACTACGGGACCAACGACGACTTCCGGCGCATGGTGGCCGAGGCGCACCGGCGCGGCATCCGCGTGCTCGTGGACATGGTGCTCAACCACGCGTCGAGCGACCACCCGTACTTCCGCGCGGCCCTCAGCGACACCGCGTCGCCGTACCGGTCCTGGTTCCGATTCTCCCCCACGAAGCCCGACGAGAAGGGGCCGTGGGGGCAGGAGGTGTGGCACAAGTCGCCCCTCCGCGACGAGTGGTACTACGGCATCTTCTGGAGCGGCATGCCGGACCTGAACTACGAGACGCCGGCCGTGCGCGAGGAGGCGCGGAAGGTCGCGCGCTTCTGGCTCGACTCGATGGGCGTGGACGGCTTCCGGCTCGACGCCGTGCCGTACCTGGTGGAGGAGGGGACGCGCCTCGCGGGGACGCCGGGCACGCACGAGGTGCTGCGCGAGTACGGACAGTACGTGCACTCGGTGCGCCCCGACGCGTTCACCGTGGGCGAGGTGTGGGACAGCGTCGGGGCGATGCTCCCGTACTACCCGAACGAGCTCGACTCGTACTTCGCGTTCGAGGTGGCCGACCGCATCGTCGAGGCCGTGCGCTCGGGGTCGGCGCGCGGGCTCCTCGCGCCGACGCTCCGGCTGCAGCGCGAGGTGCCGCACCAGCGCTGGTCCCCCTTCGTGCGCAACCACGACCAGACGCGCACGCGCACGGAGCTCGGGGGCGACATGCGCCGCGCGCGCCTCGCGGCGATCCTGCTCCTCACGCAGCCGGGCATCCCGTTCGTCTACTACGGCGAGGAGATCGGGATGACGGGGGACAAGCCGGACGAGCGGCTCCGCACGCCGATGCAGTGGGGCCCCGATTCGCTCGGCGGCTTCACGACGGGGCGCGCGTGGGAGGCGGCGCAGCCGGACTCCCAGTCGGTGACGGTGTGGGCGCAGACGCGCGACGGGAGCTCGCTGCTCTCGCTCTACCAGCAGCTCATCCACCTGCGCGCGGTGTACCCGGAGCTCGGCTCGGGCACGCTGGTGCCGGTGGCGGCGAGCGAGGGCGCGGTGGCCGCGTACCTCCGGCGCTCGGGCGACAACGCGGTGCTCGTGGTGGTGAACCTCGGCGGCGAGGCGCTCGAGGGCGTGTCGCTCGCGGCGCCCCGGGGCTCGCTCCGCCCGGGCAACTACGGCGTCGGCAGCCTCCTCGGCGGCCCCGCCGGCCGGCCGCTCCGCGTGGCCGCCGACGGCAGCGTGGGCGGCTACATCGTGCTCCGCGCGCTCGCGCCGATGGAGGGGTACGTGTTCGAGCTGGTGCCGGCGGGAAGGTGACGAAACCTTCGACAGGATGAACAGGATGGCGAAGATGACTCGCGGCCGTTCGAGATCTCCCTGGCCTGTCTGGCCACGAGGAGCCCGAACGTCAGAAGAACATCTTGGACATCCTGTTCATCCTGTCAAAATGCCGTTCAATAGCGCCCGGCCACCGAGAGCGGCGTGAGGCGGCGCATGGGCGCGTGCGCGGCGTCCGGCACCGGGCGCGGCGACGTCTGCGACCTCGCCTCCTGCGCCGAGAGCGCGAGCGCGACGCCGTTGGTCCAGCCGAAGCCGTCCTGCGTCGGGTACTCGCCGCCGCCGGCCGGGCGGCTCAGGTCGAGGACGTCGTACTTCTCCGTCATCTTCCCCGTCGCGCGGTACGTGTGGCGGTTCACCTGGAGCCAGCGCGAGCGCGCCTGGTCGGCGAGGTCGGCGCGCCCGTAGCGGCGCACGCCCTCGATGCCGAGCCATTCGAGCGGCGGCCAGCCGTTCGGGCCGTCCCACTGCTGGCCGGACGCGATGAGCGTCGTCACGAAGCCGCCCGGCTTGAGGAAGTCGCGCTCGAGGCGCGCGGCCACGGCGCGCCCCTGCTCCGGCGTCGCGAGGCCGAAGTACAGCACCGAGGCGGCGGCCATGGTCGGGCGGTCCGTCACGCGCTCCCCGCTCCGCCAGCGCACGTCGTAGAAGTAGCCGGTGGCCGGGTCCCAGGCGGCCTGCAGCAGCGCGCGGCGCCGATCCTCCGCCATCGCGTCGAGCTGGCCGGCACGCGTCGCGTCGCCCGGCCCGTTTCGGAAGCGGCGCAGCGCGGCGATGGTGCGCTCGGCGTGATAGAGCAGGCTGTTGAGGTCGATCGGCGCGAGGTCGATCACCTCGAGCGTCTTCAGGTCCTTCGGGTCGCGCATCCAGCGGCTCGAGAAGTCCCACCCGCTCTCGGCCCCCGCGCGCAGGTTGCGGTACAGGCGCTCGCGCGCCTCCCCCTGGAGCGTGCGGCCGAGCGCCTCGTCCTCGCGGTAGCTCTCGGGGCGCGGCTCGGGGATGTCGTCCCAGTAGCGGTTGAGCGTCGCGCCCGAGGCGAGGCGCACGACGCGGCGGTGCGCCTGACCCGGCGCGAGGCGGTCGGCGCCCTCCATCCAGAAGTCGTGCTCCTTCTCGAGGGCGTCGAGGTACGGCAGCGCCTGCGCGGTGTCGGTCGCGCGCGCGTAGAGCCCGACCATCGCCGCGAAGTACGGCGGCTGGCTGCGGCCGCGGTAGTAGGTGCGGTTGCCGTTGGGGACGTGGCCGACGGTGCGCACGAGGTGCGCGAAGTTGTCGAGCATCCCCTTCACGAGGTCCGTGCGCCCGCTCTCGACGAGGCCGAGCATCGTGAAGTACGAGTCCCAGTAGTAGACCTCGCGGAAGCGCCCGCCGGGCACGACGTAGCCGTGCGGGAGCGGGATGAGCGACGACCGCGGGTCGGGGCGGTCGGCCGCGCGCGTGAGCGCGGGCCACAGCGCCCGGATGTGCGCCTCCATCGACTGCGCGGTGTCCGAGCGGACGTTTCCGCCGGCAGCGCCGGGGAGGTCGAAGTTCGCGCGGACGAACGCGTCGAGCGAGAAGCCGGGCGCGCCCTTCTCGCGGGCGTACGCCTCGGCGATCTCCGCCGGGTCGCGGCGCGGGCGCGAGTCCACGAAGGTCTTGGAGTCGGGGAAGACGCGCGCCGTCTGCACGTCGTGGAAGAGCTGGCCGAGCGCGCGCGCGGGATCGTAGCCGGCGACGGCGGGCGTGAGCGGCGCGGGGGTGGCCGCGGCGGCGGCGGTCGTCGGCGCGGGCTCGGGCGACGGCGCGGGCGTGCCGGCGCAGCCGCTGGCGATCGCGCAGACGGTGGCGATGCCGAGGACGGGGGTGTGGCGGTGGGAGGCGGTCATGTGGGGTGCGTCGGTCGCGACGAGTGCTCCGGTAGGACGATCCAGTCAGCGCACGAGCACGCGGTACCCGTGCGCCGGCACCGAGATGGTGCCCGTGGGGTCGAGGGTCTCGCGCGCCCGGCTCACCCAGTCGGTGTACTCGCCGGGGTGCGGGAGCCCGTCGTAGGCGATCTTCATCGGCGCGTCGCCGAAGTTCACGACCACGACGACGGTGTTCGCGCCCTTCGTCCGCGCGAAGGCATAGAACCGCTCGCCCGCCGCGAGGCGCGTCTGCGCGCCGCCCGCGGAGCCGTTCCAGAGCGCCTCGTTCCGGTGCTTGAGGTCGAACATCGTCCGGTAGAAGGGCGCGAGCGACGGGCCGGCCCAGTTCACCGTGTCCCGCTCGAAGAACCGGAGGCGCTTCCGGTTGCTCACCTCCTGGCCCGTGTACACCAGGGGCATGCCGCCGCGCAGCGTGGCCGCGAGCACGAACGCGGGGACGTGGTTGGCGCCCATGCGCTCGTACTCCGTGCCCTGCCAGCTGTTCTCGTCGTGGTTGCTCGTGAAGTACATGCGGTACGCGCCGGGCGCGTAGGTGCGGTCCTGCCGCTCGAGGTACGCGTCGATCTCCTCGACCCCCTTCCTCCCCTGCGCGATCTCGTCGAGCAGGTGGTGCAGCTCCCAGCCGTACGTCATGTCGAACGCGCGGTGCATCGCCGGCGCCTCCGCCTCGGCGAGCATGAACAGCTCGGGCTCCGCGGCCTGGAGCGCGGCGCGCGCGTCGTCCCAGAAGTCGTAGGGGAC
>JBJMNJ010000296.1:0-2614 GCA_045804325.1 Gemmatimonadaceae bacterium
ACGCGCCCCTCCGCGCAGGCGGCGGCGCCCAACGTCGCGGTGGGAGCGCCGAGCGCCCCGGCCGCGTCGCCGGCGAGTGGCACGGCGGCGCAGCCGGAGGCCCCGCCGGTGGCGAGCGCCCCCGCCTTCGACCGCGCGGCCGCGGCGGATCAGGTCCGCGGCGCGGTCGCGCGCTTCGTGGCGGCCTTCGAGACGCGGAAGATCGACGAGGTGCGCCGCGTCTACCCGGGCATGAGCGTCGAGTCGGCCACGCGCTGGCAGGCGCTGCTCGGCGAGCGCACGGTGACCGACCTCAAGACCGCCGTCGCGCGCACCGGCACCCCGGAGTTCGACGGCGACGACGCCGAGGTGTCGTTCGCGATGTCGCTCGAGTTCAAGGCGGGGGGCAAGCGGCAGTCGCAGGAGCTTCCGTATACGGCGAAGCTCCGACGCGATGGCGGCGCCTGGCGGATCATCGCGCTCAGCGGCCGGTAGCGAAGAGCGAGAGAGGATCGCGACCCCGCGGAGGCTCGTAGCGCCCTAACTGCCACCGGGCATCAATCCGTCGGCGACAGGCGACAGGCGACCGCTGCTCACCAGCGGCTGAGCGATGCGACTGAACGAGAAAACCCCCGGGAGGCCAGTGGTGGCTTCCCGGGGGTTCTCGCCATCCGACCCGCCAGCGAGGCGGCAGCGGTCGCCTGTCGCCAGTCGCCGAATCGTCCCTGCCCGGTGGCACACCGTGCGGTGGGGCGCTCGCGAACCGCTAGAACGTATACTCCAGGCCAGCAGTCCAGATGGCGTCTGGCTGCAAGCCTGCCCGCTGCATCGGGAAGATCCCGTTCACGATCATCCGCACGCCGTTCGTCGTCGTGAACTTCATGCCGAGCGACGCGCTCACCGGGTTGTCGCGCATGTTCGGGATGTCGGTGGACTCCACGCTGCGGCGGTAGGGCTCCTCGAAGAAGACCGTGCCCGGCAGCCTGAGCGAGCTCTCGCCGACCTGCGACTCGCTGATCACGTCGCCCGCGAGCGTCGCCCAGCTCGAGAGCATCTGGTCGAAGCCCACCGTCGTGAGGAACGCGTTCGTCGCGCCCTCGGCCCCGCGGTTCAGGTAGCCGACGTTCGCGTGCGGCGAGAAGGTGCCGTACTGCCCCGACATGATGAGCAGCCCGCGGACGGACGTGGCGCCGGCGCCGAGGAAGTTCTCCTCGTCGCCCGTGGCGAAGCGGGCGTCGCCGAGGACGGAGAGCGAGAACTTCGTCGACTGGCTCAGGTTCACCTTCACGCGCGCCGCGACGTCGCCGATGCCGTTCGCCGAGCCCTCGACCTGCTGCGACACGCTGAGGACCGGGTCCGCCTCCGTGCCGGCGAAGAAGTGCGGCGTCGCGCCCGTGAACGGGATCACCTGGAGCGTGCTCCCGCCGCGCAGCGTCGTGTAGACGTAGGGGACGGCGACGCTGACGTCCACGCGGTCGAGCAGCCCGTAGGTGATGAACGCCGTCGTGGCGACGAGGTTCAGGTCGAGGCCGATGCGCGTGGCGATGACGTCGTTCTCGAAGCCCGGGTCGCCCAGCCCCGCGGGATCGATGTCCTGGTGCGTGAAGTTGAAGTGCAGGTCGCGGAGCGGCCGGCCGCGCAGCGTCGTGAAGTTCAGCGCCGTGACGTTCGCGCCGATGAGGAGCCGCCGGCTCCCGAGCGTCGGGGCGCGCTCGGCGAAGATCGGGCCCGCGGACGAGGCGGTCTTCACCGGCACGCCGTCCACGAACGTGAACGTCACGCCGGAGCTCGCGGCGCTGATCGGGATGCTCGCGAGGCTGACCCCGACGGCGTTCGCGAGGAAGTCGAGCACGTTGGCGTTCGCCTGCGCCGCCGAGCCGATGAAGTGCTCGCCGTGGGTGTTCTCGTCGAGCGAGCCCGCCAGGCAGAGCGGCGCGTCGCAGTCGCCGAAGCGGAAGAGGTCGGGGATCAGGCTGCGCAGGGTGCCGCTCTCCTGCGCGCCGGCGGCGAGCGGCGCGAGAGCAAGCGAGACGCAGGCGGCCGCCAGCGTTGCGGCCGCGCGAGAGCGCGAGGGCATGAGCTCCTCCGGTGGAGCGGGGCGGGGCGTGAGGGCGGCTGGGGCGCGCAGGCGGGAGAGACGGCGGCCTGGAAGGCGTCACAATTCTATGGCAGCGAGTGGGAAATGGGAAATAGGGAGTGGGGCTCGGCGGAGCGCCCACTCCCTATTTCCCATTTCCTGCTCCCTGCTCCCTGCTCCCTAGAAGTCGTACCTCACCGTCCGCTCCTGATGCCACAGGTGCAGGATGATCGTGCCCTGCTGCGTGTGGTAGTCGGCGCGGTACAGGTCGCGGAGCGGGGTGAGGTCGAAGCGCAGCGTGTCGGTCACGAGCGCCTTGCACGCGTCGCCGGCGGCGTCGTGCGTCAGCACCACCGCGCTCTGGACGGGGAACGACTCGCGGAAGCCGCGCGACGCGACGAGCGTGTACTCGTGCTGCGCACACCCGCCGCCGCGCTGGACCACGAGGGTCAGCTCGTCGCCCGCGATCGTCGCCGACTCGATCGTGTACGGGTCGAGCTTCCACATCGTCGCCTCGAAGTTCTCGGCAATCCGGATCTTCTCGATGCCGCCGGCCGT
>JBJMNJ010000297.1:0-11802 GCA_045804325.1 Gemmatimonadaceae bacterium
GACGACGCGTCGCCGCGTCCGTTGGAGGGCGCCGTCGTCCTCGTCGACGGAAGGGATCACGCGACCACCGACGCCGACGGACGGTTCGCCCTCACCGGCATCGCACCGGGCCGCCACACGGTGGTCGTGCGGCGCATCGGCTACGCTGGCCAGCAGCGCAGGGTCGACGTCCGCGGCATCGCCGAACTCGAGTTCCGGCTCCGTCCCGAGGGGACCGAGAGCGGGCAGGGGATCGCCAGCGTCGCACCCGTCGTCGTCACCGCCACGCGCACCGAGCAGAGCATCCTCGAGTCCCCACTCGCCGCGAGCGTCCTCGGCCGCGAGGACCTCGACCGCGAGACGCGCGTCTCGCTCGCCCACTCGCTCGAGCGCCTTCCCGGCGTCCGCACTCTCTCCACCGGCGGCGAGATCGGCAAGCCGGTCGTCCGGGGCCTGTATGGCTCCCGGGTACGCGTGGCCGACGACGGCCTCCCCATCGAGGACTACTCCTGGAGCGACGAGGACGCGCCGTCCATCGAGCCGCAGACCGCCGAGCGCGTGGAGGTCGTGCGCGGCCCGGCGAGCGTGCTGTACGGCTCGGACGCGCTCGGCGGCGTCGTCAACGTCATCCCGCGCGCCGTCCGCACCGCGGCGCCCGGGCAGCGGCTGAGCGCCTTCAGCCTCGACGCGTACGGCGCCACCAACAACCGCGAGCTGGGCGGCATCGCGACGTACGAGGGCGCGAGCGGACGCACCGGCTGGCGTCTGCTCGCCGTGCCGCGGTTCGCCGAGGCGCTGCACACGCCCGACGGCGAGATCGAGAACACGGGCTTCCTCTCCGCCAACGGCGAGGCGGCCGTCACCCGCCGGGGCGACCGCGGCGCCGCGACGCTGCGCGTCGTCCACTACGGCGGCGAGTTCCGCCTGCTCGAGGCCGGCGGCCCCGCCGTGCGCCCGCCCGGCGAGGAAGAGGAGGAGGAAGGCCCCGAGCGCAAGCTGATCGACGACCGCGTGCAGCTCGCCGCCAACCGGCTGACGAGCTTCGGCAACCTCGAGCTCCGCACCCAGTTCCAGCGCCACGCGATGGCCGAGGAGTCGGACGACCTGGTGGAGAACGGCGTGCGCAAGGAGGGGATCGTCTTCGACCTCCTCGCCAACACGGCCTCCGCCGACCTCCTCGCGCACCACGGCCGCGGCCCGCTCACCGGCACGCTCGGCCTCTCCGGCCTCTACCAGGCGAGCGACTCGCGCGGCGTCGTCCCGCTCGTGCCCGACGCGCGCACCGCGAACGCCGCGGCGTTCGCCTTCGAGCAGCTCGACCTCGGGCGCGTGCGGCTGCTCGCCGGCGCCCGCGTGGACCGCCGCGCGCTCCGCGCCGACGCGGACCCGCGCCTCGCGCTCGCCGACCAGTCGCGCGACTACACGGTGGCCACGGGCGACCTCGGCGTCGTGCTGCGCGCGACCGAGGGCGTGGCGCTCGCGGTGAATGCGGGCCGCGCCTTCCGCGCCCCGAACCTCTTCGAGCTCTTCGCCAACGGCCCGCGCCTCGGGGAGGCACGGTACGAGATCGGCGACCCCACGCTCGACCCGGAGCGGAGCCTCGGGCTCGACGCCTCGCTGCGCTGGGACGTCGCCGGCGTCCGGGGCGAGCTCACCGGGTTCACGAACCGCATCGAGGACTTCATCTACTCCGCGCCGACCGCCCTGGCGATCGACACGCTCCGCGTCTTCCGCACGCGCCAGACGCGCGCGACGCTCGCCGGCGCCGAGGCGTCGGTCGAGGTCCCCGCGGGCGAGCACGTCGTCGTGCGCGCGCGCGGCGACTACGTGCGCGGCCAGGACGACGAGAACGACGAGCCCCTCCCGCTCATGCCGCCGGCGCGCGCCGCGCTGGAGGGCGAGTGGCGCTTCGCGGGCGGCGGCTTCGCGGGCGCCGAGCTCGAGGCGGTCGCGCGCCAGGAGCGGCTCGCCGAGTTCGACGTGCCGACGGCGGGGTACGCGCTGCTGCACCTGGACGCGGGCACGACGCGGGGGATCTTCGGCCGCGACGTGCGCCTCGCGCTGCGCGTGCGCAACGCGACGAACCGCCGCTACCGCGACTTCCTGAGCCGCTACAAGGAGTTCACGCTCGACCCGGGCGTGAACGTGGTCCTGCGCGCGGGCGTGACGTTCTAGAGTCCTCGGCCATCACCGCTCGGCCCTCGGCCCGCTCATCGGCGGCCGAGGGCCGAGGGCTGCCGGCCGAGGGCGTCGCGAGTAACTTCGCGGCTCACCCTTACGGCTGGTGTGCATGCGCCCGCATCGGAACGCTCTCGCTGCGCTCTCCCTCGGCACCGTGATGGCCACCTCGCTCCCCGCGCAGTCCGGGCCCGTCACCCTCGCCGTCGTCAACGCGCGCGTCTGGACCGGCGACGCGCGGCGCCCGTGGGCCGACGCCGTCGCGGTGCGCGGGGACCGCATCGCCGCCGTCGGGTCGAGCGCCGAGGTGAAGAAGCTGACCACGCCCGAGACACGCGTGATCGACGCGGCGGGGCAGATGGTCGTTCCCGGCTTCATCGACTCGCACGTGCACTTCCTCACGGGCGGCTTCGGCCTCGCGTCCGTACAGCTCCGCGACGCGCGCACGCCGCAGGAGTTCGTCGCGAGGATCAAGGCCTACGCGGCGACGCTCCCCGCCGGCACGTGGATCACCGAGGGGAACTGGGATCACGAGAACTGGGGCGGCGAGCTCCCGCGCCGGGACTGGATCGACTCCGTCACGCCGAACAACCCGGTCTGGATCAACCGCCTCGACGGCCACATGTCGCTCGCCAACTCCGCGGCGCTGCGCGCCGCGGGGGTGTCCCGACGGACCGCGGAGGTGGACGGCGGCACCATCGTGCGCGACGCCGCGGCGGAGCCCACGGGCGTGCTCAAGGACAACGCGCAGGCGCTCGTCGATCGCGTCGTCCCCGCGCCGACCGACGTACAGAGCGACCGCGCGCTGGACGCCGCGATGCGCTTCGTGGCGGAGCAGGGCGTCACGAGCGTGCACCACATGGGCTCCTGGGGCGACCTCGCCGCGTTCGAGCGCGCGCACCGCGCCGGCCGGCTCGCCACGCGCATCTACGCCGCGGTGCCGCTGGACAGCTGGGCGCGCCTGCGCGACACCCTCGCCGCGCGGAAGAGCCGTGGGGACGAGTGGCTCCGCATCGGCGCGCTCAAGGGCTTCGTGGACGGCTCGCTCGGCTCGCACACCGCCGCGTTCCGCGAGCCGTTCACCGACGCGCCCAGCGACCGCGGCCTCCTCGTGAACACCCCCGAGGACCTCTACGCCTGGACCAGCGCGGCGGACCGGGCGGGGCTCCACGTCGTGGTGCACGCGATCGGCGACCGCGCGATCGGCATGCAGCTCGACATCTTCGAGCGCGTCGCCCGCGAGAACGGTCCGCGCGACCGGCGCTTCCGCATCGAGCACGCGCAGCACCTCGCCGCCGCGGACGTGCCCCGCTTCGCGCGCCTCGGCGTCATCCCCAGCATGCAGCCCTACCACGCGATCGACGACGGGCGGTGGGCGGAGAAGGTCATCGGGCCCGAGCGCATCAAGCTGACGTACGCCTTCCGCGCGCTGCGCGACGCCGGGGCGCGCCTCGCGTTCGGCAGCGACTGGTTCGTCGCGCCCCCCACGCCGCTCGAGGGCATCTATGCGGCCGTCACCCGGCGCACGCTGGACGACCGCAACCCCGGGGGTTGGGTGCCCGAGCAGAAGATCGGCGTCGAGGACGCGCTGCGCGCCTACACGGTGAACGCCGCGTACGCGTCCTTCGAGGAGGGGCTGAAGGGCTCGCTCGAGCGCGGCAAGCTCGCGGACCTCGTCGTGATCGACCGCGACCTCACGCGCGTCGCGCCGGAGACCATCCGCGACGCGAAGGTCGTGCTGACCGTCGTCGGCGGGCGCGTGGTGTTCGAGCGCGGCGCGGCGCCCGCGGGCACGCGATAGGCGAGCTCAACCCGGAGGCACCGATGAAGACGTTCGTCTGCCGCCGCGTCCCGCTCGTTCTCGCGCTCGCCATCGCGGGATGCGCGCGCGGCGCGACGGAGCGACCGGCGGGTGACAGCGCGGCCCGGGGGGCCCCCCCCGCGGGCACGATGACACCCGCGCCGGCCGATTCCGTCATCGCCGCCACGCCCGGGGGACCGGTTCCCGCCGACAGCGACCTGGCCGCCGTCCGCCGGCTCGAGGCCGAAGCGCGGGCGCTCGCCCGCACCGACGGCTGCGCGACCGCCGCGCAGTGCGCGGTCGCCCCAGTCGGCGACCGCCCGTGCGGCGGCCCGCGGACCTACGTCGCCTACTGCCGCCTCACCACGGACTCGGCGGCGCTCTTCCGCAAGCTCGATGAGCTCGCGCGGCGGGAGCGCGCCTACAACGAGAAGGCCGGCCTCGCCTCCACCTGCGAGTTCCGCCAGCCTCCGGTCCCGGCGCTGGAGGGCGGCCGCTGCCGGGCCCCGGGCACTCCCTGAAGTCAGAAACCGTCCGACGGCCCCGGGCGTAGGGGCTGCGTCCCCTCCGAGGATTCAGGAGTCTTCATGCCGTCTCGTCCAGTGAAGGCCGCGCTCGCGATGGTGCCGGTGCTCGCCGGCGCCGCCGCCCTGCTGTGGTTCATGTACGCGCCCACCGGCTACCGGTACGAGTTCGAGGTCGCCTCGCGCACGTCCCTCGACTCCGCTCCCCAGACCGAGCAGCACTGGCGCGGCGTCGGCGGCGATCGCGCCGGGGGTGCCCTCTTCTTCAAGGCGAACGAGAGCGCCCTGATCACCGAGCGCGCCGGGGTGATGACGCTGCTCGCGGACACGAGCCGCTGGGTGCGCGAGAACAGCTCGTTCCGAGAGCACCAGAACATCGACGTCGTCGACGAGAACGTGCGGGTGCAGGGCTTCGACACCCAGCAGCGCCTCGTCACGTCGGACGACACGCTGTTCATCACCGGCCACCCGCCCGCGGTGGCCGACGCCGAGTGGGAGGTCAGTGCGGAGGGGACCGCGAGCGCGTCCGCGAGCGCGTCCGCGAGCGCGTCCGCGGACGCCGGTGCGTCGGCGGGAGGCGGGGCGACCGTGCGCGCCGGGCGGGCGACCAAGCGCGTGCACCGCGCGGCGGACCGCGAGAAGCGCTTCGTCCGCGCGACGCACACGGAGACGTACCTCTGGACCACCGACGACATCGACCCGCGGATCGGGCGCGCCTTCGAGCGCTTCGCCGACTCGCTCGTGATGCTCGCCTCGCACCGGTCGCCGCGCGCCATCCACTCGAAGCACCAGGGACAGGACGGCGGCCCCTACCGCGGCGTCGCCCTGCGCGTCGTCTCCACCGCGGTCACCGTGGACTCGCTCGGCCGCCGGCGCGAGATCGTGACGCGCGCCGAAATCCGCGACCTGCGCCGCGACCGCAACGCCGTCGCCTACGTCCACCACCGCAAGATCGAGGGGCTCGACCGGCAGCTCTCCGAGTCGCCGGACCTGGCGCCGGTGGCGCCGGTGGCGCCAGCAGCGCCGGCCGCCGCCCTCGCCGCCCCGGCTCCGGTCGCCGCGCCGAGGCCGTAGGAGGGGAGAGGAGGGCTCGGGCAGGACGATCTGCCCGTGCCCTCCTCGTCACGCCGCGCGCACCGTCACCGCCTGGCGGGCCCCGCGGCGAACCGCCGCTGCAGCAGTGCCGACGGCGGCGTGTCGTCGGCCTGCGGGCCGGCGGTGATGTCCACGCCCGTGGCAGCGCGGTACGCGTCGACGTAGCCGCGCACCGCGGGCCGGAAGTGGAGCGCCCACGCCCGCGCGAGCTCCGGGCTCGTCGTGGTGGGCCAGGGGTGGTGGCGAACCGAGAGCAGGAGCCGCTCGCCGAGCACCGCGAGGTCGCGGAAGTGCAGCGCGCTCGCGCCGCCCCAGCGCTGCACCCGCCGCATCGCGTCCACCGCGCCCATCCACGGCTCGGCCTGGGGCGGCGCCGCGCGCGCGCGCAGGAACTCGTGCACCTCCGGCCGCGCGAGGATCCACTGCTGCACCAGCATCTCGCGGCGCGCGGTCCACGGCACGTCGCGGTACGGGCGCACCGACCCCTCGGCGAGCAGCGCGTGCAGCTCGACGAGCGCGTTCAGCAGCGCGAACGCGTCGGCCGCGGCGCCCGCATCGGACCGCCCGAGGAACTCGGACGCGCGCCGCAGCACGTTGTGGAACGCCGACAGGAACCGCGCCCCCGCGTCGCTGGCCGGCAGACGCGGCACCGCGCGGCCGACGAGCGCGAGCCCGTACTCGTGGTGGTACTCGTACGCCCGGCGGGCGACGCTGAGGCGGTTCGGCTCGTCCTCGATGAAGCCCCACAGCACGCGGCTGAGCGGGCGGAGCGGGTCGCTCGCGAGCTCGGCGAGCGGGTCTCGCGTGCCGCGACGCACGCCCTGGAACCGCAGCGCGAGCGCGATGAGCGTCTGCGCGAGCATCCCCTCCTCGTGCCAGTAGCTCCAGAACAGCTCGAGCAGGCTCGCGAACCCCGGGTCGGGAGCGGCGACCGGCGAGAAGGGCGACAGCGCGCGCCGTGCGCCGCCCAGCGCGCGGACGATCGCGTCCAGGTGCGGCGTGTCGCCCATGAAGGCGGCGAGCCGCGCCCGCAGGTCGCCGACGTCCACCGGCAGCGGCTCGACGGACGAGCGCGCCGTGGCGCTGGCGAGTCCCGCGTCGGGCGTCGCCGCGGTCCACTGCGCGCGCGGGCCGGCCTCCGCCTCCGGGCTCAGTGACGCCGAGTGCGTGAGCAGAAAGGCGTCCGCTGCGGCGTTCAGCAGTCTGTACGGGTCGCCGGGCGGCGCGGTCCGACCGCGGCGATGCTCGCCGCCGGACGCTCCGCCGTTCTGTCCGTGTGCGCCGCCGGTGAAGACCGCGTCCACGAACGCGGCGAACCGTCCATACTGCGTCTGCTCGGAGTGGTACGTGACTGCCCGCCAGAGCTCCGTCTCGGGCATGCCCGGTAGCGTCACGGCGGAGATCTCGCGCGCGGCGGGCGCCGGGGCGGGGAACGCGGCCTGGAGCTGCGGCAGCATCTGCGCGAGCGCGGTGCGGATCCCCAGCGCGATCGCGTTCGCGATCGTCTCGGGGGTGAGCATCGCGTCGCTGTCGCGGCGCCCTTCCGCGTCCGCGGCGTCGCCACGGTCCGCGCCTCGCTCGCCGGTCTCTCGCGGGTCGGTGCCCACCGTGGCGCCGTCGTCGCCGGCGCTCGCCGCCCGCGCCGGCTCGGGCGCGGCTCCCGCGGTCTTCGACTTCGCGGGCGCGGCGTCCGCTGGCGCGGCGTCCGCGAGCGCCGCATCCGCGGGCGTGGCCTCGGCGGACGCCGCCTCCGCGCGCCAGGCGGGCGCGGCGGACATCGCGAGGGGGCCCACCTCGACACGCAGCGCCTCGAGGGCGTCGTCGATGGCCTGCAGCGCCGCGCGTGCCCCCGCCTCGTACTCCGGGAACTCGGGCGACAGCTCCGCCTCGTCCTCCGAGTCGGCAAGGTGCTGCTCGACGGCTCGTCGCAGGGCCGACGCGCGCTTCTCCAGCCGCGGGAGCGTCGCGGCCACCAGACGCTCCTGCGCCCGCCGCCGTTCGTGCTCGTCGTCGCCGCGGGCGTCCTGCACGCTGGCGTGCAGTCGGGTCGCCACGTCGTGCAGTCGCGTCTCCCGGCGCAGCACGCTGGCGTCCGGCTCGTGGAGGCCCGACGAGACTCCCTGCGACACGTCGCGGAGCGCGTTCGCGAGCTGCACCAGCCGCTTCGTCGGATCGTTCATCGCGAACCTTCCGAGGATCGGGTTCACGCGTCGAGGAGGAGAATGTGCCGGCCGCGGCGGACCCAGCGCCCGCTGGACCCGAGGAGCTCGTGGGCGATGCCGCAACGGCACAGGGCGCCCGCGGGCGCCGCGGCGTCACGGGCACCGGGCGCGAGGTGCCGCGCCTCCTGCCGCGCGGCCTCCGCCACCAGCTCGAGGAGCCGCGCCGCCAGCTCGCGCTCCCGAGCCTCTCCAGGGGCCCCCGCAGGCCGCTCGAGGCCATGCTCGTCCTCGGCCCCGTGCTCGTCCGCCGGGTCGTCGTCGTACCCGCGGGCGTCGAGGTCGTCGAGCGTCGGCTCCAGCTCCGCCCGCGTGCGATCCAGGTCGTGCATGCGCCACTCCTCGGCGTCGGGATGAGACAACGTTAACCACCCGGAGAAGGGCGCGACGCACCCGACGTGCCCGGCCTAAGTCGTTGTGCTGGCATCTCGAAGCCCCTCACTGCCCCGCAGCGAGGTTCGCGCGGCGCGCACGGCCGGGCCGGCGCGATGCCTCCTTCGCGCGACGCGTGTTCCCGCGCGGCAGGCTCCTTGCGGCCCCTTCCATGCAACCCCATACCGCCGTAAGGTTTTCCCTGACCGGCGGTCTTGTCGTCGCGCCGCCTGACGAACCGCGATGGAGCGAGCTCGCCGATGAGACCACCCCGCAACGGCATGTCCACCCGACCAGAGCCCGAGAAGAAGGGGAGCCCGCAGGAGGAGGTCACTCCTCCATCGCGCGATGCGGCGACGTTCGCTGGGTCGGGTGGCACTCGGGGGGGCCTCCTCGAGAGCTCCGGCCTCTATTCCCTGCTGGTCGAGAGCGTCCGCGACTACGCGATCTTCGCCCTGGACCCGACCGGCCACGTCCTGAGCTGGAACCGCGGCGCCGAGCGCATCAAGGGCTACCGGGCCGAGGAGATCATCGGGAAGCACTTCTCGGTCTTCTACCCGCCCGAGGACCTCGTCACCGGCAAGACGACGATGGAGCTCGAGGGTGCGGCGCGCGACGGTCGCTTCGAGGACGAGGGGTGGCGAGTGCGGAAGGACGGCACGCGCTTCTGGGCGAACGTGGTGATCACCGCGCTCCGCGACCCCAGCGGGCACCTCGTCGGCTTCGCGAAGGTCACGCGCGACCTCACGGAGCGGAAGGCGTCCGAGGAGCGCGCCCTGGAGAACGCGCGGCGTCTCGCCGCGGTGGAGGCCGCGAACCGCGCGAAGAGCGAGTTCCTCGCGGTGATGTCGCACGAGCTGCGCACGCCGCTCAACGCCATCGGCGGGTACGCGGAGCTCCTCGAGCTCGCCGTCGCCGGCCCGGTGAGCGAGCAGCAGCGCGACTACCTGCGGCGCATCCGAGTGAGCCAGCAGCACCTGCTCGCGATCATCAACGACCTGCTGAACTACAGCCGCATCGAGGCCGGGCAGGTGGCGTACGACATGCAGCCCGTCCCTCTGCACGAGATCGTGGAGCGCGCGATGCCGATGGTGGCGCCGCAGGCGACGAGGAAGCAGATCGCCATGCACCACGGCCCCTGCACGCCGACGGTCGTGGCCGAGGCGGACGGGCACAAGGTCGAGCAGATCGTCCTGAACCTGCTGTCCAACGCGGTGAAGTTCACGCCGTCGGGCGGCCACGTGACGGCGTCGTGCGGCGCCGACGCGGGCGGCGCGGTGATCCGCGTGAGCGACACGGGCCCGGGCATCCCCGACGACCAGCGCGCCGCGATCTTCGAGCCCTTCGTGCAGCTCGGCCGCTCGTTCACCAACCCGCAGGAGGGCACGGGGCTCGGGCTGGCGATCAGCCGCGACCTCGCGCGCGCCATGGGCGGCGACCTGACGGTGGACCCCGCCTCCGGCGGCGGCGCCGAGTTCACGCTCTGGCTCAAGACCGCGGTCTGACCGCCCGGCGGCGGCGGAACGAGCCCGCCGCCGGAAGCGTCGGCCGCGTGCGGCGCCCTAGAAGCGCACGATCTCCTGGCAGGCCTGCTTGATGGTGTCGATCTGCGGGAGGATCGCGTCCTCGAGCCGCGGCGCGTAGCCGACGAACGTGTCGGTGGACGCCACGCGCTTCACCGGCGCGTCGAGCCAGGCGAAGCAGTCGTCGGCGATGCGCGCGGCGATCTCGGCGCCGTAGCCCCAGGAGATCGAGTCCTCGTAGACCACGATCGCGCGGCTCGTCTTCTTCACGCTCGCGTACACCGCCTCCTGGTCCCACGGCGAGAGCGACCGCAGGTCGATCACCTCGGCGTCGATGCCCTCGTCGGCGAGCTGGTTGGCCGCGGCGAAGGCGCGCTGCACGGTCGCGCCGTAGGTGATCACCGAGACGTCGGTCCCCGGGCGCACGACCTTCGCCTTGCCGAACGGGATCATGAAGTTCGGGCCCGGGTTCGCCGCCTTGTTGTACGTCTGGCGGTAGAGGTGCTTGTGCTCGAGGAAGATCACCGGGTCGTCGCAGCGGATGGCCGTGCGCAGCAGGCCGTTCGCGTCGAGCGCCGTGGCGGGGCACACCACGCGCAGCCCCGGGCAGTGCGTGAACAGGCTCGCGCCCGTCTGCGAGTGGTAGATCGCGCCGCGGATGTAGCCGCCGTAGGTCACGCGCACCACCACCGGCGCCGCCCACGCGTTGTTCGAGCGCCAGCGCATCGTCGCGAGCTCGTCGCGGAGCTGCATGTAGGCCGGCCAGATGTAGTCGAAGAACTGGATCTCGACGACCGGCTTCCACCCGCGCACCGCGAGGCCGATGGCGCGGCCCACGATGTTCGCTTCCGCGAGCGGCGAGTTGTAGACGCGCGCGGCGCCGAACTCCTTCTGGAGCCCCCACGTCACCTTGAACACGCCGCCCTTGCCCTTGACCTTGCCGGCGTGCTGCTCGCGGGAGACGTCCGCGACGTCCTCGCCGAAGACGAGGATGCGCTCGTTGCGCCGCATCTCGTCCTTCATGCAGGCGTTGAGCAGGTCCACCATCGTCGTCTCGTTCCCGGAGAACTGCGGGTCGTCCTCCGTGTCGAACTGCTCGCCGGTCGGGTCCACGTCCGGCGAGTACACGGCGAAGTGCACCGTCTCGGGGCCGGGCTGCTCCTGCTGGAGCGCGTCGTCGGTGGCCGCCTGAACTTCCGCTTCCACTTCCGCGCCGATGCGCGCGATCTCCGCCTCGGTCGCGTGCCCCTCCGCCACGAGCCACTCGGGGAAGCGGGCGACCGGGTCGCGCGCCGCCTCGGCCTTCCGCTCCTCGTCGGGCTTGTAGAGCACCTCGTCGTCCGAGAGCGAGTGGGAGTACGGGCGGATCACCTTCGCGTGCACGAGGGCGGGGCCCTTGCGCTGCCGCGCGTGGTCCACGGCCTTCCGCATCACCTCGTAGCTCGCGAGGAGGTCGCAGCCGTCCACCTCCTGGATGAAGAGCCCGGGGAAGCCCGTCACGAGCTTCGAGATCGAGCCGCCCGCGGTGTTCACCTCGACGGGGACGGAGATCGCGTAGCCGTTGTCCTCGACGAGGAAGACCACGGGGAGCTCGAGATTGCACGCCGAGTTGAGGGCCTCCCAGAACTCGCCCTCGCTCGTCGTGCCGTCGCCCGTGGTGCACAGCACCACCTCGTCGCCGGCCTCGCCGCCTGTGAGGCGCTCGCGCAGGCTCGCCTCCGCCGACCCGACGGCCTGGAGGAACTGCGTCCCGGTGGGCGACGAGGTCGAGACGATGTTCAGCTTGCGGTGCCCCCAGTGGCTCGGCATCTGGCGGCCGCCGGAGCTCGGGTCCACCGCGGCGCCCACGGCCTCGTACAGCATCTCGGCGGGCGTCATGCCGAGCGCGAGGCAGAGGGCGCGGTCGCGGTAATACAGGTAGTACCAGTCGTGCGCCGGCTTCAGGACGAAGCCCGCCGCCGTGAGGTCGGCCTCGTGCCCCGCGCCCGAGATCTGGAAGAAGATCTTGTTCTGCCGCTTGAGCTGGATCTCCTTGTCGTCCAGGCGACGAGACAGGAGCATGGTCTTGTACACGCCCTGCAGCTCGGACTTGGAAAGTCCGCCGCCAGCCG
>JBJMNJ010000298.1:0-8234 GCA_045804325.1 Gemmatimonadaceae bacterium
GCGACGAGCGCCACCGCGAGGAGGCGGCCGAGGGCCGAAGTCCGACGGCCGAGGGCCATTCTCACCGCGCGACCTCGAACCGCCCCGTCAGGCTCCCCACCATCGCGTCGAACTCCCCCGGCTCGAGCACCATCGTGCGGCCGTCGCGGCCCACGAAGGCGAGCTCGGACGCCGGCAGCGCGAACGTCACCGTGCGCGAGGCGCCCGGCGCGAGCGAGACCTTCTCGAAGCGGCGCAGCCGCCGCATCGACGGGTTCACCGACGCGTAGAGCTGGCGCGTGAAGAGCATCACCGTCTCCTTCCCCGCGCGCTGGCCGGTGTTCGTCACGGTCACCGACACGCGCACGGTGTCGTTCGCGCCCACGCGCGGCGTCCCCACGCGCAGGTCGCCGTACGAGAACGTCGTGTACGAGAGCCCGTGCCCGAACGCCCACTCGGGCCGGTAGCCCACGTTCGTCGTGTCCGTGCCGCCGACGTCCGCCGGACGCGCACGATCATAAGGAATGAGAATGGCGCCGTGCGTGCGCGGCCAGGTGAAGGGGAGCTTCCCGCTCGGGTTCACGTCGCCGAACAGCACGCCCGCCACTGCCTCGCCGCCGAAGGGGCCGGTCTCGTAGCCGGTCACGACGGCGCGCGATCCGTCCACCGCCTCGCGCACGAGGCGCGGCCTACCATGATACAGCACGAGGATCACCGGCTTCCCCGCGGCCTGCACCGCGCGCGCCAGGCGGATCTGCGCCGCCGGCAGCGCGAGGTCGTCGATGTTGCCGGGCGTCTCCGCGTAGGCGCCCTCGCCGAGCGCGAGAATGACGGCGTCCACGTCGCGCGCGGCGGCCGCCGCCGCGTCGATGTCGAGCGCCGAGTCGAGCGTCGCGCCCGGCACGTACGTCACGTTCGCCGCGCCCACCTTGTCGCGCACCCCGTCGAGCAGCGTCCGGATCCCCTTCGGGTACGCCGCCGTGTCCTGCCCCTGCCACGTGTACGACCAGCCGCCGAACATCGACCGCGCGTCGTTGGCCGTCGGGCCGGTCACGAGGACGCGCGCCGTCTTCGCCAGCGGCAGCACCCCACCCTCGTTCTTCAGCAGCGTCACCGCCTCCTCTGCCGCCGCGCGGCTGACGGCGCGGAAGGCCGGCGCGCCGATGTTCGCGACCATCGCCGGGTCGGGCAGCGGGTTCTCGAAGAGCCCGAGCTCGAGCTTGAGGCGGAGGATGCGCCGCACCGCCTCGTCGATGCGCGACATCGGCACCTCGCCGTCCCTCGCGAGCGCGATGAGGTCGTCGGTGAAGGAGAAGTTGAGCGGCACCATGCTCATGTCGACGCCGGCCATGACTGCCATCTTCACCGCCTCGCGGTTGGTGGCGGCCACGCGGTGCACGGTGCGCAGGCGGATGATGTCCTCCCAGTCCGAGTCCACCACGCCCGTGAATCCGAGCTCGCCGCGCAGCAGGTCGGTGAGGATCTCGCGGCTCGAGTGCACGGGGACGCCGTTGATGTCGCCCGAGTTCACCATCACCGTGCGGAGCCCCGCGCCGATGGCCGCGCGGAACGGGCGGGCGAAGATCTCGCGCAGCTCGCGGTCGGAGATCACCGCCGTCGTGCGGTCCTTCCCGCTGAGCGGGACGGAGTAGCCGAGGTAATGCTTGCCGGTGGCGGCGACGAAGACCGGGCTGCCGACGGGCGCCGGGGCCGCGCGCTCGGCGCGCGTCCCGGGGCGATTGCCGAGGAGCGCGCGCAGCGCGGGCCGCGGGTCCTCCTGGTTGCCGCGGACGGCCTCGACGCCGAGCACGCTCGCGAGGTACGGGTCCTCGCCGAACGTCTCGTAGAAGCGCGGCCAGAGCGGCTGCCGCCCGAGGTCGAGCACCGGGGAGAAGTTCCAGCTGATGCCGCTCGCGCGCGTCTCGTACGCGGTGATCTGGTTCGCCTGCCGCACGAGCTCCGGGTCGAACGTCGCGCCCATGGCGACGTTCTGCGGGAAGATCGTGCTCGCCGTCTGGTAGTGCTGCCCGTGTACGGCGTCGATGCCGTAGATCACCGGGATCTTCAGGCGCTTGCGCTGCGCGAAGCGCTGGATGGTCGTGATGGTCTCGCGCCAGTTCTCGGGCGTCATGGCCGAGCCGAACACGTTGAGCAGCGCGCCCACGTGGCGGTTGACGAGCACGTTCTCGAGCTTGGCGGAGTCGAGGACGAGCGGGCGGCCGGGGCCCGACGGGCTCTTCGCCACGGCGTCGAGGGCGAGCTGCGTCATCTCGCCCACCTTCTCCTCGAGGGTCATGCGGGCGAGGAGCTCGTCCACTCGGCGGCCGATCGCGGGATCGGTCGGCTGGGCGCTCAGCGGCGCGCTCGCGAGGAGCAGCGCGGCGGCAGCAACGGCGGTCGGGCGAGTCATGGCTTGTAGAGATCGGGGAGCTCGTCCTCGAAGAGCACGAGCGGGTCGTCCCGGAAGCGGCGGAAGTCCGCCGCGCTCGGGTGCCCGGGGTACGGTGCGTAGAAGTGCAGGCGGCGCTCGCGCGCGCGGTTGGCGTTGCGCCACACGAGCGCCCACGCGATGCGCCGGCCCACCGGGTCGGCGGCGATGGCGCGCCGCAGCGTGCCCGTCCACCAGAGCGAGTCGGGCACGGTCTCGAGCCCGGTCTCGGTGAGCGCCGGAATCTTGCCGCGCGCCTCCGCCTCCTCGACCGTCACGCGCAGCAGCCGCGCGAGCGCCTCGGCGGGGTCCGGCGCGCCGGCGCGCGGCGGCTGGAAGTACTGGTCGAGCCCGATGACGTCCACGTACTCGTCGCCCGGGTACGTCTCGACGACGCGGGCGCGCGTCGAGTCGCCCGTCCCGTTCGGCGAGTACGCCCACAGCAGGTTGTGGACGCCGAGCGTGTCGCGCACGTAGTGCACGGAGTAGCGCCAGAGCGCCCTGTACTCCTCGGGCGTGGCGCGCCCGCGGCCCCACCAGAACCAGCCGCCGCTGTTCTCGTGGAAGGGGCGGAAGACGACCGGGACGAGCGTGGTGTCGCCAGTGCGCCCGGGGCCGCGCAGGCTCCGCGCGAACGCGCCGAAGCGGTCGAGCCAGCGGCGGTACTCGGCGTGCCGCGCGCCGCCCGGCAGGATGGCGGCGACGGCGCGCGTGGTGTCCCAGGCGTTCCCGCCACTCACCGGGTTGTCCATGTGCCAGCTGACGGTGATCACGCCGCCGCGCCGGTACCCCTCGAGAATCCAGGCGCGCAGGCGCGCGAACTCCACGCCGTCGATGTTGGCGCCGGACTCGCGCTCGAGGCCGCTCACGTCCCAGCCGTACACCGCGGGGTACGAGCCCGCCGTCTCCTTCACGTCGGAGCGCCCGGGCTCCGCCGACCACGTGACGCCGTACGCGAGGTCGTCCTGGTGGCCGAACATCACGCCGGTGCGGGCGAGCGCGCGGAGGTTGTGGAAGAGGGCGCGCGTCTCGGAGGTCGCGCGCGAATCCATCGGGTCGGCGGCCGCCAGGGCGGCCGCCGATGCGCCGGCCAGGGTGGGGTCGGTCCGCCCCGCGCACGCGCCGGCCGCGAGCAGCGCGGCCGCGAGGCGTGCGATCCGCCGCGCGCTCACCGCGCCACCCCCGCTTCCTCCACGATCGCGGGCACGCGGTGCACGACCTCGATGCACGCGCGCGCGGTGTGGTACGGGCACTTCCACGGCCCCACCTTCTCCCGGTCGCTCCTCACGCTTCCGTCGCGCGAGACGCTCCAGAGCCACTCGCCCCCGTCGAGATCGATGAGGTGGCGCCGCGCGAAGTCCCACGTGCGCACCGCGGCCTCGCCGAACTCGGGGCGCCCCGTGAGCCGGTGCGCGGCGACGAAGCCGACGATCGCCTCCGCCTGCGCCCACCACACCTTGTCCGTGTTCAGGGTCCCGTCCGCCCGACGCTCGTAGAAGATCCCGCCGTGCTCCGGGTCCAGCGCGTCGGCGAGCACGCGCTCGGCGATGCGCTCGGCGACGACCTGCGCCCGCACCGTCAGCGTCGCCTCGTCGAGCGCGCAGGCGGCGTCGAGCAGCAGCCAGGCCGTCTCGATGTCGTGGCCGAACGAGTGGACGGGCGACTTCGGCCGCCAGTCCGCGTCGAAGAACTGGATCGCCGCCCCGAACTCCGGGTCCACGATCCGATCGAGGAAGAGCTTCACGAGCTCGCCCAGCCGCACGGCGAGCAGCGGGTCGGCGTCGGGCCAGGCGCGCAGAAGGCTCGTGTACGCCTCGAGCAGGTGCAGGTGCGTGTTCGTGCTCTTGCGCTCGTTCGCGTCCTCGGGGCTGAGGCGGACGTCGTCGAGCCGCCGCCAGTCGCGCGAGAAGGCCTCCTCGTAGCCGCCGTTCACCGCGTCGTGCGCGTGGCGCTCCACGAGCCGGAAGAGCTCGACGGCGCGGGCGAGGCTCTCCGGGCGTCCCGCGCTCGCGTGCGCGGCGAGCGCGTAGATGGCGAACGCCTGCGCGTAGACGTGCTTGCGGTCGTCGCGCGGCCGCCCGTCGGCCTCGATCATCCAGTAGACGCCGCCGTGCGCGGGGTCGAGGAAGCGCGCGACGAAGTGCTCGGCGAGCCGGTCCGCCACGTCGCGCTGCGCATCGCCGCCGACGGTGTGGGACGCGGTCGCGAAGGTCCAGAGCGCGCGGGCGTGGACGATGGAGCCCTTCGGCGCATCGAGGTGCCGCGTGCCGTCCGCCGTCACGAGCCCGACGAGGCCGCCGTGCCGCTCGTCGGCGGCGACGGTCTCCCAGTACGGGAGGATCCGCTCCGTCACCTCGCGCCGCATCTCCGATCGCACGCGCCGCAGCGCCGCCGCCCCCGTCACGCGCGACGCCCGCGCCGCGCGAGGTTGCGGTCGATGAGCGCGCGCCGCTGCTCCACCGACGCCGCGGAGCGCATCGCGTCCGGGGGCGTGTTCTCGGCGTAGTCCAGCAGCCGCTCGACGCTGCTCCGGGCGACGTGGATGCGCGTGTCCGACGAGGCGTAGTAGATGAACACCGTGCCGCCGTCGTCGGCGATCCAGCCGCAGCTGAACACGACGTTCGACACGTCGCCGACGCGCTCCTCGCGCTCCGGGGCGATGAGGTAGCCGCCGGGCGCGCTGGTGACACGCCACGGCTCGCGCAGGTCGGTGACGAAGAGGTAGAGCACGTAGCGCAGCCCGGCGGCGGTGTTGCGCACGCCGTGCGCCAGGTGCATCCAGCCGCGCGCCGTCTTGATGGGCGGGGGGCCCTGCCCGTTCTTCACTTCCTTGATCGTGTGGTAGGCGCGCGCGTCCACGACGAGCTGCTCGCGCACTTCGGGCCGCGTGATGTCGTCGCAGAGGCCCCAGCCGATGCCGCCGCCGGAGCCGGCGTCGACGAACCCGTCCTGCGGGCGTGTGTAGAACGCGTACTTCCCGTCCACGAGCTCCGGGTGCAGCACCACGTTGCGCTGCTGCTCCGACGGCGTGACCAGGTCGGGCAGGCGCTCCCACGTCACGAGGTCGCGCGTGCGCGCAATGCCGGCCTGGGCGACGGCGGCCGAGAGGTCGTGCGGGGCGCGCGGATCCTTCCGCTCGGTGCAGAAGACGCCGTACACCCAGCCGTCCTCGTGCCGCGTCAGGCGCATGTCGTACACGTTCGTGTCGGCCTCGGCGGTCTCGGGCATGCGAACCGGGCGGTCCCAGAAGCGCCACCGGTCCCAGCCGTTCGGGCTCTCGGCCACCGCGAAGAACGACTTGCGGTCCGCGCCCTCCACGCGGGCGACCATGAGGTAGCGCCCCTCGTGCTTGATCGCGCCGGGGTTGAACACGGCGTTGACGGCGAGGCGCTCGAGCAGCCGCGGGTTCGTCGCGGGGTCGAGGTCGTAGCGCCAGAAGAGCGGCGTGTGCTCGGCGGTGAGCGCGGGGTGCTTGTAGCGCTCGAAGATTCCGCCCCCCAGGCCCACGGGCTCGTTGGGCCGCGAGAGGAGCGCCTCGTGGGCCGCCTCCAGCGCGCGGAGCCGGGCCTCGAACGCCAGCGTCTGGAGGGTCGCGATGGGGTGTGCCAGTTCCATGGTGCCGCCTATGCTGCTGGTGTCTCGCGCGCCCGGCGCCGCCTCAGCGCACGCCCGCGACCGCGGGGCGCTCGGCCGCCGGCACGCTCGGCGCCGGGACGCCCGGGGCGCGGTCGGCCTCGGCGAGGTCGGCCGGGTAGTCCTGGAGGCGGTCGTACCAGGTGAACTTGAGCACCGTGGTCGTCACCGCGACGAGCGCGACGCAGAGCGCCAGCGCGCGCCACTGCTCGAGCACGAGGTAGATGGCCGTCGCGACGAGCGACGTCTGCCAGACGATGCCGACCGCGACGTTGAACATGTCCCGCCCGAAGTCGCGGTTGGGCTGCACGTTCGGGTACTCGCGCGCCAGCTTGGCGTGAACGGGGCCCCAGAAGCCCCACGGCCGCGTGCGGTGGTAGAACCGCTTCAGCGTCTCCTCGTCATCGGGCTCCGTCGCGAGGCTGCCGGCGATGCAGCCGACGACCGAGACGGCGAGGATGGCGGGGAACGCGTAGATCGGCGTGACGGTCGGCGCGACGAGCGGCGTGAGCATCGACGCGGCGATGCCGCCCACCATGCCCCAGAAGTAGCCGTACGCGTTGAAGCGCCACCAGTACCACTTGAGGAAGTTCGACGCCGTGTAGCCGCCGTACAGCGCCGAGACGATCCACTGGACGATGCTGTTGAGCGAGGCGACGAAGAAGCCGCACCCCGTGCCGACGAGCACGACGAGGACGGACGTCAGGTAGCTCATGCGGAGGAGCGTCCGCTCGTCCGCGTCCGGCCGGAGGTAGCGCTTGTAGATGTCGTTGACGACGTAGGCCGGCGCCGCGTTCACGGTGGCCGCGAAGTTCGACATGAACGCCGCGAGCAGCGCGGTGATGAGGAGGCCGAGGAGGCCGGCGGGCACGAAGCTCCGCAGCGCGAACGGGAGGATGAGCTCGAAGTCCACCCCGCTCCCCATCGCGTTGAGCTCCTTCGAATAGAACACGAGCGCGAGCACCGTGAGCCCCGTGACCAGCATGTAGCGGGGCAGGTAGAGCACGACGTTCACGAACGCGTTCACCTTGGCGGCCTCCTTCGGCGACCGGGCCGAGAGGATCCGCTGCATGTCGTAGTTGGGCGCGGGCCCCGCGCCGGACTGGAGCAGCCCCTTGAACAGCATCATCCCGAAGAAGGCGGAGAAGAGCGTCCAGCCGTCCTGGGCGATGCGCGCGTTGGCGGCGTCCATGATCCCCGTCCAGTCCAGGTCGAGCGTGCGACCGAACCACGGGGAGCGCCAGCCGGCGGGGATGAACCGGTCCATCACCTCGGGGCTCACGGTGCGCATGGCGAGGACGCCGACGCTCACGGAGCCGATGGTGAGGATGCAGAACTGCAGGACTTCCGTGAAGACGACGCTGAACATGCCGCCCTTCACCACGTACAGCGTCGTCACCGCGGCGACGGCGAGCCCCCACAGCCGCTCGTTCCAGTACGGGTCGGCGTGGAGCTGCCAGGGGAGGAACGTGCTCGCGAACTTCCCGATGCCGAGGGAGGCGTACGCGAGGAAGCCGATCACGTTGCAGAGCGCGAACACGACGACGATGCTGTGCGCCAGCGTCGCGCCCCGCCCCGTCCCGAAGCGGAACCGGATCCACTCGGCCCCGGTCATGACGCCGGAGCGCCGGAGCCAGGTGGAGAGGAAGGCCATGAGCACGATCTGATTGAAGACCGGCCACAGCCAGGGGATCCAGATGCTCTTCAGGCCGTACACGAAGAGCAGGTACACCAGCCACATCGTGCCGCTGATGTCGAACATCCCCGACGCGTCCGACACCCCGAGCACGTACCACGGGATGCTGTTGCCGCCGAGGAAGTAGCTCCGCAGGCTCCGCGACGCGCGCCGCGAGATCCAGAACCCGACCGCCAGCGTCGCCGCGAAGAAGGCGGCGATGATGAGGAGGTCGAGGGCGTGGAGGGTCACGACGCGCGTCGGTGGATTCGGAGGCGTTCTCGGCCCTCGGCCGGCGTGGGCGATCAGTAGCCCGGGTTCTGGGTCATGAGCGGGTTCGCCGCGAGCTCGCGCTGCGGGATGTTCAGGAGCTCCTGGAACTCCTGCCGCGGGCGGCAGATGCCGCTGTTCGGCCGGAGGTCGGCGATCGTGGTGTTCTGGTTCATGACCGTGAGGTAGCGCCCCTCGCGGATCAGGTCGAAGCGCCCCTGGAACTCGCCGTACAGCTCGTGCGCGCGC
>JBJMNJ010000299.1:0-7957 GCA_045804325.1 Gemmatimonadaceae bacterium
CGGGGGCAGAGCGGAATGCGACACGCCCGACCGGTCCCAGGGGGAGGTGTGGGGGACCTGTCAGGAAAAGGAGTCTTAGGTTGTAATCCCCGTGTGAGTGTCGTGTCAAGAGAATCACATCGCTAAGACACGATTTCCTCGTAATTTCCCCGATCGCGAGCGCCCGCCCAGCGCCCACCGCAACCCGTCCCGGTACCGTTGACCCATGGGTGGGACGTTTGTCGCCGAGCCCGCCGACGCCTCAACCAGAGCCTCCACCTGATGACCCAGCCGACGCGCCGGCCCCGGCGCCTGCCCTCCGCCGCGTGGCGCTCCGCCCTCGCCCTCGCCGTCCTGCTCGCCTCGACGGTCGCGGCGTGCGCCCCGCGCGGTCCGGTCGCCGACCCGCCGGAGGCCGTGGCCGACAGCGCGGAGGCGCTCCCAGCGGCCGGGATCCCCGAGGCGATCCTCGAGGTGCAGAACCAGAGCAACTACGACGTGCGGGTCTACGTCGTGGCGGGCGGACAGTCCCGGCGCCTGGGCTTCGTCACCTCGCGCCAGAGCGCGCAGCTCGGCCTGCCGAGCGTCTACGTGGGGCGGGACGTGCGCTTCCGGGCCGTGCCGGTGGGCTACCGCCGCACGCAGACGACCGACGTCCTGGTCGTGCGGCCGGGGCAGGTCGTGCGCTTCGGCCTCGAGAAGGAGCTGCGGTCGCACACGCTCGTGTACTACTAGCCCCGCGGCTCGCCGCCTCAGCGCTTCGTCGTGATCTCGATGACGCCCGCCGTGTGGCCGGTGCCGTACTTCTGGGTCGCCTCCGCCATGCGCAGCATGCGGATCGAGGCGATCTGCCGCGCCGCGATGCCCTGGAGCGAGGCGACGCGGCCCACGAACGCGTTGTCGAGGTAGACCATCGGCTCACGCTGCGGGTCGGCGCCGGCGATGGAGCTCTGGCCGCGGGCGGACAGGAACTCGGCGTGGAGGCGCACGATCGCCTCGTAGGCGGTATTGGCCTTCACGCGCTCGATGTCGTCCGCGGTGATGACGCGCGAGTCGCGGTCGGGGCGCGCGGCAGTCGCCGGGGCGCACGCGGCGAGGGCCGCGAGGGCCGTGAGGGCCGCGAGGAGGGCGAGGGCGGGGCGGAGCCGAGCGACCGCGTCGCGCCGGCGCGGCGTGGCGGGCATGGAGCCTCCGGATGGGGAGGTGACGCCGGGGAGGGCGCCCACGCGTCGCGGGTGAAGATGGGAGCGTGCGTGCCCTCGCGCGAGAGCCGTCGGCCGACGCGGGCATTCCGCGCCCGGACGCGCGCGCAATTACACTTCGCGCATGACGCTCGTCGGGGGGCGGCGGAAGGCCGCCGCGGCCGTGCTCTGCGCCTGCGCGGCGGCTGCCGCGTGCGGCAGGGACGCCGAGAAGCCGGCGCGCACCGCCGCAGCGGCCTACGAGCCGCCGCCGGCGCGGCCGAAGTGCCCGCGCACCGGACACTGGGACGCCTGCACGCTGCGCGAGCGCCTCGACGCCGCCGGCCTCGTCCCGCGCGACTCGGGCGACTCGGCCCGCCCCGCGTTCATGAGCGTGGCGGGGGCGCGGCTCCGCCTCGGGCGGGCGGAGCTCGTCGCCTTCCTGTATCCTTCGGCCGCGGCCATGCGGCGGGACGTGAGTCGGCTCGACTCGCTGGCGGCCGCGCCGCGCGGGGCCGGGGCGCCGTGGAGCGGCCTGCCGACGCTGATCACCTCCGACAACCTCGCCGCCGTCCTCCTCGGCGGCGACGACCAGAAGATCGAGCGCGTGACACTCGCCATCACCGCGGGCCCCCCGCAGCCGGAGAAGTGACCCGAGCCGCCGCCGCGCTGGCCGCAGCGCTCGTCGCCGCAGCGCTCCTCGGCGACGCGCGAGGCGCCGCCGCGCAGGACTCGACCAGCGCGCGCGACAGCACCGCGCGCCTGGCGCCGGTGCGGGTGGAGGTGGCCCGCGACCGCGCGCGATCGCCGCTCGAGCTCCCGTTCGCGATGACCGTCGCGCGCCCCGACTCGCTCCGGCCGGGGCAGCGCCACCTCGGGCTGGAGGAGACCCTCGCGCTCGTGCCGGGCGTGATGGTGGCCACGCGGACGAACCCCACGCAGGACCCCCGCATCTTCGTGCGCGGCTTCGGCGCGCGCTCGGCGTTCGGCGTGCGCGGCGTCCGCGTGCTCCGCGACGGCGTGCCGCTCACGCTCCCGGACGGCCAGACGCCGGTGGACTACCTCGACCTCGAGAGCGTCGGCACGGTCGAGGTGATTCGCGGCAGCGCGTCGTCCCTCTACGGCAACGCGGCGGGCGGCGTCATCGACATCCGCTCGGCGCCGCCGCCCGCCGCGCCGCTCGACGTGGAGGCGCGCGGCCTCGCCGGCGAGGACGGGCTGCGCCGGTGGATCGGACAGGCGGGCGGCACGCTTGGCGCCATGGGCTATCGCGCACAGCTCGCGCGCACGGAGGCGGACGGGTGGCGCGCGCACTCGCGCCTCGAGTCGCGCTCCGCGTGGGCGCGCGCGGCGGCGACCCGCGGCCGCAACACCGTCGCGCTCCAGGCGACGCTCTACGACGCGCCGCTGGCCGAGAACCCGGGGTCGCTCACGCTGGAGGAGCTGCGGCGGGACCCGCGGGCGGCCGACACCGTCGCCGTGCGGAAGGGGGCGTCGAAGACGGTGCGGCAGAGCATCGTGGGGCTCACCGCCGGGCGCGCGACGGACGACTACGAGGTCGAGGCGGTGCTGCACGGCGGCACGCGCGACCTCGAGAATCCCATCATCCCGCGCATCATCGACGTGGACCGCGCCCAGTGGGGGGCGGGGGTGCGGGGCGCGGCCGCCGCACGGCTGCTCGGGACGCGGCATCGGCTCACGGCGGGAGCGGAGTACCAGCGGCTCGACGACGACCGCCGCGCACACACGAACTGCATCGGCGGCCCGCCGCCCAACGTGCCCGCCACCCGCTGCAACGGCGCGGTTGACGACCGGGGCAGCCTGCTCACGGACCAGCGCGAGCTCGTCACCTCGATCGGCCCGTACGTGCGCGACGAGGTCGCGCTCGGCTCGCGCGCGCTGCTGAGCGCCGGGGCGCGCGGCGACATGGTGCGGTTCGAGGTGCGCGACCGGCTCGTGCTGCCGAGCGCGACGCCGCCGAACCCGGACGAGTCCGGCGCGAGGACGCTGCGCGCGGTGAGCCCGGCGGTCGGGCTCGTGGTACGCGCGGCGCCGCTCGTCTCGGTGTACGGGAGCGTCTCGACGGCGTTCGAGACGCCGACGACGACGGAGCTCGCGAACCGGCCGGACAGCTCCGCGGGATTCAACCGCACGCTCGACCCGCAGCGCGCCACGACCTTCGAGGCCGGCGTGAAGGGGGTGGCGCTCGGGCGCGTGGAGTTCGACGCGGCCGCCTACCACACCGACGTGCGCGACGAGCTCGTGCAGTTCCGCGTCTCGCGGAACCAGAGCTTCTACCGGAATGCGGGGCGCACGCGCCGGCAGGGCATGGACGTCGGCGCGGCCGCCCCGTTCGGCCCCCTGCGGGCGGCCGCGGCGTACTCGCTCGCGGCGCTCGAGTTCCGCGAGTACGAGGTCGCGGGCGAGAGCTTCGCTGGGAAGCGCATTCCCGGCGTGCCGCGGCACCAGCTCCAGGGGAGCCTCACGGCGGAGCGCGGCGTGCTGCACGGGACGGCGGAGGGCGTCGTGTCCGGGGGCGCGTTCGCCGATGACGCGAACCGCGTGTGGGTGCCGGGCTACGAGCTGCTCAACCTGCGGGCCGGCGTGCGCGGCGCGTTCGGCCGGCCGCGGCTCGCGCTCTCGGCGGGCGTCTACAACGTCTTCGACCGGCGCTACGTGCCGTCCGTCGTCGTGAACGACCAGGACCAGAAGTACTACGAGCCGGCGCCCGGGCGCGCACTGTTCGTGTCCCTCTCGCTCGCGGCCGCCGCACGCTAGTCCGACGCGCTACCGCACCGGTGCGCCTGGCGGCAGATTGCGCCGAGCACCCGTGACGAGAGTGAGCCCGCGAGGAGGGACGTGGGGGAGACGCAGACGATCGACCACCGCAGCGAGGGGCGCGCCTTCCGCGCCGTCCTCCAGGCGCGTCTACTGGACGCGCTCGGGGACGCGGTGATCGCCACGGACCTCGACGGGACGATCGTGTTCTGGAACCACGCCGCCGAGGGGCTCTTCGGCTGGCCGGCCGAGGAGGCGCTCGGGCGGACCATCACCGAGGTGACGCCCGCGGAGCAGTCGCGCGAGCAGGCGCGCGAGATCATGGAGTGCCTCACGCGCGGCGAGCAGTGGCAGGGCGACATCCTGCTCGGCCGGCGCGACGGCACGACGTTCCTCGCCCAGGTGCGCGACACGCCGGTCTACGACGGCGACGGGCGCCTCGTGGGCGTCGTGGGCGTCACGCGCGACCGCAGCGCGGCGCGGCTGCAGGAGGACCGGCTCCGCGACGAGGCGCGGCTCGTGGACATGCTGCAGCGCATCGGCGCGGCGCTGACGCGCGAGCTCGACGTGCGGCGCATCGTGCAGACCGTCACGGACGAGGCGACGGCGCTCACGGGTGCGCGGTTCGGGGCCTTCTTCTACAACGTCCTGAACGAGCGCGGCGAGTCGTACACGCTGTACACGATCAGCGGCGCGCCGCGCGAGGCGTTCTCCAGGTTTCCGATGCCGCGCAACACGCCCGTCTTCGAGCCGACGTTCCGCGGCACGAGCGTCGTGCGGAGCGACGACATCACGAAGGACCCGCGGTACGGGACGATGGCGCCGCACTTCGGCATGCCGGCCGGCCACCTTTCCGTCGTGAGCTACCTCGCCGTCCCCGTGCTCTCGTCGAAGGGCGAGGCCCTCGGCGGACTCTTCTTCGGGCACGAGGCGCCGGGGGTGTTCGGCGATCGCGAGGAGCGCGTCGCCGTGGGGATCGCGGGGTGGGCGGCGGTCGCCATGGACAACGCGCGGCTCTACGCCGAGGCGCAGGCGGCGCGCCGGCGGGCGGAGGCCTCCGCCGCGCGCACCGAGCTGCTGCAGGACGTGACGGTGGCGCTCGCGGGGGCGGAGACGGTGGAGGAGGTGGGCGCGCTCGTGATGGCGCGCGCGGTGCTCTCCGCCGGCGCCTATGCCGGCGCCCTCGCGCTCATCACCGACCGCGGCGACGAGATCGAGCTGCATGCCTCGACGGGCTACCCGGAGGCCGCGTGCATGTCGCGCGGCCGGCGGTGGCCGCTCGCGGCGAGCATCCCCATGGCGCAGGCGGCGCGCGGCGGGCAGCCGGCGTTCATCGGATCGCGCGACGCGTGGGTGGCGCGGTTCGGGGCGTACGGGCCCACCGGAAAGCTGGCGTCGATGGGCCAGGCGTGGGCCGCGCTCCCGCTCGCGGTGGAGGGCGTCACGCGCGGGTCCCTGCTCTGGACGTTCGACCACCCGCACGACTTCGACGAGGACGAGGTCCGCTACTTCCTCTCGGTGGCGCAGCAGTGCGCGCAGGCGCTCGGGCGGGCGCGGCTGCGCGGGGCCGAGCGGCGCGCGCGGGCCGAGGCGGAGGAGGCGAACCGCGCGAAGATGCAGTTCCTCACGGTGATGAGCCACGAGCTGCGCACGCCCCTCAACGCCATCGCCGGGTACGCCGACCTCCTCGCGCTCGGCGTGCGCGGCCCCGTGACCGCGGCGCAGAAGGAGGACCTCGACCGCATCCGGCGGAGCCAGCGCCACCTGCTCTCGCTCATCAACGACGTGCTCAACTTCGCGAAGCTCGAGGCGGGGCACGTGAGCCTTCAGGTCACGACGGTGCGACTCGCCGCCGTCGCCGCGGAGGTGGAGGCGCTGGTCGCGCCTCAGCTCCGGGCGCGCGGGCACCAGCTCGACTCCCCAGAATGCGATCCGGCGATCGCCGCGCGCGCCGACGAGGAGAAGCTGCGGCAGATCCTGCTCAACCTCCTCTCCAACGCGGTCAAGTTCACCGCGCCCGGCGGTCGCATCGCCCTGACGTGCGAGCGGCGAGGCGACCGGGCGGTGGTCCAGGTGCGCGACACGGGCGCGGGGATCCCGGCCGACAAGCTCGAGACGATCTTCGAGCCCTTCGTCCAGCTCGATCGCAACTACACGACGGCCTCCGAGGGGACGGGGCTCGGGCTGGCCATCAGCCGCGACCTCGCGCGGGTGATGGGGGGCGACCTGACCGCGGAGAGCGAGCCGGGCGTGGGGAGCACGTTCACGCTGAGCCTTCCGGCGGCGTAGGGCGCTTTCGGCCCTCAGGGCCGACGGCCGTCGTCGCTTTCCGGAAGCTGGTACCGGACGTATCGTGCCTCATGTCCCGTACCCTCGCGCGTACGCTCGGTCTGCGCGACCTGCTCTTCCTCACCGTCGGGTCCGTCATCGGCTCGGGGATCTTCCTCGTCCCGGCGACGGTGCTGGCCCAGACGGGGGGAACGCTGCGCGCCTCGGCGTTCGTGTGGCTCGCGGGCGGCATCCTCTCGCTCCTCGGCGCGCTGACCTACGCCGAGCTCGCCGCGCAGCGCCCCGACGCCGGCGGGATGTACGTGTTCATCCGCGACGCCTTCGGGCCGATGCCGGCGTTCCTCTTCGGCTGGACGATGTTCTTCGTCGTGGGGAGTGGAGCCGTGGCGACCCTCACGGTCGCGTTCGCGGGGTACCTGCGCGAGTTCGTCCCGGTCTCCGCCGTCGCGGCGAAGCTCGTCGCCGTGGCCGTGATCGCGGTGCTGACGTGGCTGAACGTCCGGGGAACGCGGCGGTCCGCGGACGTACAGACCTGGACCACGGCGATCAAGGCGGGGGCGATCCTCGTCCTCGGGCTGCTGCTCCTCGCGAAGGGCACCTATGGCGCGGGGAGCCCGCCGCCTCTCGCGCAGCCGCGGCCGTCGCCGCTCGTCGGGCTCGGCCTCGCGATGATCGGCGTGCTGTGGTCGTACGAGGGATGGCAGTACACCACCTTCACGGCGGGCGAGGCGCGGGATCCGCAGCGCACGATCCCGCGCGGGCTGATCGCCGGGACGGCCGTGCTCGTCGGGCTCTACCTGCTCGCCAACGCCGCGTACGTCGCCGCGCTGGGCGCGGCGCGCGCGGCGCGGAGCGAGCGCGTCGCGGCCGAGGCGGTGGGCGCGGTGCTCGGACCGGCGGCGGGGAAGCTCGTCGCCGCCGTGATCCTCGTCGCCATGTTCAGCGCGGCGAACGCGCTCATCCTCACGACGCCGCGCGTCTACTTCAGCATGGCGCGCGACGGCGTCTTCTTCCGCCGGCTGGCGGAGGTGCACCCGCGCTTCGGCACGCCGGCGCTCGCGATCGTCGCGGGGTCCCTCTGGGCTATGGTGCTCGCCGCGACGGGGACCTTCGAGCAGCTCCTGACGTACGTCGTGTTCACCGGGTGGATCTTCTACGCCCTCGCGGGCGCGTCGATCTTCGTCTTCCGGCGCCGGGAGCCCGAGGCGCCGCGGTCCTTTCGCGTTCCGGGCTATCCGGTGACGCCGGCGCTCTTCGTCGCGAGCGCGGCGCTCATCGTGGCCAACACCGTCGGCGCGCAGCCGGCGCGGGCGGCCGTGGGCCTGGGCGTGGTGCTGCTGGGCATTCCCGCGTACCTGATGTGGCGCGCACGACCGGCGCCCGTCGCGGATGCGGCGTGAGGCGCGGAGAGCCCTCACAACACCTTTACAGCCCCCGCGCGTCGGCTGTCGCGCACCGGGGTGACAATAAGAATGCCGACCGCGTGGCAACGCCTTCGCGCGCTCGGGCGTAGGGAGCAGGAGCTGGCCGCCGTTCGCAGGGGAGCATCGTGACGTCGTTCGTCGAGTCCCTCTTCGAGTTCCTCTTCAAGTACCGCCCCGTGCTGTTCGAGCGCGGCGAGGTGTCGTTCGCGCTCGGGTGGCCGGTGGCGCTCGCGGCCGTCGTCGCGGCCGCGGCGGCGCTGCCGTCGGCGCTCGCGTACGCGCGGCCGGGCGCGGCGCGGCGCGCGG
>JBJMNJ010000300.1:0-4485 GCA_045804325.1 Gemmatimonadaceae bacterium
GTCGCGCGCCTTCGTGGAGTCGACCACCACGGAGTCCGCGCGCGGCGGCACCGGGAAGACGGCCTCGGGCCGGCTGCGCGGCGCGCCGGCGGTGCTCGTGTCGCGGCGCGTGCGCGCCGTGTCCTGCGGCGTGCGGGCGGAGTCCCGGCGCGTGCGTGCGGTGTCGCGCGGCGTCACCTGCGCGCCGAGTGCCGCGGGCAGCGCCGCGAGCGCCAGCGCGAGTGCGACCCCGGCGAGCCTCAGGTGGCCCTCCCCCGCACGAACTCCACGAAAGTTCCCACCGGCACCCCGGTCGGACCCTTCGGCATCGTGCCGAGGTCACTCTCCGAGTACGCGGTGCCGGCGATGTCGAGGTGCACCCAGGGATACCCCTCGGCGAACTCCTGCAGGAAGAGCGCGGCGGTGATCGTGCCGGCCGGCCGGCCGCCCGAGTTCTTGATGTCCGCCACGTCGCTCTTGATGAGCTCCTTGTACTCGTCCCACAGCGGAAGTTCCCACCCCGGCTCGCCCGCGCGCTTCCCCGCGTCGAGGACCTCTCGCACGAGGGCGGCGTCGCTCCCCATGACGCCCGTCGCCGTGTGCCCGAGCGCGATGACGCAGGCGCCGGTGAGCGTCGCCGCGTCGATCACGGCGGCCGGCTCGTAGCGCTTCGCGTACGCGAGCACGTCGGCGAGCACGAGGCGCCCCTCGGCGTCGGTGTTGATGATCTCGATGTACTTCCCCGTCGACGCCTGCACGACGTCGCCGGGGTTCATGGCGGTGCCCGAGGGCATGTTCGTCGTCGAGCCGAAGAGGCCGACGACGTTCACCTCGAGGCCGAGCCGGCCGATGGCGTCCATGGCACCGATCACCCCACCGGCGCCCGACATGTCGAACTTCATCCACTCCATCCCCTGCGCGGGCTTGATGGAGATGCCGCCGGAGTCGAAGCAGAGGCCCTTGCCGACGAGCACGACCGGCTTGGCGCCCTTCTTCCCCTTCATGTGCTCGATGGCGACGAGCCGCGGCTCCTGCGGCGTGCCCTGCGCGACGGCGAGGAAGGAGCCCATCTTCTGCTCCTGCATCTCCTTCCGACCCAGCACGGTGATGCCCATGCCGTGGCGCTGCGCCACCGCGCGCGCCGTGTCCGCGAGGTAGTCGGGCGTGCAGATGTTGCCGGGCGTCATGCCCAGGCGGCGCGCGAGCTCCTGCCCCTCGCCGATGGCCGTCCCCACGCGCAGCGCCTCCTCCGCGCCGGCCATCTCGTCCACGAGGATGACCGCGTCGGCCAGCGGCGCGCGGCGCTCGTCCTCGGGCGGCTGCGTTCTCGTCTCGGTCCACTGCCACGCGCCCGCGATCAGCCCGGCCGCCGCGCTCTCGACGGCCGCCGCGTCCGCGCCCGGCACGTACAGCGCGAGCGAGCCGACGCCGAGTTTTGCCCCCTGTCGCGCGGCGATCGACGCGCCGCGCCGCACGGCGTGCGGGCGTCCGTCGTCCTTCGGCTGGCCGATGCCGACGAGCAGGACGCGCGTCGTACCCTGCGCGCCGCCCGTCAGATGCATCGTCTCGTCGCGCCCGCCGCGGAAGTCGCGCCGCTCGCGCTGGCGCGCCAGCGCGCCCCCGAGCCGCTCGTCCGCGCGCGCCAGCGCGCCGTCGACGGTCCAGTCCTTGGCGAGGAGCACGACGAGCAGCGGCGCGTCCGCCGACGCGAGATCGGCCTTCCGGACGGAGAGCGAGAGGGGCATTGGGCGGGGACGGTGGTTCCAGGCCGCTCGGTGGAGCGGCGGCGGGGCGCCCGACGGGGTCGCCGGGCGATCACCCCGGGCGCGGAAAGCTAACCGGAGCGAAAATGGGGCGGCAAGCACCGCCGCCGTGCGCCCGTCCGGCGCTCACGCCACCCGGTCCGGCGGCTGGCGCCCCGAGAAGAACGCCTCGAGGTTGTCCGCGGCGCGGTGCCCCATCGCCTCGCGCGTGTCGGCCGTCGCGCTGCCGAGGTGGGGCAGCAGCACGACGTTCTCGAGCGCGAGCAGGTCGGGGTGCACCGCCGGCTCCCGCTCGTACACGTCGAGACCGGCCGCGCGGATCGTGCCGCTCCGCAGCGCGGCGGCGAGCGCCGCTTCGTCCACGACGGACCCGCGTGCCGTGTTCACGAGCACGGCACCCGGACGCATGCGCGCCAGGCGGCGCTCGTCGATGAGGTGGTGCGTCTCCGGCGTCGCCGGACAGTGCAGCGAGACGAAGTCGGCGCGCCCGAGCAGCTCGTCGAGCGACGCGACGGGCTCGACACCCTCCGCCATCGCCTCGTCGGGAGCGAGCCGCGGGCCGTATGCGAGGACGGACATGCCGAGCCCGAGCCGCGCGCGTCGCGCGACCGCGCGCCCGATGCGGCCGAAGCCGACGACGCCGAGCGTGCGCCCGCTGACGCGCGCGCCGAGCATGTGGGTGGGGCGCCAGCCGGCCCAATCGCCGCGGCGCAGCTCGCGCTCGCCCTCCCCCATTCGCCGCGCGGCGGCGAGCATCAGCGCGAGCGCGAGGTCCGCCGTGTCGTCCGTGAGCACGTCGGGCGTGTTCGTCACGACGACGCCGGCCTCGCGCGCCGCGGCGAGCTCCACGTGGTTCACGCCGACGCCGAAGTTGGCGAGGATGCGTGTGCGGCGGTCGCCGCGGGCGAGCAGTGCGCGGTCGATGCGGTCGGTCACCGTGCACAGCACGCCGTCCGCCGAGGCGAGGAGCCGCGCGAGCGCCGCGGCGTCGGGCGGGGCGTCGCCGACGTTCGGCAGGAACTCGAACCGGTCGCGGAGCCGGCGCTCCACCGCATCGGGCAGGCGGCGCGTCGCGGCGACGACGGGGCGGTCGTCGCGGGGCCGGTGGACGGAGGTCATGCGGTCGAGAGGCGGCAACGATCGCGGGGGCGGCCGCCGTCGGACCGCCCCCGCATCGTCTCGGAGTGCTCAGGCCGGGAATCGAACCCGGAAGCCCTCGCGGGCGGGCGATTTTGAGTCGCCTGCGTCTGCCAGTTCCGCCACCTGAGCGTGCTGCCGGAATGTACGCTGCGGCGGCGCTCCCCTCAACGCTGCGCGCCGGCGCGCCGGCGCTGCTGCAGCTCCTGCATGCGGCGGCGGAGCTCTTCCTGCAGCGCGTAGTACTTCGCGCGCTGCACGGGCGTCAGGTACCCCGCGAGCTCCTTCTGCTCCTCCTCGGCGATCGCCAGCCGGCGGTGCTGGACCGCCAGCATGGCGTCGAGCAGCCGCCCCACCTCGCGCTGATTCGCCTTCGCGCCGCCGCCCGCGAGCTGGCGCCGCAGCGCCTGGCGCGTCTGTCGCTCCTCCCGCAGGAGCTCCCGCCGGCGCGGCTCGAAGCGCTGGTTCGTCGCGCGGAGCTTCGCGGCCTGATCGTTCGTGAGCTCCAGGCGGCGCTGCACGATCTGCCCGAGGCGCTGGCGGAAGCGCTGCTCGAGGGCCTCGCGCTGCGGCGGCGCGTCCTGCGCAGCGGCCGCGAATGCCGGCCCGATCGCGAGCGCCAGCGCGGCGAGCCAGCGCGTCAGCGAGCGCGCGAGGCTCATTCGAACTCCTCCCCGCCCTCGCGGAGGGGGTCCACGTGCTCCTCCGGCTCGACTCGCGGCAGCGCATCGATGGTCTCGAGCTCGCCGATCAGCGCCTCGAGCTCCCCGTCGGTGAGGTCGCCGGGCCCGCCGGCGAGGGACATGGCGAGCTGCGTCGCGGGGGACCCGCTGGGCGCCGCGGTGCCCCCGCTCGGAACGCCGGGCCGTGCGGCCGTCGGCGCCGGGTTCACGATCGCCGACTCGGGCGCCGCGGCGCCCGGGACGGTGCTCGCCCTGTTGACGAGGCCCGGCACGCGGTCGCGCGCGACGAACACCGTGACCCCGGCGGCCGCCGCGGCGGCGACGGCCCCCGCGCGCGACCACGCTCGCCGGCGCGCGGCGGGTGCGCTCGCCGGACGGGCGACGCGCGGTGGCGCACCCTCCAGCACGAGGCGCGGCGCCTGCGCCGGCGGCGCGGGCAGCGCGCGCACGATCGCGGCGACGTTCACCGCCGGGCGCTCGCGCAGCGCGGCTGCCGCGGAGCGCAGCAGCGCGACCTCCTCGCGGCACTCCGCGCACGACGCCACGTGGGCGGTCACCCGCGCCATGTCACCGTCGCTCAGCGTTCGGTGCACGAGATCGGGCAGCAGGTCCCGCATCTCGGCGTTCGGACAATCCCTCATGTCGACACCCACTCCTTCATGACGCGTAGCGCGTTGTGGTAGTGCACCCGCGCCGCCCCTTCGGTCGTCCCGACGACCTCGGCGATGTCCCTGTACGGCAGCCCCTCACCCACGCGCAGCGTGAAGACCTCGCGCTGCGTCGGCGTCAGGCGGTCGAGCCCGGCGCGTACGCGCTCGGCCGTCTCGTCCGCGACCACGCCGTCGAGCGCGTCGAACTCCGTGGCCACGTCGCCCTCGGTGACCTCGACGTGCTCTCCCCGCCGCCGCTCCGCGCGCCGCCGG
>JBJMNJ010000301.1:0-4972 GCA_045804325.1 Gemmatimonadaceae bacterium
GATGTGAACATGAACGAGTCGAGCGCGAGCGAAGGCCAGTCGGGATCGGAGCTCATCTCGCGAAGAATCGCCGATCTCGCGGACTGGCGCGGGGAGACCCTCGGCAGAATGCGCCGGCTGATCAGGGAAGCAGACCCCGACGTGGTCGAGGAGTGGAAGTGGATGGGCACGCCGGTCTGGTCGCACGACGGCATCATTTGCACCGGCGAGTCCTACAAGAGCGTCGTGAAGCTCACCTTCCCGAAGGGCGCGTCGCTGGAGGATCCGTCCCGCCTCTTCAACTCGAGCCTCGACGGCAACGCACGCCGCGCGATCGACATCCGCGAAGGCGAGGAGGTCGACGAGACCGCGTTCAAGGCGCTCGTTCGCGAGGCGGTCGCGCTCAACGGCGCCGGGAAGAAGCCGAAGCGCTCGAGGAAGGCGAGCTCCTGAGGATGAACGCGCCCCGCCGCCCCGACCCGCTGCACGGCGTCACGCTCCAGGCCATGCTCGAGCACCTCGTCGAGCGCTACGGCTGGGGCGGCCTCGGCGAGCGCATCGCGATCCGCTGCTTCACGCACGACCCGAGCATCGGCTCGTCGCTCAAGTTCCTGCGGAGGACGCCGTGGGCGCGGGCGAAGGTGGAGTCGCTGTACGCGCACTCGGCGGCGCACCCGCGGAAGGCGAAGGCGCCGGCGCCCGAGCCGCCTGACGAGGCGTAGCCCTCGGGCTGTGATCCCCGGTGCGACCATCTCTCCGAGAGCCTTCAGCGCCTCGCCCCCGCCGGCGACAGCGCTGGCGTCGTCGTGAGCGGGCGTGGCCGGCCGCCGTCGGCGTCGGCGATCCACAGGCGATCGGCTCCGTCTCGCCCGGAGACGAAGACGAGGCGCGTGCCGTCCGGCGACCAGCTCACGCTGCCGTCGTAGGCCGGCGACGCGGCGAGTGGCGTGCGCCGCCGGCTGGCGACGTCTACGATCTCGATGTCGTAATTGCCGCCGCGCGCCGTCTGCACCGCGAGGCGTGATCCGTCGCGCGACCAGCGCGAGAGGTCGTTGGTGACGCCCGCGCCGACCGTGAGCCGCGTGGTGCCGCCGCCGTCCGGCCGGACGAGGTAGACGTCCTTCCCGCCGTCGCGCCCCGACACGAAGGCGATCGCCGAGCCGTCGGGCGACCAGGCGGGGCTGCCGTCAGCGGCCGTGTCGTGCGTGAGGCGCGCCAGCCCGGTCCCGTCAGCGTGCATGAGATAGATCTCGCGGTTGCCGTCGCGCATGGAGGAGAAGGCAATGCGCTCGCCGTCCGGAGACCACGACGGGTCGCGATCGTCGCCGGGCGTACTCGTCAGGCGCGTCAGGGTACCGTCGGCCACGCGCACCACGTGGACCTCCATGTCCCCGTCCACGAGAGCCGTGAGCGCAATGCGGCTCCCGTCGGGCGACCAGTCGCGACCGCTCTTCGCGACGATGCGGGAGCAGAGGCGCCTGGCATTGGCGCCGTCGGCGTCCATGACCCACAGCTCCCAGCCCCAGACCTCGGCGCGCGGCTGCGAGCCGAAGGCGATGCGCGTCCCATCGGGGGACCAGAGCGGAAACCGCTCCTGCCCGTCGCGCGTCGTCAGGCGGGTCTGCCGCCGGCCGTCGGGGTCCGCGAGGTAGATCTCCCAGTTCCCGTCCCGCTTCGACGCGAACGCGATGGCGGAGGAGTCGGCGGCGACCGCGGGGGACGAGCTATCGGGTGCGGGCGCGCGGACGGCGAGGCAGATCGCGCAGGCGATGGCGAGACCGAGCGACAGGTAGGACATGGGCGGGCCTCCGCTTCATCCGTGAGCCACTCCGGTGAGACGCCCCGGGGGCGCGAAAGCTTCCATGCTTATCGCCACCCACCCGCGCAGGGCCCTCAGCTTCCGCCGCGCCCCGCGTCCACCTCGCGCGCCCACGCGTCGAGCAGCGCGCGCAGCCGCCGCGCGACCTCCGGGTGCTGCGCGACGAGGTCGGTGCGCTCGCCGACGTCGCCGCGCAGGTCGAAGAGCAGCCACCGGTTCATGTCCTGGACGAGCTTCCAGTCGCCCGAGCGGACGGCCCGCTGCTGGCGTGCCGCGTGCGCGCGCCAGAAGAGCGTGCGCTCGACCTGCGGGGCGCGCCCTTCGAGGATCGGGAACAGGTCGATGCCGTCGAGGCGCAGGTCGGCGGGGAGCGCGACGCCGCTCGCCGCGAGGATGGAGGCGGTCAGGTCCATGGTGATGCCGACCTGCGAGGTCACGCGGCCGGCCGGGACGCGACGCGGCCAGCGGACGATGGCCGGCACGCGGATGCCGCCCTCCCACACGCTCAGCTTGCGGTGGAAGAGCGGGTCGTTGCGGGACAGCCACTCGCCGCCGTTGTCGTTCGTGAAGACGACGATCGTGTTGTCGCGCAGCCCGAGGCGGTCGATCGCCGCGAGGAGCTGCCCGACGCCGCGGTCCACGCGCTCCACCATCGCCACGTAGTCGGCGCGCGTGCTCGTGGAGTCGTCGAAGGGTCCGAGGTGCCGGGCGCTGTCGCGCGCGACCGTCGGATGGTCGGGCACCTGGTAGGGCCAGTGCGGCGCGTTGTACGCGACGTCGATGAAGAACGGCCCGCGCGCGCTGCGCTCGATGAACCGGATGGAGCGCTCGGTGACGAGGTCCGTCATGTACCCGGGCACCTCGACCGCGGTCTCGTTCTCGAAGAGGTCGCGGCCCCCGGGGATGTCGGGCGTGGTGTGCTGGTAGAAGTCGATGAAGCCCGACTTGAAGCCGAAGAAGTAGTCGAAGCCGTGGCGGCCGGGTGCGTACTCCGGCTTCCAGCCGAGGTGCCACTTGCCGACGAGGGCGGTGGCGTAGCCGCCGTTCTTGAGGAGCTGCGGCAGGGACCGTCCATTCGCGGGCAGGCCGCGGTCCCAGTCGCCGCGCTGCATGCCGAGCGGGTACTCGAGCCCGAGTCGCTGCTGGTACCGGCCGGTGATGAGCCCCGCGCGCGTCGGCGTGCACGAGGGCGCGTTGGCGTAGAAATCGGTGAAGCGCACGCCGTCGCGCGCGAGGGCGTCGATGTTCGGCGTGCGGACGTCGGGCGCGCCGTAGCTTCCGAGGTCGCCGTATCCCATGTCGTCCGTGATGATGAGGACGACGTTCGGCCGCGTGGCGGGCTGCTGCGCAGGTCCGACGGACGCGGCCGCGCAGAGCACGAGCGCGGCGCCGACGAGCATCGTTCTCATGGGGCGGGGCTCACAGTCGAAGAGGAATGAACCGTCAATGCCCGCGGTCCTCGGCCCTCGGCCGCGGATAGCCGAGGGCCGAGAGCTATTTCGCCGGCGCGAACAGCGCCCGGAACGCCTTCAGCGCCGCCGGATGGTAGATCGTCCCGTGCGTCTCCTCGGGCATCGGCACGTAGCGCCACGCGAGCCCGGGGAACTTGCCGCGCTGGAGCACGGTCGCGAGCTGCGCGGTCTTCGCGGCGATCTCCCACTCGTCGCTGCTCGCGAGCCAGAGCGTCTTGCCGGCGTTCGAGCGCGACGTCAGGCGCTCGGCGGCCGAGTCGAGGAGCCGGTGGTCGCTCCACCAGAGGCTCGGGTCGAAGGCGACGTAGGTGTCGAAGAGGCCGGGCTCGAGGAGGAAGGTCTCGACGACGAAGAGGCCGGCGAGCGACTCGCCGACGATGGCGGACTCCTTCGTCGTGCGGTAGTGCGCCTCGATGTACGGCTTGAGCTCGTCGCGGAGGAAGTTGCGGTAGTAGGCCGACCCGCCGACCTGCTTGGCGATCTTGCGGTCTTCCGGGTTGTCGGTGGGACCGGTGAGGTCGCGGCGGCGCTGGGTGTTCTCGATGCCGACGAGGAGCGTCGGGCGCATGGTGCCGTTGCCCACCGAGACTTGCAGGATCCCCGCGACGTGGAGGAAGTCCTCGGCGATGCCGCCGTCGGGCATGTAGAGGACGGGGAGCGGGGCGAGCGTATCCGTGGAGTAGCCGCGCGCCGCGTAGACGTTGATCCGCCGCGTCTCGCCCAGCGCCTTCGAGGCGAGCGTGAACGTCTCGCCGATCACGAGGGGCGCGCGCGACTGCGCCGCGAGCGGCGCCGCGAGGGCGAGGAACAGCAGGGCGGCCCGGAGGCCGCGGGGAAGTGCGTGACGGTGCGGCACGGTGCTCGGGTGCGAGGATCGTTCACGCTACGCCGGCGGCCGGCAGGCCGGTAGGCCGCGGGGGTCCGGGCGCGGTGAGGAGCGGCGTCCCGCTATCTTCCGGGCACACGTCAGCGTGGACGCACCCGCCGGAGGAGCGCGCATGTCGCAGGCATTTCTGAGAGACGACGCGGAGGGGGAGATGCCCCGCCGCAACTACGGCCTCCCGCCGCGGACCGACCCGGAGTTCGACCGGATCGCGGCGCGCGCGCTGCTCGACGCCGCGCGCGTGAGCGAGACGCAGCTCGCCGAGCGGGCGACGGGATACTACTGGGGGGAGCCGAAGCTCAAGCCGTACGTCGAGGAGATCCTCGCCGAGGCCGTGCGAGAGAAGGACGACCGCATGGAGCAGCTCGCGCGGCGGTTCCTGCGCTGACGCTGCAGGCCGCGAACGGCGCTCGTGCTGCCGCGGCCACGACTCGGCGCGCTCAGTGCGTCAGCCCGTAGATGATGTAGTTGATCGCGAGCTTGTACGCGTCGTTGCTCGTGTTCACCGGCCACAACCCCTGGCCGGAGTGCTCCATGTAGTCGCCGATGTCGTTGTTGTAGTTGATGATCACCATCAGCCGCCGCGACGGGTCGTTGCCCTCGTGGATCCCGAGGAACTCCGCCTTCAGGAACCGGTCGTGCGGGTACGACATCTCGAGCGAGTCGAGGCCGAAGAAGGCCTGGAAGATCGGGTGCGAGACGTCGAGGCGGTCTATTCGGGCCTCAGGTAGTACTCGACGCATCTGCCGCTCGAAGTTGTGCCACTCGCCGCGCATGAAGTCGTCGACGATGAGGAAGCCGCCCTTCGCGAGATACGTT